>NZ_JABWQV010000368.1 GCF_014268615.1 Pseudomonas tehranensis | reverse complement strand
TTGCTCCCGCTGGGTCGCGAAGCGGCCCCAGAAATCCATGTTGGGTGAAAAAATCATGCGTCTGCTTCGCAGCCGAGCGGGAGCAAGCTCCCTCGCCACAAAGGCCGTATCGGGTCAAACCGCGTTATGGCTTTTCAGCCAGCCAAGGCCCGCTTCGGTGCTGGTCAGTGGCTTGTATTCGCAGCCGACCCAGCCTTGGTAACCGATGCGGTCCAGGTGTTCGAACAGGAAGCGGTAGTTGATCTCGCCGGTTCCCGGCTCGTTGCGTCCCGGGTTGTCCGCCAGTTGCACATGGTTGATCTGATCCAGGTGCGCCGAGAGGGTCCGGGCCAGGTCGCCTTCCATGATTTGCATGTGGTAGATGTCGTATTGCAGGAACAGGTTGGCGCTGCCCACCTGCTCGTGGAGCAATAGGGCTTGGGCGGTGTTGTTCAAGTAGAAACCGGGAATGTCGCGGGTGTTGATGGCTTCCATCACCAGCTTGATGCCTTTGGCTTGCAGCCTCTCGGCTGCGTATTTCAGGTTGGCGATAAAGGTTTTCTCCACCAGGGCTTTGTCGCAGTTCTGCGGACAAATCCCGGCCAGGCAGTTGACCTGGGTGTTGCCCAGCACCTGGGCATAAGCGATTGCCAGGTCAACGCCCGAGCGGAACTCTTCAACCCGGTCCGGCAGACAAGCAATACCGCGCTCGCCCTTGGCCCAGTCGCCGGCCGGCAGGTTGAACAACACTTGGGTCAGGCCATTGGCCTGGAGCAGCGCCTTGAGCTCGGCGCTGCTGTAGTCGTACGGGAACAGGTATTCGACACCCGTGAAACCGGCCTTGGCGGCCGCTTCGAAACGGGCGAGGAAATCCTGCTCGGTGAACAGCATGGACAGGTTGGCTGCGAAACGCGGCATGGTGGGTCTCCGGTAAATGTTTGTAGATCCCTGTGGGAGCGGGCTTGCTCGCGAAAGCGCTGTGTCAGCCAACATCGTTGTTGGATTTGAAGCCGTCTTCGCGAGCAAGCCCGCTCCCACAGGTACTCAGTCGAGCAACGAAATTGCGGTCGGCGCATCGTTGCCCACCAGTGCCAGGTCTTCGAATTCGTTGACGGCGTTGATCTCGGTGCCCATGGAAATGTTGGTCACCCGTTCCAGGATGATCTCGACGATCACCGGCACCTTGAATTCCTCGATCAACTCCTGGGCTTTGCGCAGCGCCGGCTGGATGCCGGACGGTTCGAACACCCGCAGCGCCTTGCAACCCAGGCCCTCGGCCACGGCGACGTGGTCCACGCCATACCCGTTGAGTTCCGGCGCGTTGAGGTTGTCGAAGGACAGTTGCACGCAGTAGTCCATGTCGAACCCGCGCTGGGCCTGGCGGATCAACCCCAGGTAGGAGTTGTTCACCACCACGTGGATGTACGGCAGCTTGAACTGCGCGCCGACCGCCAGCTCTTCGATCATGAACTGGAAGTCGTAGTCCCCCGACAACGCCACGACCTTGCGGCTCGGGTCGGCCTTGACCACCCCGAGCGCCGCCGGGATAGTCCAGCCCAACGGGCCGGCCTGGCCGCAGTTGATCCAGTGGCGCGGTTTGTAGACGTGCAGGAACTGCGCCCCGGCGATCTGTGACAACCCAATGGTGCTGACGTAGCAGGTGTCCTTGCCGAAGACCTGGTTCATTTCTTCGTACACACGCTGGGGTTTGACCGGCACGTTGTCGAAGTGCGTCTTGCGCTGCAGGCTGGCCTTGCGTTGCTGGCAGTCCTGCAGCCAGGCGCTGCGGTTTTTCAGTTTGCCGGCGGCTTGCCATTCGCGGGCGACTTCGATGAACGCAGTCAGTGCCGAGGCAGCGTCGGAAACGATGCCCAGGTCCGGGGTGAACACGCGGCCGATCTGGGTCGGTTCGATGTCCACATGAATGAAGGTGCGCCCTTCGGTGTAGACATCCACCGAACCGGTGTGGCGGTTGGCCCAACGGTTGCCGATGCCCAGTACCACGTCCGACTTGAGCAGTGTCGCATTGCCATAACGGTGGGAGGTTTGCAGGCCGACCATGCCGACCATCAATGGGTGATCGTCGGGAATCGTGCCCCAGCCCATCAGTGTGGGAATCACCGGGATACCGGTCAGTTCAGCAAATTCCACCAGCAGCTCGCTGGCATCGGCGTTGATGATGCCGCCGCCGGCCACCAGCAATGGGCGTTCAGCCTGATCGAGCATGGCCAGGGCCTTTTCGATCTGCACGCGATTGGCGGCAGGTTTGGCCAGCGGCAGCGGTTGGTAGGCGTCGATGTCGAACTCGATCTCGGCCATCTGCACGTCGAACGGCAAGTCGATCAGCACCGGGCCCGGCCGGCCGGAACGCATTTCAAAGAAGGCCTTCTGGAACGCGTACGGCACCTGGCCCGGTTCCAGGACGGTGGTGGCCCACTTGGTCACCGGTTTGACAATGCTGGTGATATCCACCGCCTGGAAATCTTCCTTGTGCAGGCGGGCGCGGGGCGCTTGGCCGGTGATGCACAGGATCGGAATCGAGTCGGCCGAAGCGCTGTAGAGCCCCGTCACCATGTCGGTCCCCGCCGGGCCCGAGGTGCCGATGCACACGCCAATGTTGCCGGCCTTGGTGCGGGTGTAGCCCTCGGCCATGTGGGAGGCGCCTTCAACGTGGCGAGCGAGGACATGATCGATGCCACCCACCTTTTGCAGGGCAGAGTACAGCGGGTTGATCGCGGCACCCGGGATGCCGAAGGCGGTGTCCACGCCTTCACGGCGCATCACCAGAACGGCGGCTTCGATTGCTCTCATTTTGCTCATGGTTTTGTGCCTCTTACGTTTTGTAATTGTATACAAGTGGCTTTGCGTTGAGTGTATTCACGGCGGACGGCGCAGGTCAATCCCTTTCCTCAAGCACCTGTTTCATTCGTCGGAAGGCCGTAAATACGGCGGTGCTTCGTCGCTCTGGTCGTGTTGTTGGAATTATTGTATACAAAAACATGTTCTATTGTGTTCTATTATTTGCGTCTGGTTTTGCCGAAGGCATTGCCTGGAACGCTTCCCACAACAAAAGAGGACAGCACTCATGAGCGCTTTAACCTTGAAAGTCGCCATCAACCTGACGGGGCAAGCCCTTGCCGCAGGCCGTGAAATCAGCGCTGCACCGCTGACCATTGCGGTTCTGGACAGCGGCGGCCACCTGATTGCCTTGCAACGCGAAGACGGCGCCAGCCTGCTTCGTCCTCAGATCGCTATCGGCAAGGCCTGGGGTGCCATCGCCCTGGGCAAGGGCTCGCGCCTGCTCGCCCAGGACGCCCACCAACGCCCGGCCTTTTTCGCCGCGTTGAACGGCCTGGGTCAGGGCAACGTCGTGCCGGCACCGGGTGGGGTGTTGATCAAAGGCGAGGATGGGCGGGTGCTGGGTTCCATCGGCATCAGTGGCGACACCTCGGACATTGATGAGCAGGTGGCGATCAGGGCTGTGGAGGGGGTGGGGTTGAAGGCGGATGCGGGGGTGGCTTGATTTTGTATTGACTGCCCTATTGCAATCGCGAGCAGGCTCGCTCCCACAAGTGGACTTGGGCAGACACAAAATATGTGAGCACTGCAAATCCTCTGTGGGAGCGAGCCTGCTCGCGATGA
>NZ_JABWQV010000367.1 GCF_014268615.1 Pseudomonas tehranensis | reverse complement strand
GTGGGAGCGGGCTTGCTCGCGAAAGCGGTGAGACAGTCAGCAGAGATGTTGAATGTGATGGGCTCATCGCGAGCAAGCCCGCTCCCACAGAGTTGAGTGTTGAGTTGGAATTTCTTTAACCACCCGGAGCCCCGGCCCATGCACAAGCTCGACCGCTATGACCTCAAGATCCTGCAGGTCCTCGCCGAGGACGGGCGGATCACCAAATCGAGTCTGGCCGAGGCGATCAACCTTTCGGTGACGCCGGCCTGGGAGCGGGTGCGCAAGCTGGAAATGGCAGGGCTGATCACCGGTTATCGGGCGCAGATCGACTGGGGCGCGGTGTTCAAACGTCAACAGGTGCTGGTGGAAATCACCCTGGCCCGACACACCGCCCAGGACATGCGCCGCTTCGAGCAGCGCATGGCCACCGCCCCGCAAGTGGCGTTCTGTTACGCCACCGGTGGCGGGGTGGATTACCTGGCGATGATCCAGGCGCCTGACATTGATCAGTACCAGCGCTTTGTCGATCAACTGCTGCTCGAAGACCTCGGCATCGAACGCTACTTCACCTACGTCGTCACCAAAACCATCAAGACCAGCGGCGCCTTGCCGGCGGAGTTGGCCGAGCCATCCTGAGCACCGCAGAAAATCCGTTTTTGCCGCCTCGATTCAGAAAAAAACCAGGATTTGCTCCACGGCAAACCTCCGATTACTCAAGCACCGCTGCCCTAGCATGGTTCCACGCACACGGTCTGGAGTGAACGTCATGACTTATCAACATCCGCTGCTGTTCAAAGCGCTTTGTTACATCGATGGACAGTGGGTCCACAGCGACAGCGGCCACAGCATTGCCGTGCACAACCCCGCCACCCGCACGGTGATCGGCCATGTGCCGATGCTGGATCAGCCGCAGATTGTCGCGGCGGTGGATGCGGCCCAGCAAGCATTCCCGGCCTGGCGTGAACAGAGCCTGGACGCCCGGGGCAAAATTCTACGCCGCTGGGCGGCGTTGATCGTCGAACACAGCGAAGACCTGGCGCGCATCCTCAGCCTCGAGCAGGGCAAATCGTTGGCCGAGTCCCGCGGCGAAATCGCCTATGCCGCCAGTTTCATCCCATGGTTCGCCGAAGAGTCCCGGCGCTTGTACGGGCAGAATATCCCCAGCCATATTCCCAATGCTCACCTGGGTACGGTCAAGGAACCGGTGGGCGTCTGCGCGCTGCTGACACCGTGGAATTTCCCTTCGGCGATGATCACCCGCAAGGCGGCCGCCGCCCTCGCTGCCGGTTGTACCGTGGTGATCAAACCGGCCCATGAAACGCCATACTCGGCTTTGGCCTTGGCCCAACTGGCCGAGGAAGCGGGATTTCCCGCCGGGGTCGTCAACGTGGTATTGGGTGAGCCGCAGATGACCATGGAAACCCTGGTCAAGGATCGCCGTGTCCGCTCAGTGAGTTTCACCGGCTCGACTCGGGTCGGCAAACTGGTGCTGCAAGCCGCCGCCCATGACGTGAAGAAAGTCGCCCTGGAGTTGGGCGGCAACGCGCCGTTCATTGTCTGCGCCGATGCTGACCTGGCGCTGGCGGTGAAAGTCGCCGTGGAGGCGAAGTTCCAGACCTCGGGCCAGGATTGCTGCGCGGCGAACCGGATTATGGTGCAGCGCCCGGTTTACCAGGCGTTTCTCAGCCGTTTCGCCGCGGCGGTACGGGCGTTGCGGGTCGGCCCGGCCATGGTCGATCAACAGGAGCAGGACGTGGACGTCGGCCCGCTGATGCATCAGGCCGCGCTCGACGTAACGGCCGATCGGGTCGCCGATGCGCTGGCCCTTGGCGCCCAGCGCCTGGTGGGAGGAGAAGCCCATGCCTTGGGCGGGTTGTTCTATCAGCCGACGGTGCTGGCTGATGTCACGCCGCAAATGCGTATCTACCGCGAAGAAAATTTCGCGCCCATCGCCGGGGTGATGCCATTTGACACCCTGGATGAAGCCATCGAAATGGCCAACGACACCGAATACGGGCTGGCGGCCTATATTTGCTCCAACCGCCTGGACCTCATTTATCCACTGATTCGCCGTCTCGACCACGCCATGGTCGCGGTCAACGGCGTCAAGTTCACCGGCCATCCGATTCCCTTCGGTGGCATGAAAGCCTCGGGCCTTGGCCGCGAGGGTGGCAGTGAGGGCTTCGAGCCCTTCGTCGAAACCAAATACTTTTGCCTGCACCATCAAGGCCAGTTCCCAGGAGAGCCCGCATGAGCCAAGAACTCAACACGCTGTTCGAACAAGACCGTGCGCATTTCATGCACCCCTCGACCCACGCCCACGATCACGCCAGTGGTGCGCTCAAGGGCCGGATCATCAAGAGCGCGGCGGGCATCCGCATTCGCGATCATGAAGGCCGTGATTTCATCGACGCCTTTGCCGGCCTCTACTGCGTGAACATCGGCTACGGTCGCACCGAGGTGGCCGATGCCATCTACAAGCAGGCCAAGGAGCTGGCCTACTACCACACCTACGTCGGCCACTCGAGCGAGGCGATCATTGAACTGTCCAGTCGCATCATGGACTGGGCACCAGAGGGGATGAAGAAGGTCTACTACGGTCTGTCCGGTTCCGATGCCAACGAAACCCAGGTCAAGCTGGTGCGTTACTACAACAACGTGCTGGGCCGGCCGCAGAAGAAAAAAATCATCTCCCGCGATCGTGGCTACCATGGCTCGGGCATCATGACCGGCAGCCTGACTGGGCTTGCGACCTTCCACCAGCATTTCGACCTGCCAGTGGAAGGGGTCAAGCACACCGTGTGTCCCCACTGGTATCGCAAGGCCCCGGCGGGGATGGATGAAGCGGCGTTCGTGCGTTACTGCGCCGATGAGCTGGAAAAAATGATCCTGGCTGAAGGGCCGGACACCGTGGCGGCGTTCATCGGTGAACCGTTGATGGGCACCGGTGGCATCATTGTTCCGCCGGTCGGTTATTGGGATGCGATCCAGGCGGTGTTGAACAGATATGATGTGCTGTTGATTGCCGATGAAGTGGTCTGCGCATTCGGCCGCCTGGGTTCGAAAATGGGCAGTCAGCGCTACGGCATGAAGCCGGACCTGATCACCACCGCCAAAGGCCTGACCAGCGCGTATGCACCGTTGTCGGCGGTGATCATCGGGGAAAAGGTCTGGAGCGTGATCGAAAAAGCCTCCCAGACCGAAGGCGCCATGGGGCACGGCTGGACCTATTCAGGGCATCCGATCTGCGCGGCGGCGGCACTGGCTAACCTCGACATTCTCGAGCGGGAAAACCTCACGGCCAACGCCGAGGATGTCGGCGGCTACCTGAACCGCCGGCTGCGTGAAAGCCTCGAAGGCCATCCGCTGGTGGGTGAAGTGCGCGGTGATGGCATGCTCGCGGCGGTGGAGTTCATGGCCGATCGTGAGCAGCGCAGCGCTTTTGATCCGGCGCTGAAAGTCGGCCCCAGGGTCTCGGCCGCCTGCCTGGAACGCGGCATGATCGCCCGCGCCATGCCCCACGGCGACATCCTGGGCTTCGCTCCGCCACTGATCCTGACCCGCGAAGAGGCGGATCTGATCGTCGACATCACCAAAGCGGCTATCGATCAGGTGGCGGGTGAAGTGTTGGCTTAAGCCTGCTTTAAATGTGGGAGCGAGCCTGCTCGCGAAAGCG
>NZ_JABWQV010000366.1 GCF_014268615.1 Pseudomonas tehranensis | reverse complement strand
AACGGGAGCCCTGACCGGGCTCCCGTTTTTTATTGCAAGCCATACATCAGCCTGCCGCTTGAAGCTAACAACTCACCCCTGCTCTTAGAACAACACCCGGCTACGAATAGTGCCGTTGATGTGCTGCAGTTTCTCTTGTGCCAGATCGGAGTATTCGGCATCGACGTCGATCACGACGTAACCGACTTTCTCGTTGGTCTGCAGGAACTGACCGGAAATGTTGATACCGTTTTCCGCGAAGACCTTGTTGATCTCGCTCATCACACCCGGGATGTTTTCGTGGATGTGCAGCAGGCGATGCTTGCCAGGGTGAGCCGGCAGGGCCACTTCCGGGAAGTTCACGGACGATACCGAAGTACCGTTGTCGCTGTACTTGACCAGCTTTTCCGCCACTTCCAGGCCAATGTTGGCCTGGGCTTCGGCAGTAGAACCGCCGATGTGCGGGGTCAGGATCACGTTGTCCAGGCCGCGCAGCGGGCTTTCGAAGATATCGTCGTTGGAGCGCGGCTCCACCGGGAACACGTCGATGGCGGCGCCGATCAGGTGTTTGTCCTTGATCGCTTCGGCCAGGGCGTCGAGCTTGACCACGGTGCCCCGAGCGGCGTTGATCAGGATCCCGCCTTTCTTGATGGCACGGATTTCCTTCTCGCCGATCATCCACTGGGTGGCGGCGGTTTCCGGAACGTGCAGCGTCACGATGTCGGACATGCCCAACAGCTCGTGCAGGTCGTTGACCTGGGTGGCATTGCCCAGCGGCAGCTTGGTCACGGTGTCGTAGAAAAACACCTGCATGCCAAGGCCTTCAGCCAACACCGACAACTGCGTGCCGATCGAGCCGTAACCGACGATACCCAGCTTCTTGCCACGGATTTCGAAGGAGTTGGCCGCGCTCTTGATCCAGCCGCCACGGTGGCAGGAAGCGTTCTTCTCGGGAATGCCGCGCAGCAGCAGGATCGCTTCGGCCAGTACCAGTTCAGCCACGGAACGGGTGTTGGAGTATGGCGCGTTGAACACCGCGATACCGCGCTCGCGCGCCGCATTGAGGTCCACCTGATTGGTGCCGATGCAGAAGCAGCCGACCGCCACCAGTTTCTTGGCGTGGTCGAAGATCTCTTCGGTCAATTGGGTACGGGAGCGAATACCGATGAAGTGAGCATCGGCGATCTTTTCCTTGAGCTGGGCTTCCGGCAGAGAACTGGTGATGTACTCGATGCTGGTGTAGCCCGCCGACTTGAGGACGTCGACAGCCGATTGGTGGACGCCTTCGAGAAGAAGGAACTTGATCTTGCTCTTATCGAGAGAAGTCTTGCTCATCTGCGTAAACCTGTGTCCCGGAGAAAAATGGCAGGGAATCGGACAGCGCATGCTGGTCCGACCGGCATGACAGCCGTCGCCGCAGAACAGCCAATGGGCACTACGCTGCGGGGTCGGTATGCTAGCATACGCACCCCGCTAAACACTCATTCCTGCGACGTGAAGCGTTCTCAGGATGACCATGAATTGTTCGAGAGTTCTGTCGATGACCAATCCTGCCGTGATAGATGAGCTGAAGACCCTGGTTGAGCCTGGCAAAGTCTTGACCGATGCCGACTCCCTGAACGCTTATGGCAAGGATTGGACCAAGCACTTCGCCCCGGCGCCGAGCGCCATCGTCTTCCCCAAGACCATCGAACAGGTTCAGGCCATTGTGCGCTGGGCCAATGAGCATAAGGTCGCGCTGGTGCCATCGGGCGGGCGTACCGGGCTTTCCGCCGCAGCCGTGGCGGCCAACGGCGAAGTGGTCGTGTCATTCGACTACATGAACCAGATTCTCGACGTGAACCTCACCGATCGCACAGCCGTCTGCCAGCCAGGTGTGGTCACTGAACAACTGCAGAACAAGGCTGAAGAGCACGGTCTGTACTACCCGGTGGACTTCGCCTCGGCCGGTTCCAGCCAGATTGGCGGCAACATCGGCACCAATGCCGGCGGAATCAAGGTCATTCGTTACGGCATGACCCGCAACTGGGTAGCCGGCATGAAAGTCGTCACCGGTAAAGGTGACCTGCTGGAACTGAACAAGGACCTGATCAAGAACGCCACTGGCTACGATCTGCGGCAGTTGTTCATCGGCGCCGAAGGCACCCTCGGGTTCGTGGTCGAAGCCACCATGCGCCTGGACCGGGCTCCGAAGAACCTCACCGCCATGGTCCTGGGCACCGCCGATTTTGATTCGATCATGCCCGTACTGCATGCCTTCCAGGGCAAGCTGGATCTGACGGCGTTCGAATTCTTCTCCGACAAGGCCCTGGCCAAGGTCCTGGATCGGGGCGACGTACCGGCGCCATTCGAAACCGAGTGCCCGTTCTACGCCCTGCTGGAGTTCGAAGCCACCACCGAAGAAGTCGCCAACCACGCCCTGGAAACGTTCGAACACTGTGTAGAACAGGGCTGGGTACTCGATGGGGTGATGAGCCAAAGCGAAACCCAACTGCAAAACCTGTGGAAGTTGCGCGAGTACATCTCGGAAACCATCTCCCACTGGACGCCGTACAAGAACGACATCTCGGTCACCGTCTCGAAAGTCCCGGGGTTCTTGCGCGACATCGACACTATCGTCGGCCAACATTACCCGGACTTCGAAATCGTCTGGTTTGGCCACATCGGCGACGGCAACTTGCACTTGAACATCCTCAAGCCAGAGAACCTGAGCAAGGACGATTTCTTCGCCAAGTGCGCGACCGTGAACAAATGGGTCTTTGAAACCGTCGAGAAATACAACGGCTCGATCTCCGCGGAACACGGCGTAGGCATGACCAAACGCGATTACCTGACCTACAGTCGCTCGCCGGTAGAAATCGAATACATGAAGGCCGTCAAAGCCGTATTCGACCCGAACGGCATCATGAATCCGGGCAAGATTTTCGCGGTTTAACGCAAAAAAATACCTGATGAATCCCAGAAGCAGGAGTCGGTAATGAGCTATCAGCACCAGTATGTCGACGGTACCCGTATTCATTTCCCGGTGGGAAAAATCGTGTGCATTGGCCGCAACTACGCCGAACACGCCAAGGAACTGGATAACCCTGTACCCACCGAACCCCTGCTGTTCATCAAGCCTGGCAGCTGCGCGGTGCCGCTGGAAGGCGGTTTCAGCATCCCCGCCGACCGTGGTGCAGTGCACTACGAAGCTGAAATTGCCGTGCTGATCGGCAAGCCACTGTCGACCCGGCCCAGTGCCGAGGAAGTGCTGGATGCCATCTCCGGCTTCGCCCCGGCCCTGGATCTCACCCTGCGGGACAAGCAAGCCGAGCTCAAGGCCAAGGGCTTGCCTTGGGAAGTCGCCAAATCCTTCGACGGTGCGGCGGTGCTCGCACCTTTCGTATCCAATGGTACCTTTGCCGATCTGACCGACATCCCGGTTCGCCTGACCATCAACGGTGAAGTGCGCCAGGACGGCAACAGCAGCCTGATGCTCAACCCCATCGTGCCGATGATCCAGTACATGGCTGGCTGCTTCTCATTGCAGGCCGGCGACGTGATCCTCACTGGCACTCCGGCGGGCGTGGGACCGTTGAACGTCGGGGATGAACTGGTACTGGAATTGCCAGGCGCGAGCCGTTTCGAAAGCAGCGTTCGCTAACTCGGTTTTGTGATCCGCTAGAAATCATGTGGGAGCAGGCTTGCTCGCGAAGGCGATACAACAGTCAGCATAGATGTTGAATCTGACGCCCCCTTCGCGAGCAAGCCCGCTCCCAC
>NZ_JABWQV010000365.1 GCF_014268615.1 Pseudomonas tehranensis | reverse complement strand
GGGAGCGGGCTTGCTCGCGAAGGCCGCACCCGGGTCTAGGAGGTCAACTCACCGCCCAAACCGCCCCGGCCAACCGATGATGGTCTTGGGCCGAGGCGTGGCATAGGTGCGCACTTTCGAGGTGGTCAAGCCCAACCGCACCAGGGATTCGGCAATGGTCACCGCCGCCGTCACACCATCGACCACTGGCACCCCAGTGCGCTGGCGGATCTGCTCATCGAGCCCAGCCATGCCACCGCAACCCAGGCAGATCACTTCGGCCTTGTCCTGACTGACCGCCAGTTCTGCCTGCTGCACGATGGCCTCGACCGCCCGTTGCGGGTCTTGCTCAAGCTCCAGCACTGCCAGGCCACTGGCGCGTACCGAGGCGCAGCGAGCGAACAGGCCGGAGAGCTTGAGGCGGTCTTCGATCAGCGGCACGGTGCGGTCCAGGGTGGTGACCACCGAATAGGCGTGGCCCAGGAACATCGCGGTGCTGGCGCCAGCGTCGGTGATGTCCACCACCGGTACATTGAGCAGTTCCTGCAAGCCTTCGCGGCCATGTTCGCCGTAACCGGCCTGGATCACCGCATCAAACGGTTGATCGTAGGCCATCACTCGGTCCATCACTGCGATGGCGGCCAGGTAGCTTTCGAAGTTGCCTTCGATGGAGTCGGCACCGAAGTACGGCGTGAGCCCGACGATCTCGGTGCCCGGTGCGGCCACGGCCTGGGCCTGCCGAGCGATGGCCTGGGTGATGGAGTCGGTGGTGTTGACGTTGACTACAAGAATTCGCATGAGCTGTCCTCCTTAACGCAGAGTAAATAAGCGGCCCGCACCGGGCGGGACGTGTTGAATCATCAATGACTGGCGTTATCCACGGCGATGGACTCACCGCTGACGTCTTCGTAAAAGGGCTGACGCTTGGCGATGATCAGGTACAGCAGCCCTGCAATCGAAGCGCCAATCAGCCAGGAGAACGGGGAAACGCTGTCGAAACCGGGCACCAGCGCCAGGACAATCGCGATCAGCGCTGCGGGAATAAACGCCGCCACGGCACGCAGGTTGACTCCGTTGCTGTAGTAATACGCGCCATTGGGGTCTTCGCTGTACAACTGCGGCACGTTGATACAGCCTTTTCGCAACAGCCAGTAGTCGACCATGATGACGCCGTACAAGGGCCCGAGCAGGGCGCCGAGGCCGGAAAGGAAATATACAATCACCAGCGGGCTGTTGTAGAGATTCCACGGCAGGATCAGCACGGCAATGGCGGCGCTGATCAACCCGGCGCGGCGGAAGGTCAGGTACTTGGGCGCCAGGTTGCTGAGCACAAAGGCCGGCGCGACGAAGTTGGCCATGATGTTCACCGCCACGGTCACAATCAAAAATGCCAGGCAGCCAAGCACCAGGAAAAAGGTGTTGGGGATCGAGGCGATGACCTGGGTCGGGCTTTCGATGATTTGCCCGTTGATCTGGAATTGCGCACCGCAAAGCAAAACGGTGATCCCGGCAAACACCAGAATATTGACCGGCAGCCCCCAGAAATTGCCCACGACGATGGTCCGGCGACACGGCGAGGAGCGAGCGAAGTCGCAGAAGTTGAGCACCAACGTGCCGTAGATCGCCAGCCACAGCGCACCGCCGGCAAAGATGTTGCGCCACATTTCACCGCCGCTCAGTGGCTCGCGGATCGACCAGGCAATGGTTGCGCCGGCCTGGGTGTACATCCACCCGGCCAGGGCTGCGACAGTGACCAGAATCACTGGCCCGGCAAAACCTTCGTAGCGTCGCACCATCTCCATGCCGTAGGCCAGGATCATCAGTTGCACGAACCAGATCGCCACGAAACACACCCAGCCCAGGCTCGACAGGCCCAGGATCGCGTCGCGGTCGTAGTCGGCGAAGCCGGGGTGTATTGCGACCAGCAGCACGCGTAAAACCACGGACGCCAGATAGGTCTGAATGCCGAACCAGGCGATGGCGATAACGGCCCTGATCAATGCAGGAATCTGCGCGCCGTGAATACCGAAACTGATCCGGCTGATCACCGGAAACGGCACCCCGGTTTTCTGCCCCATGTAGCCGGACAGGTTCATAAAGCCGTAGACCAACGCTGCACCGATCCCCAGGGACAACAGAATCTGCCAGCCACCGAGGCCCAGGGCATACAGACCAATGGCAAAGGAATAGTTGGCGATGTTGTGTACGTCGTTGGTCCACAGGGCAAAGATGCTGTAGCGACCCCAGCGCCGACCCTCGACCTTGGTCGGCGCCAGGTCTTTGTTGTGCAGTCTTGGACTCAGGATCAGCGTGGCGGCGGGTGCGCCATCAACGGCAGTGGGTGAGGAGGGCAGATCCAGCGCGATGTTATTGGAGAGACTTGTACGCATTCCGGCAGGCTCCTGATTCTCGTTGCCGCGATGACTGTGCATGAGCGCAGGGCTCGACAAATCTTCGTCGCGACGGGGTGAGCATCATTGGTTACGGGGCATCTGCAGCCTGTACGGGATAGGGCGCTTCAGGCTTGCGGATCTAAAAGTGTATGTATGTTTTATTTGGGTTGTATACAAAACACTTGTCGACTAAAGCCAGATTTATGCCAGTTTCTTAACTAATTCCTGGTCATCTAATTTCATTTTGTTATGTCGGTTTAGTAAGTTACTGAAAAATCGCCGTTATAAATTGACCGTTTGAACAGGTATTTATTTTTTAGGCTGGGCGTTGAACAGGAAGGGGGCTAACAGGAGGGGAACCGGCGTGTAACTTTTCAGGGCATTGGAAAAGTAACTGAACACAAAAATGGCACCTGTGGTGACATTTTTGTGTACAGGGCAGTGGCGGCTCTACAGCGCCTTGGTTTTAGTGATGATATTGCCGGCGTGCAGCCCGCATTCCTTCTGCGTGGCTTCTTCCCACCACCAGCGACCTTCGCGTTCGTGCTGGTTCGGCAGCACTGGGCGGGTGCAGGGTTCGCAGCCGATGCTGATGAAACCGCGTTCATGCAGGCTGTTGTAGGGCAGTTCCAGCATGCGGATGTAACCCCAGACTTCTTCGCTGGTCATCTGCGACAACGGGTTGAATTTGTACAGGGTGCGCTCCGGAGTGGAAAACGCTGTGTCGATTTCCAGCACGGCCACCTGGCTGCGGGTGCCGGGGCTCTGGTCGCGACGCTGGCCGGTAGCCCAGGCGCGGACATCGGACAGCTTGCGCCGCAGCGGTTCGATCTTGCGAATGCCGCAGCACTCACCGTGACCGTCCTTGTAGAAACTGAACAGGCCTTTTTCCTTCACGAAAGGCTCGAGTTTCGCAGGGGCCGGCGAGATCAGTTCGATCTCGATCTTGTAGTGCTCGCGCACCTGCTCGATGAACCGATAGGTTTCCGGGTGCAGGCGACCGGTGTCGAGGCTGAACACCTTGACGTTCTTGTTCAGCTTCCAGGCCATGTCCACCAGCACCACGTCTTCGGCGCCGCTGAAAGATATCCACAGGTCATCGCCGAATTCGGCGAAGGCCAGTTTGAGGATGTCCTGTGGGGACTTGTTGGCATAGGTCGTGGCGAGTTCCACGACGTCAAACGATGGGCTCATCAGGGCGGCTTCCTACAGGTCGGTGGCGCTGGGCGCTCTATATGGGGCTGATGGTAACAAAAGCTGTCGGGGCTGGCGCGCTCCTGTGCGTTGCGCAGGCATCGGCGAATGGCCAGTGTCCTGTATCATAAATACTGTTCCTTTTTGACGGCGTCTGTTGTCGTCATGCTGCGTTGCC
>NZ_JABWQV010000364.1 GCF_014268615.1 Pseudomonas tehranensis | reverse complement strand
GCCCCAGCGGGAGCAAGCTCCCTCGCCACGCTTTATTTATGACGCTTAACCGATCTGGTATCGCAGACAGGCGCGGATTGCCGGGATCGTCTGTTAGAATTGCGTTTTTCAGGGCCGCCCGGATCATCATCCGCCGCCTATTTCGTTTTGAACAGCGCCGCCGGGCGCAGAGAGAGCCTGTATGACCGTCACCCTCAAGACCCCCGAGGACATCGCAAAAATGCGTGTCGCCGGCAAACTCGCCGCCGATGTGCTGGAAATGATTGCCGAACACGTCAAGCCGGGCGTTACCACCGAAGAGCTGGACCGGATCTGCCACGACTATATTGTCAACGAGCAGAAAGCCATCCCTGCCCCGCTCAACTATAAAGGCTTCCCCAAGTCGATCTGCACCTCGATCAACCACGTGGTCTGCCACGGCATCCCCAACGAAAAGCCGTTGAAGGATGGCGACACCCTGAACATTGACGTTACCGTCATCAAGGACGGTTACCACGGCGACACCAGCCGCATGTTCCATGTCGGCAACGTGCCGGAATGGGCCCAGCGCCTGTCGAAAGTCACCCAGGAATGCATGTACATGGCCATCGAACTGGTGAAACCGGGCTGCCGCCTGGGAGACATCGGTGAAGTGATCCAGAAACACGCGCAGAAGAACGGCTTTTCGGTGGTGCGCGAATTCTGCGGCCACGGTATCGGCAAAGTGTTCCATGAAGAACCGCAGATCCTGCACTACGGCCGTGCCGGCACCGGCATGGAGCTGCAAGCGGGCATGACCTTCACCATCGAGCCAATGATCAACCAGGGTCGCGCCGACACCAAGGTACTGGGCGACGGCTGGACCGCCATCACCAAGGATCGCAAGCTGTCGGCCCAGTGGGAACATACCTTGCTGGTGACCGAGACTGGGTACGAGATCTTCACCCTGCGCAGCGATGACACCATCGCTCGCGTTTCCGCCTGATCCACAACCCCGCTATAGATAGAAAGAAAGGAAAGCCATTCGATGCCGCAGGTGGATCCCGAACTCTTCGACCGCGGCCAGTTCCAGGCTGAACTGGCCCTGAAGGCAAGCCCCATATCGGCCTTCAAGAAGGCGATCCGCCAGGCTCACGAAGTGCTCGACCAGCGCTTTCGCAGTGGCCGGGATATTCGCCGGCTGATCGAAGACCGTGCCTGGTTCGTCGATAACATCCTGCAAAAGGCCTGGGAGCAGTTCGACTGGAGCGAAGACGCCGACATCGCCTTGGTGGCGGTGGGTGGCTACGGGCGCGGCGAACTGCATCCCTACTCCGACATCGATTTGCTGATCCTGCTGGACAGCGCCGACCATGAGGTTTTCCGCGATTCCATCGAGCGTTTCCTGACCCTGCTGTGGGACATCGGTCTGGAAGTCGGTCAAAGCGTGCGCTCGGTGCAGGAATGCGCCGACGAGGCCCGCGCCGATCTGACGGTGATCACCAACCTGATGGAAAGCCGCACCATCGCCGGCCCCGAGCGCCTGCGCCAGCGCATGCTCGAGGTCACCAGCACGGCGCACATGTGGCCCAGCAAGGACTTTTTCCTGGCCAAGCACGCCGAGCAGAAGGCCCGCCATCACAAGTACAACGACACCGAATACAACCTGGAACCCAACGTCAAAGGCTCCCCCGGCGGATTGCGGGACATCCAGACGATCCTGTGGGTTGCCCGTCGCCAGTACGGCACCCTGAACCTGCGAGCCCTGGCGGGCGAAGGCTTCCTGGTGGAAAGCGAAAACGCCCTGCTGGCCTCGTCCCAGGAATTCCTGTGGAAAGTGCGCTACGCCTTGCACATGCTTGCCGGGCGCTCCGAAGACCGCTTGCTGTTCGATCACCAGCGCTCCATCGCGAGCTTGCTGGGCTTCGAGGGCCAGGATGCCAAGCAGTCCATCGAAAACTTCATGCAGCAGTACTACCGGGTGGTGATGAGCATCGCCCAGCTCAGCGAACTGATCATCCAGCACTTCGAGGAGGTCATCCTCGCCCCCGAAGACGAAGAACCGCCGCAGCCGATCAACTCACGCTTCCAGCTCCACGACGGTTACATCGAAGCGCGCAACACCAATGTATTCCGCCGTACGCCGTTCGCCATGCTGGAGATTTTCGTGCTCATGGCCCAGCAGCCGGAAATCAAGGGGGTGCGCGCCGACACCATTCGCCTGCTGCGGGAAAACCGCCACCTGATTGATGACGACTTCCGCCACGATATCCGCAACACCAGCCTGTTCATCGAGCTGTTCAAGTGCAGGATCGGGGTGCATCGCAACCTGCGGCGGATGAACCGCTACGGCATTCTGGGGCGCTACCTGCCAGAGTTCGGCTTCATCGTCGGTCAAATGCAGCACGACCTGTTCCACATCTATACGGTCGATGCCCACACGCTGAACCTGATCAAGCACCTGCGTAAGTTGCAATACACCCAAGTATCGGAAAAATTCCCGCTGGCCAGCAAGCTCATGGGCAAGCTGCCCAAGCCCGAACTGATCTACATGGCGGGGCTGTACCACGACATCGGCAAGGGTCGCCAAGGCGATCACTCCGAGATCGGCGCGGTGGATGCCGAGGCGTTCTGCCAGCGCCATCAATTGCCGCTGTGGGACAGTCGGCTGATCGTCTGGCTGGTGCAGAATCACCTGGTGATGTCGACCACCGCCCAGCGCAAGGACCTGTCCGACCCGCAGGTGATCCACGACTTCGCCCAGACCGTCGGCGATGAAACACGACTGGACTACCTCTATGTGCTGACCGTGGCCGATATCAACGCCACCAACCCGAGCCTGTGGAATTCCTGGCGCGCCAGCCTGTTACGCCAACTCTACACCGAGACCAAGCGTGCCTTGCGCCGTGGCCTGGAAAACCCGGTGGACCGCGAAGAGCAGATCCGTCGCACCCAAACTGCCGCCCTGGACATCCTGGTGCGCGGCGGCACCGATCCGGACGACGTCGAGCAGCTCTGGTCGCAGTTGGGCGATGACTATTTCCTGCGCCACACTGCCGGCGACGTCGCCTGGCACAGCGACGCGATTTTGCAGCAACCGGCCGATGGCGGGCCGTTGGTGCTGATCAAGGAAACCACCCAGCGCGAGTTCGAGGGCGGCACGCAGATTTTCATCTACGCCCCGGACCAGCACGACTTCTTCGCCGTAACCGTGGCGGCGATGGACCAGCTCAACCTCAACATTCACGACGCCCGGGTCATTACCTCCAGCAGCCAGTTCACCCTCGACACCTACATTGTGCTCGACACCGATGGCGATTCGATTGGCGACAACCCGGTGCGGGTCAAACAGATCCGCGACGGCCTCACCGAGGCCCTGCGCAACCCGGCGGATTACCCGACCATCATCCAGCGTCGGGTCCCGCGCCAGCTCAAGCATTTTGCGTTTGCGCCCCAGGTGACGATCCACAACGACGCCCAGCGTCAGGTCACGGTGCTGGAACTCAGTGCCCCGGACCGCCCGGGCCTGCTGGCGCGGGTCGGGCATATCTTCCTGGAGTTCGACCTGTCGCTGCAGAACGCCAAGATCGCCACCCTGGGCGAGCGGGTGGAAGACGTGTTCTTCATCACCGACGCGCATAACCAGCCGCTGTCCGATCCGCAGTTGTGCAGCCGCTTGCAGGACGCGATTGTCCGGCAGCTGAGCGTCAACCAGGAACCTGATATCAACCTGACGCGTATCAATATCTGAATAAACAAACTTCCTGTGGGAGCGAGCCTGCTCGCGA
>NZ_JABWQV010000363.1 GCF_014268615.1 Pseudomonas tehranensis | reverse complement strand
AAGCGAAAGATCAAAAGATCGCAGGCTTCGTCAGCGCCTACGGGGTTCGCTTGTGTTCGCGCATCTGGGCACAGTAATCCTGCGGCGGCGTAGCCTTGGTGTACCACACGTAATCTGCCATGGCCGATGTCATCTCGCTGCCCTCCTCGGCCAGCATCAGCACGATCGGTGCCTCACTGGCCCCCAAGTCCAGCACATGCAGCGGCACGCCGACGTCTTTTCGTCCATGCCAGGCGCCGGCGAACAACAACGCAGGTGACGGCGCATCCAGCAGACGTTCGGCCATGCGTCGGTCACGTTGTTGCTGGACGGCCAGCATCGCCGGCATCTGTGATTCGGGCAGCAGGCCGCAATGGGATTGGCGGATCTGCTCCAGCAACTGATCCTTCACACCGACTGCATTCGCACGGGCGCCTCGCAAGTGCGGTGCTTGCCGGTAGACGCGCTGGATCTCGGCGGCGTCCAGATTGGCGGCCAACAATGGATAACGTTGCGCCAAAGCGAACTCGACGACCGGCCCATACAGGCTCCAGTCCCATCCCGGCGACCAATCCAAGGCTGCGGGCAGATCAGCGGGCAAGGCAGGTAACTGGCGGACCGCGTCAACCCGAGGCTGCTGGAGGGGCGTCAGCATTTCCAGCAGAAGGCTGCCTTGGGTCCGTTGCGCGGCCAGGGCCTGAAGCAGCCATAGCTGCAGCGCGTGGTGATCGCGATTATCGTGCTGCTCGCCCACCACCACTCGCGGCGTCCGTGCCAGGCGCTCGATCAACGCTTGAGGCGTGACGGCGCGGCCGTTGTGCAAATCAAGGATCTGCCCCTCGACCGGGGGCGGCGCGACACTCTGACAGGCCGTCAGCACACTCAATGCCAGAATCAGGATCAGGCGCACGTCTACATCCTCAGGCAACCCTCAGCGGGCGATGATCAATGGATGTCCGCGCTCCGGGTGGGGTTGCACCAGCACTTCCAGGCCAAACACCGCTTTGAGCGGTTCCGGGCGCAGCACTTGCTGCGGCGTGTCCAGGGCCACCGGCCGGCCAGACGCGAGCAACAACAGGCGATCACAATAACGCGCCGCCAGGTTCAGGTCATGCAGGATCACCAATATAGCCGCGCCGCGATCGGCAAACTCACGCACCGCTTGCAGGATGGTGTGCTGGTGCAGTGGATCGAGCATTGAGGTCGGCTCGTCCAGCAGCAGGGTCTGCCCCGCTTCCCCTGGCCACAACTGTGCCAAGACCCGTGCCAGGTGCACCCGCTGACGCTCGCCTCCCGACAGCGCCAGGTAACTGCGGCCCTGCAGATGCGCCGCGTCTGCAGCGTGCAACGCCAAGGCAACAATTTGCTCGTCACGCACTCGACCACTCTGATGAGGCAGGCGCCCCATGCCGACTACTTCTTCGACGCGGAAGGCAAAATCCAGGGTCGATGACTGCGGCAATACCGCCAGGCAACGGGCACGCTCGGCCCCCTCCCACTGGGACAAGGGCCGATCATCGAGCCAGACCTGCCCCTGCGCGGGAGGCAATTGACCGCACAGCCCCGCCAGCAAAGTACTTTTACCTGCACCGTTGGGCCCGAGCACGCCCAGCACCTGGCCGGGATGAAGCTCAAGATTGATATCAGCCAACACGGTCTTGCGACCCCGCTGGATGTGCAAGTTCTGCGCTCGTAACATCAGGCGCGCCCTCGCAGCAATAAATAGAGGAAGAACGGCGCCCCGATGAATGCCGTGACGATACCGATCGGCAGCTCCGCCGGTGCCAGCGCCAGACGCGCCACCAGGTCGGCGAACAGCAGCAGGCTCGCCCCCGCCAGCACCGAAGCCGGCAACAGAACGCGATGATCGGGGCCGGCCATCAACCGTACCAGATGCGGTACCACCAGCCCGACAAACCCGATCATGCCCGCCGCTGCCACTGCCGCGCCAACCCCCAGGGCCGTGCAAAACACCAATTCACGCTTGAGCCCTTCGACATCAACGCCCAAATGGGCAGCTTCGGACTCACCCAGCAACAGAGCATTGAGCGCCCGGGCCCGTCGTGGCAGCCAGAGTGCTACGCCAACGCTGACCAGCAACAGCGGCCACAACCGCGCATAACTGGCGCCATTCAGGCTCCCCAGGTTCCAGAACGTCAAGGTACGCAGGGTTGCGTCGTCCGCCAGATAAGTGAACAGGCCCACCGCCGAACCGGACAGCGCGGTCAGGGCGATACCGGCCAGGAGCATGGTCGCGACATGGGTCTGGCCGTTGCGCCGGCCGAGGCGATAAACCAATGCCGTGACCCCAAGCCCGCCGAGAAACGCACACAACGACAAAACATAGGGACCGAACGCTTCGGGCAAGCCGCCCAGCGCCGAGCCGCCAACAATGGCGAACGCCGCGCCCAGCGCCGCACCGCTGGACACTCCCACCAGTCCCGGGTCGGCCAACGGGTTGCGGAACAGCCCCTGCATCGCCACCCCGGATAATGCCAATACCCCGCCCACCGCCAACCCCAGCAACGTGCGCGGCAGACGGATCTGACCGAGGATCAGTTCGGCCTGCTCCAGACCCTCGGCGGCCACTGGCAAGCCCATCAGACGCAACGCGGCGCGCAAGGTATCAAACAGGGGCAAACTCACCGGCCCCAGCGCCAGGGACAGCCAGATCGCCAGCAGACACAACACTCCGAGGCCAATGAACAAGGTGCGCGGCTTGACCAACGGGGTCATGGTGTCTTGGCCGGCTCGGCTGGGTAAAAACCGCTCGTCAGCTTCACCAGACTTTGCGGCAAGCGCGGACCCAGTCCGCCGACCAACAGCGTCGGGTCAAGCTCGATAACGCGCCCGGCCCTGGCGGCGCGGGTGGAGGAAAGAATCGGGTTTTCCCTGAACAACGCCGCACGTGCTTCCTCGCCACTTAACGCGCGATCAGCGAACACCAGGACTTCGGGATTCAGGCCGGCCAAAGTCTCCACCGAAAATGACTTGTAACCTTTGTGTGTCGCCAGGTTGTGACCACCGGCCTGCTGCACCAGCCAATCGGCGGAGGTGCCCAGGCCTGCGACCATCGGCTTGCCGCCGGCGCTCCCGATCAACAGCAACACCCCGGGGGCCTTTTGCTTGAGCTGGATTTTACTCACCCGAGCTTTTTGTTGACTGAGCTGCTGTTGATAACGGTCGAACAACTGCGCGGCTTGGTCCTCGGCGCCCAGCAGTTGACCCAGGTGTCGCAGATTGTCCTGGAGAGTCGGCAGGTCCGGCGTGGCCGAGAACAGTTCAACCTGTACCCCGGCGCTGCGGATCTGCGACAGCACCGGTGGTGGCCCCATTTCTTCGGTGCCTACGAGGATCTGCGGACGCAGGCTCAATATCCCCTCGGCCGACAGCTGTCGCTGATAACCGATACTGGGCAAGCCTCGCAAGGCTTCCGGATGCTGGCTGGTGGTGTCCACGCCCACCAGTTTCGACTCACCGCCCAGCGCGCTGACCCATTCGGACACTGCCCCGCCGGCACTGACCCAGCGCTGCGGCAATTGAGCCGCCACCAAGCCCTGGCTGGCCAACATGACGACACAGAGCGTGACAACACGGATATTCAGGCGCATCGGGCTGCTTCCTCGAAGAAATATTCACAGGGCCGGGCATGAACCCCTCAGGCAAAGTATCCTCAGCCCCCTGCGAAGGAGGCGCCATTTGATAATTGTTTTCATTTGACCGTCAAGCATGAACCTTTTGGTGTGACCTCTGTGGGAGCGAGCCTGCTCGCGATGA
>NZ_JABWQV010000362.1 GCF_014268615.1 Pseudomonas tehranensis | reverse complement strand
CCAGCGGGGATAAATCCCCTCGCCACCAGTAGCCGTTCGCTCCGGATATTCGAATCCTGGCCCCGCTCCTCTTTTTGTCATGTTAAAGGAGGATAAGCGTGCCCATGCACGGGCCGATTGTATAAACGTCGGCCCTGCATAAAACAAGCGGACAAATGCGTTCGGTCGCGCGGGATTTGTGTGGTAACGTCCGCGCCCGCAAAAAACACCGGGCTGTTTTCGGATCGTCAAAACGATGAAAAAAGGTCCACTCCAGCAAGGTCGCGGCCTACAGAGCGGTTCCACGTTTCGCACACAAATTACGCACAGGCTTATCCACAGGTAGCACGTTGCATTCATCCCCCAAAACGCATTATCTTGTAGCCCGTCGCGCAAAAAACCCTACATGTAGGGTTTTCAGCTAAAAACCAAACACAAGTCGGACAGAGAATTCAAGCGCTTTTCTTGCCTTTGTCCGACTGAAACACCGCATTCCCCCACGACCAGACCGCCCCCTGCGGATGGTCATCGTTTCAAGGTCAAAACGACCAGAACGGTACGGGTGTTGCAGTCCATTGCAGGCACCTCTGCAATCCGGTTTCGAGCCCAGGCTCGAAGCCCAGAACTTCGGAAGGACGCGGCATTCAGGCCTGCTTCCTACTGTCCCGAAGTTGTTATACCCGGCGCCAGTCGGTTGTAGTGCTTCAGGACGGAACGGTGGGCACCGTGATGGTGCCCAAACAAACATAAAGAATGTGGAGACACCCATGCACACCGACACAACTCGCGAGAACCCGCAGGGCACCGCGCCGCTGGCCGCCGATTCGAACTCGGATCTGGCCGCTACCGCGCCTGGCCAGCTGCGTGTGATCAAGCGTAACGGCACTGTCGTTCCTTACACCGATGACAAGATCACCGTCGCCATCACCAAAGCGTTTCTCGCAGTTGAGGGCGGCACCGCCGCTGCTTCGTCGCGCATCCACGACACCGTGGCCCGCCTGACCGAACAGGTCACCGCGACCTTCAAGCGTCGCATGCCGTCGGGTGGCACCATCCACATCGAAGAAATCCAGGACCAGGTCGAACTGGCCCTGATGCGTGCCGGCGAGCAGAAAGTGGCGCGTGACTACGTGATCTACCGTGATTCCCGCGCCAAGGAACGCGCCATCCGCACCCCGGCTGACGCCCCGGTGCTGGCTCACCCTTCGATCCGCATCGCACGCGCCGACGGCAGCCTGGCGCCGTTGGACATGGGCCGCCTGAACACCATCGTCACCGAGGCCTGCGAAGGCCTGGAAGAAGTCGACGGCGATCTGATCCAGCGCGAAACCCTGAAAAACCTCTATGACGGCGTCGCCCTCAAGGACGTCAATACCGCCCTGGTGATGACCGCGCGGACCCTGGTAGAACGCGAGCCGAACTACTCCTTCGTGACCGCGCGCCTGCTGATGGACACCCTGCGTGCCGAAGGCCTGAGCTTCCTGGAAGTCGCCGAAAGCGCGACCCACCACGAAATGGTCGACCTGTACGCCAAGGCCCTGCCGGCCTACGTCGCCAAGGGTATCGAATTCGAATTGCTGAACCCGGTACTGGCCGAGTTCGACCTGGAAAAACTCGGCAAGGCGATCAACCACGAGCGTGACCAGCAGTTCACCTACCTGGGCCTGCAAACCCTGTACGACCGTTACTTCATCCACAAGGACGGTATCCGTTTCGAACTGCCGCAGATTTTCTTCATGCGCGTGGCCATGGGCCTGGCGATCGAAGAGAAGCAGCGTGAAGACCGCGCCATCGAGTTCTACAACCTGTTGTCGTCCTTCGACTACATGGCCTCGACCCCGACGCTGTTCAACGCCGGCACCCTGCGTCCACAACTGTCGAGCTGCTACCTGACCACCGTGCCGGATGACCTGTCGGGCATCTACGGCGCCATCCACGACAACGCCATGCTGTCCAAATTTGCCGGCGGCCTGGGCAACGACTGGACCCCGGTTCGCGCATTGGGCTCCTACATCAAGGGCACCAACGGCAAATCCCAGGGCGTGGTGCCGTTCCTCAAAGTGGTCAACGACACCGCGGTCGCGGTCAACCAGGGCGGCAAGCGCAAGGGCGCGGTGTGTGCCTACCTGGAAACCTGGCACATGGACATCGAAGAGTTCATCGAGCTGCGCAAGAACACCGGTGATGACCGTCGTCGCACCCACGACATGAACACCGCCAACTGGATCCCTGACCTGTTCATGAAGCGCGTCTTCGACGACGGCAAGTGGACCCTGTTCTCGCCGTCCGAAGTGCCCGACCTGCACGACCTGACCGGCAAGGCTTTCGAAGAGCGCTACGAGTATTACGAAGCCCTGACCGAGTACAACAAGATCAAGCTGTTCAAAGTCGTCCAGGCCAAAGACCTGTGGCGCAAGATGCTGTCGATGCTGTTCGAAACCGGCCACCCATGGCTGACCTTCAAGGACCCGTGCAACCTGCGCAGCCCGCAACAGCACGTGGGCGTGGTCCACAGCTCGAACCTGTGCACCGAGATCACCCTGAACACCAACAAGGACGAGATCGCGGTCTGCAACCTGGGCTCGATCAACCTGCCGAACCACATCGTCGATGGCAAGCTGGACACCGCCAAACTGCAACGCACCGTGAACACCGCCGTGCGCATGCTCGACAACGTGATCGACATCAACTACTACTCGGTGCCGCAAGCGAAGAACTCCAACTTCAAGCACCGTCCGGTTGGCCTGGGCATCATGGGCTTCCAGGACGCCCTGTACCTGCAGCACATCCCGTACGGTTCGGACGCTGCGGTGGAGTTCGCCGACAAGTCCATGGAAGCGGTCAGCTACTACGCTATCCAGGCTTCCTGCGACCTGGCCGACGAGCGCGGCGCCTACGAGACGTTCCAGGGTTCGCTGTGGTCCAAAGGCATCCTGCCGCTGGACTCGCAACAGATTCTGATCGAGCAACGCGGCCAGAAATACATCGACGTTGACCTGAACGAATCCCTGGACTGGGCACCGGTTCGCGCCCGTGTACAGAAAGGCATCCGTAACTCCAACATCATGGCCATCGCACCGACCGCCACCATCGCCAACATCACTGGCGTGTCGCAGTCGATCGAACCGACCTACCAGAACCTGTATGTGAAATCGAACCTGTCGGGCGAATTCACCGTGATCAACCCGTACCTGGTTCGCGACCTCAAGGCTCGCGGCCTGTGGGACTCGGTCATGATCAACGACCTGAAGTACTACGACGGTTCGGTGCAGCAGATCGAACGCATTCCGCAGGAGCTCAAGGAGCTCTACGCCACCGCGTTCGAAGTGGACACCAAGTGGATCGTCGACGCCGCCAGCCGTCGCCAGAAGTGGATCGACCAGGCTCAGTCGCTGAACCTGTACATCGCCGGTGCCTCGGGCAAGAAGCTGGACGTGACCTACCGCATGGCTTGGTACCGTGGCCTGAAAACCACCTACTACCTCCGTGCCCTGGCTGCCACCAGCACCGAGAAGTCGACCATCAACACCGGCAAGCTGAACGCAGTTTCCAGCGGCGGCAACCACGGTGACGATTCGGTCCTGGCAGCTCCTGCCGGTCCGGCCCCCGTGCCAAAGGCCTGCGCGATTGACGAGCCGGATTGCGAAGCTTGCCAATAAGCTGAGTGGGCGGGCGCTGCAAGGCGCTTGCTAAAGAACCCCCGATAGACCGCTGGTTTATCGGGGGTTTTCTTTTGCCTTGAGAAAAGTTGCGACTGGGCTGACTCCATCGCGAGCAGGCTCGCTCCCACATT
>NZ_JABWQV010000361.1 GCF_014268615.1 Pseudomonas tehranensis | reverse complement strand
CTTTCGCGAGCAAGCCCGCTCCCACAGGTTCTGCAGTGTTGCTAAATCAGAAGAACCCCAACGGATTGATGTCGTAGCTCACCAGCAGGTTCTTGGTCTGTTGGTAGTGGTCGAGCATCATCTTGTGGTTCTCCCGGCCGACGCCGGACTTCTTGTAGCCACCGAACGCGGCGTGGGCCGGGTACAGGTGGTAGCAGTTGGTCCACACACGCCCGGCCTTGATCGCCCGGCCCATGCGGTAGGCACGGTTGATATCGCGGGTCCACAGGCCGGCACCGAGGCCGAACTCGCTGTCATTGGCAATTGCCAGGGCTTCGGCTTCGTCCTTGAAGGTGGTGATACCGACTACCGGGCCGAAAATCTCCTCCTGGAACACGCGCATCTTGTTGTGGCCCTTGAGCAGGGTCGGCTGGATGTAATAACCACTCGCCAAGTCGCCCTCAAGGCGCTCTGCCGCACCGCCGGTGAGCAGCTCTGCCCCTTCTTGCCGGGCAATCTCCAGGTACGAAAGGATCTTGTCGTATTGCTGCTCGGAGGCCTGGGCGCCCACCATCGTGTCGGTGTCCAGCGGGTCGCCGCGCTTGATTTTGGCGATCTTCTTCATGACTTCGACCATGAACGGTTCATAGATCGACTCCTGCACCAGGGCCCGCGATGGGCAAGTGCAAACTTCACCCTGGTTGAAGAACGCCAGCACCAGGCCTTCGGCAGCCTTTTCGATGAAGCTCGGCTCGGCCTGCATGATGTCTTCGAAGAAGATGTTCGGCGACTTGCCGCCCAGTTCCACGGTGGACGGGATGATGTTCTCGGCGGCGCATTTCATGATGTGCGAGCCGATCGGGGTAGAACCGGTGAAGGCGATCTTGGCGATGCGCTTGCTGGTGGCCAGGGCCTCACCGGCTTCGCGTCCGAAACCATGGACGATGTTCAACACACCGGCCGGCAGCAGGTCGGCAATCAGTTCGACAAAAATCATGATCGACAGCGGCGTCTGCTCGGCCGGCTTGAGCACGACGCAGTTGCCAGCGGCCAGGGCCGGGGCTAGTTTCCAGGCGGCCATCAACAGTGGAAAGTTCCACGGAATGATCTGCCCGACCACGCCCAGCGGCTCGTGGAAATGATAGGCGGTGGTCAGCTCATTGATCTCGGCTGCCCCGCCCTCTTGGGCGCGGATGCAGCCGGCGAAATAACGGAAGTGGTCGGCCGACAGCGGCACGTCGGCGTTGAGGGTTTCGCGCACGGCCTTGCCGTTGTCCCAGGTCTCGCTGACGGCAAGGATTTCCAGGTTCTGTTCGATACGATCAGCGATCTTCAGCAGCACCAGGGAGCGGTCCTGGGCCGAGGTCTTGCCCCAAGCTTCGGCTGCGGCATGGGCCGCGTCCAGGGCCTTGTCAATGTCGGCGGCGCTGGAGCGCGGAAACTGTGCGATGACCTCGCCGTTGACCGGGGACGTATTGGTGAAGTACTCGCCATTGATCGGCGCGACAAATTCACCGCCGATGAAATTGCCATAACGCGGTTTGAAGGTAACGACGGCGCCTGGGGTTCCGGGTTGTGCATAGATCATGATGGGCCTCTGCCTGGTCGATGCCTGTCACGGGACAGGCGATAGACCGATGGTAGACAGCCCCGCCTGCCGGACGAATGCGTCGTTGGCAGGGGGGCTCTCGTTATTTGGTCGTAGATTTCAAGCATTGGGACGGGGATTTTTTTGGCGAAACGCCGCATTGCCCCTGTGGGAGCAAGGCTTGCCCGCGATGAAGGCGATGCGGTCTCCCAAGGAACCGAGGCGACTGCATCGCGAGCAAGCTTTGCTCCCACAGGGCAATCGCCACAAGGACAGTGCCCGCCCCAGTTTCAACTCAGCGCTTGGCCACCAGATCCTTCGGCAACTTGAAGGTCCAGAGCATCCCGCCCTGGTTGAAGTCCTTCACGCGCTTGGCCACTTCGCCGCCCCACAACGGCACCGCGCCGCCCCAGCCCGAGAGCACGGAGACGTATTGCTCGCCGTCCATCTCCCAGGTGATGGGCGAACCGAGCACGCCGGAGCCGGTCTGGAATTCCCAGACCTTTTCCCCGGTCTTGGCGTTGAAGGCCTGCAGGAAACCTTCAGGCGTGCCGGTAAACACCAGGTTGCCCTTGGTGGTCAGCACCCCGCCCCACAGCGGCGCGAAATTCTTGTGGCGCCAGACTTCCTTGCCGGTCTTGGGGTCGATGGCCCGCAGCACACCGATGTAGTCCTCGTTCAGCGGCTTGATGGTGAAACCGGCCCCCAGGAACGCCGCGCCCTTCTTATAGGCGATGCCTTCGTTCCAGATGTCCATGCCCCACTCGTTGGACGGCACGTAGAACAACCCGGTGTCCTGGTTGTAGGCCATGGGCATCCAGTTCTTCGCCCCGAGGAAGGCCGGTGCGACAAACACCGAGCCGCCCTTGGCTTCGCTGCCCGGCGCGCCCGGACGACCGGCCTCGTTGTAGATCGGCCGCCCGTCCTTGTCCAGGCCACTGGCCCAGGTGATCTTGTCGACAAACGGGAAGCCACGGATGAACTTGCCATTGGTGCGATCGAGCACGTAGAAAAAGCCGTTTCGGTCGGCGGTGGCCGCAGCTTTGATGTCCTTGCCGCCTTCCTTGTAATTGAAGGAGATCAGCTCGTTGACGCCGTCATAGTCCCAACCATCGTGTGGTGTGCTCTGGAAGTGCCATTTGATGGTGCCATCGTCCGGGTTCAGGGCCAGACGCGATGAGGAATAGAGGTTATCGCCAGGGCGCAAGTGGGAGTTCCACGGTGCCGGGTTGCCGGTGCCGAACAGCAGCAGATTGGTTTCCGGGTCGTAGTAGCCGCCCAGCCAGGGCGCGGCACCACCGGTTTTCCAGAGATCCCCCGGCCAGGTCTTGCCGGCTTCGCCACCGGAAATGCCGTTCTCGATGGCCTTGCCGTCCTTGTAGACGTAGCCCATGTGCCCTTCCACGGTCGGGCGGGTCCACAGCAGCTCGCCGTTTTTCGGGTCGTAGGCGCTGATCTTGCCCACCACGCCAAACTCACCGCCCGCCACGCCGGTAATCAGCTTGCCATTGACGATCATGGGCGCGGCGCTGATGGAATAACCTTCCTTGTGGTCAGCGACCTTCTTGCTCCACACCACCTTGCCGGTGTCCTTGTTCAGGGCCACCAGCTTGGCATCCAGGGTGCCGAAATACACCAGATCGCCATACAGCGCCACGCCACGGTTGATCACGTCGCAGCAAGGGCGGATGTCATCGGGCAGGCGCGCGTCGTACTGCCAGAGTTTCTTGCCGGTGCGTGCATCCACCGCGAACACCCGCGAGTAGGAACCGGTGAGGTACATCACCCCATCCTTGATCATCGGCTGGGCCTGCTGGCCGCGCTGCTTTTCGCCGCCGAAGGAGAACGCCCAGACCGGCCGCAGATCCTTGACGTTGTCGGTGTTGAGGGTCGCCAGTGGACTGTAGCGCTGGCCTTGGACGCCCAGACCGTTGGTCACGATCTGCTGCGGGTTTTTCGGGTCCTGGAGAATTTCCTGATCGGTCACGGCGGCCGAGGCCGAACCGGACAGCAGCATGGCACTGAGCAGCAGGCTCACGGCGAAGGGTTGGCGACGTGCGGGATGACTCATGACGGCTACCTCTGCGGTTATTGTTATACCCGGGAAATTTTCCCGGTCTGTCGCAGATTCTTGGCCCCGCAGCCTCTGGCAACAATTGCCCGCTGTGCTGAGTTTTCTAGTTCCTTGGTACAGGTGAGCAATTTGTGGCGAGGGAAGTTATCCCGATGGATTGCTGTAGGAGCTGCCGAGTGCAACGAGGCTG
>NZ_JABWQV010000360.1 GCF_014268615.1 Pseudomonas tehranensis | reverse complement strand
CAGCGGGAGCAAGCTCCCTCGCCACGAGGTGTCGGGCGTTTTCTTTGCGTGGTTATTTATCCGGAACGTTTCCCCCCGCTGCACCTCGAATTCATACATCCATCAGCAATTGCGAGGTGCGTCATGACGCCGGAAACCGAAGGTACGGAAGAAAAAGGCCCGTCGGGCGTTCCTTTCGTCAATGATCCGGGCAATGAAGATCCAGGCTCGCTGATGGACGACGCCCAGGTGCCCTTGATCGAGGGTGAAGAGGTTGAAGACGCTGAGATCGAGGACGAGTCCTACGATTGAAGTCGCTCAAGCTGACCGCCCGTGTTCTCAAAACTGAATGACGTGTTGTCCCGTCATCAGGAGGTTGCCATGACTGCCGATTCGCCTGTCCCTGACGACGATGAAACCCCGGAATACCCGCTGCCCTCGCCAACCGACTCCCTGAGCCGGGATCAGCGGCCGCCTGACGACGAAGCCGGGGTAGAGCAGGTGCCGAGTGAGGATGAGGATATTGAGGCGAGCCCGGACGATCCGGACATTGCCGGTAAAGACGCCTCCGGCGAGCCGAGCTGATTGCCGGTTCCGCCCGTCGATTCATCGGCACCATTGGCAAGGCACGATTGCCACACATCAGGTAGGTAACCTTAAAAAGGGAGACTCACCATGATGAAATCAAATGTGACCGCGCTGACCCTGGCCGGGATTCTGTCGATCAGTTCCGTGGCAGTTTTTGCACAGTCTACAGACGGCAATCCCCCCGTAGATAAGGGCGGGATGCCACCTTCCACCGAGATGGAGGCCGGCTCCAATACGGGTGATAACGCCAATGCCTTGCCGCCTGGCTCGGTGCAAGGCGGTAATGGCGACGATGCCACCGGCAGCAGTACCAGCCCGGGTACCGGCAGCGGTTCAATGAGCGGTGGCAGTTCCATGGGCGGCGATGCCTCCAGCAGTGGAACCGGATCCGGAACCCTCGACGGCGGTGGGAGCTCCGGTGACGGCGGCTCGAGTGGTTCCAGTGGTTCGAGCCAATAACGCATCGCCCATCAATGTAACCTGATCCTTGTGATGGCGAGGGAGCAAGCTCCCTCGCTGTACCCGTCGCTCACCCAGATTTACCGTTGCCTCTGCCAAGCCTCTCTCGTTATCCTGCTGAATCCTTTAAGGCGAACACATTGCCCTGGCCAAACCTGAGCCATCTCTGGAACCTTGTGATAACGGATCAGATGCCATGAAAGCACCGCTGCAAGAGTTTGGCCCGATCAAGGCTGTGATATTCGACATGGATGGGCTGTTGCTGGACACCGAGGGCATTTACACCGAGGTGACGTCCATCATCGCCGAGCGTTACGGGCGCACGTTTGACTGGAGCGTCAAGCAGAACATCATCGGACGCGGGGCCGGGGATCTGGCCCGTTATGTCGTTCAGGCGCTGGAATTGCCGATCACCCCGGAAGAATTCCTGGTGATCCGCGAGCCCTTGATGCGCGAACGCTTTCCTCACGCCCTGGCGATGCCTGGCGCTGAAGAACTGGTGCGGCATTTGAAAGCCCATGATGTTCCGATTGCGGTGGGCACCAGTTCGTCGAGCCAGTCGTTTGCGCTCAAAACCACGCTGCACCGGGACTGGTTCGCGCTGTTCGATTTCATCGTCACCGCCGATGACCCGGAGGTCGGCGCGGCGAAACCGGCACCGGATATCTTCCTCACCGCAGCCCGTCGCTTGGGCGTTGCCCCTCGCGATTGCCTGGTGTTCGAAGACTCACCGTTCGGCGTGACCGCGGCGAAAGCGGCGGGGATGACCGCCATTGCCATTCCGGACTCGGCCATGGCCGACGAAAAATACGCGCATGCCGACGCGATCATCCGCTCCCTGAAGATCTTCCAGCCGAGCCTGTGCGGTTTGCCAGAGCTGGAGTGGGCCTGACGACGCACGTAACACAACAGAACGCCGGTCATGGTTTTACCCATGACCGGCGTTTTTTTATGGCCTGGATCAGGCGCCGAACCCCCCATCGATGGTCAGGCTGGCTCCGGTGATGTAAGCCGCTTGCGGGCCTGCCAGATAGGCGACGAAACTGGCGATTTCTTCGACGGTGCCGTAGCGGCCGACCGCCATCAACGCCATCAGGCTGGCAGCGAAATCGCCGTCGGCCGGGTTCATGTCGGTGTCCACCGGCCCGGGCTGCACGTTGTTGACGGTGATGCCGCGTGGGCCGAGGTCGCGAGCCAGGCCTTTGGTCAGGCCCACCAGCGCGGACTTGCTCATGGCATAGGCGGCGCCGCCGGTGAAGGGCATGCGGTCGGCGTTGGTGCTGCCGATATTGATGATTCGTCCACCTTCACCCATGTGCCGAGCCGCTGCCTGGGTGGCGATGAATACGCTGCGTACGTTGATGGCCAGGGTCTGGTCAAAATCCTCGAGCTTGAATTCGTCCAGCGGCGCCATCGCCAGTACACCAGCGTTGTTGACCAGGATGTCCAGTCGGCCAAAGGTTTCGACGGTGGCATTGACGGCGTTGCGGATCGCTTCTGCGTCGGCACTGTCGGCCTTGATCGCCAGGGCCTTGCCGCCGGCTGCGATAATACTGTTCTGCAGTTCTTCGGACTTGGCCGCGGAGCTGACGTAGGTGAAGGCTACCGCGGCGCCTTCGGCTGCCAGGCGCTTGACGATGGCGGCGCCGATACCGCGGGAACCGCCCTGGATCAAGGCGACTTTACCGCTCAGTGTTTGAGTGCTCATGATGTTCTCCAAACGTGCCGGGGCGGAATGCCCGCGGTTGATGGCGCGAGTATCGAGATTTGGTGTTGGGTTGAGTAGAGGCTTACAGATACAGTCTGTGTAAACCAAAAGTTTAGAGTGGCCCTTATGGAAACCTTCAGCAGTATCGAATGCTTTGTGCGCAGCGCCGAAGTCGGCAGTTTTGCCGAGGCTGCACGTCGCTTGAGCGTGACCCCTGCGGCAGTAGGTAAAAGCGTGGCCAAGCTCGAAGCGCGGTTGGGGGTACGCCTGTTCCAGCGCAGTACCCGCAGCCTGACGCTGACCGAAGCCGGTCAGCTATTCCTCACAGAAGTCGGCACCAGCTTCAATACGATCCAGAACGCGGTCGCCAACCTGGCCAGTGCCGGCGGGCAACCGGCTGGCACCTTGAAAGTGAGCATGGGCACGGCGTTCGGTCGACTGTATGTGGTGCCGTTGCTGGGGGCGTTCTTGCAGCGCTATCCGGCGATCAATCCGGACTGGCATTTCGATAACCGCCAGGTGGACCTGATCGGCCAAGGTTTCGATGCGGCCATTGGCGGCGGTTTCGAACTGCCCCAGGGGGTGGTGGCGCGCAAACTGGCCGTGGCTCATCGCGTATTGGTTGCCTCGAAGGGCTATGTACAAAGCCATGCGCCGGTGATTGAACCGGAAGATCTGGCGCACCATCAGGGCATCCTGATCCGTTCACCCCAGACCGGACGTATCCGTTCCTGGCAACTGACCAGCCGCACACGACAGCACAGCCCGCTCATGCTCAAGGCCCGCATGACCATGAGTGACTCTGAAGCCGACTGCGCCGCCGCCATCCAAGGGCTGGGCATCGGCCTGGTGAGCATGCCGGTGGCGGTTCCTTATCTGCAATCGGGGGCGTTGCAGCGGGTGCTGCCGGATTGGTACGTCGACGATGGCAACATTTCCATTTACTACGCCGAGCACAAACTGCTGCCGGGCAAGACCCGGGCGTTTGTGGACTTCATCATCGAACAGTTTGCCGAGCAGGGGTTGGGGGAGCGGTTCAGTGCGGTTTGAGTTTGGCTTTGGACCGAGGTGCGGCCTTCGCGAGCAAGCCCGCTCCC
>NZ_JABWQV010000036.1 GCF_014268615.1 Pseudomonas tehranensis | reverse complement strand
GCGGGGATAAATCCCCTCGCCACAAAAGCCCCGGCGTGGTCCCGGGTAATAAAAAATGCCCGTGTCCGGTGGACACGGGCATTGTTTTTTCAAAAGCGGTGTTTATTCGAGCACTTCAACCGGCATGCCCACTTCAAGCCAACCATTGCTGTCATTGACCAGGTTCTGGCCGAACATCGCACCGTCCGGTGTCGAACGATACTGCTGCAACGTGGCGAAGGGTTCGCGGTCAGGGTCGCGTTCGCCGGTTTGCGGATCGACCGTGGTCATGATGCAGCGCGAGCAGGGCTTGACCAGCCGGAACTCCACATCGCCGATACGAATGCGCTTCCAGCCATCCTCGGCAAATGCCTCGCTGCCCTCGATAACCAGGTTGGGACGAAAGCGCAGCATCTCCAAAGGGCGGCCGACCCGATCGGACACGTCCTGCAAAGAGGCCTGGCCGATCAGCAGCAAGGGGAAACCGTCTGCGAACGCCACCTTGTCGTCATCCTTGCCGTAACCGGCGGCGGTGGTGCGCGCCAGTTCTACCGGAACGTGAACCAGCCGGGTGGGCTTGCCGATGAATTCGCTGACCCAGGCCGCTGCCTCGTCACCGGCATCCGGTACGCGCAAGGTGTCTCGCCAGATGATCACACCACGTCGCTGATCTTCGTCGGCAGGTGGCAGCGGTACATCCAGCGAGGCAAAACCTGGCGCACTGAGCGTCAGACCGCCTGCCTCGTTCCACAATGCCGAGAGCTGGCTCATCTGAATCACTGCCCGCTGGGTCAGGAAACGCCCAGTGCCCTCGTCCACCAGCATCCAGCGCCGGTCACCGTCCAGGCCCAGCTTGTCCAGGCCTATGCCTTGCAGGAGCTGACCCTTGCCGGACTTCAACGGATAACGATACAACGCGCTCAGCCGCAACATGCTCGACTTCCCTGGTGACGAAAAACGCCACCTTATACGAGCCGGCCATTGAAGCAAACCATGATCAGCCTCAGTCGAGCATCAGTCGCTGGCGCACCACGTCAACCAGCTTGTCCGGCTGGAATTTGGAGAGGAAGTTGTCGCAGCCGACCTTCTTGACCATCGAATCGTTGAAGCTGCCGGACAGCGAGGTGTGCAGCACCACGTAGAGCCCGCGCAAACGTGGGTCGTTGCGGATCTCGGTGGTCAGGCGATAGCCGTCCATTTCCGGCATTTCCGCGTCGGTGAAAATCATCAGTAATTTGTCGGTCATCACTTCGCCAGTATCGGCCCAGGCCTTGAGCATGTTCAGGGCTTTCAAACCGTCGCTGGCAACGTGCATTTTCACACCCAACTGACCCAGCGTATCGCGCAGTTGAGAGAGCGCGACATTGGAGTCGTCCACCAGCAGCACTTCGCGTCCGCGGGCACGCTCCAGTACCGGATCTTCGAGTTTGTCCCGGGAAACCTTGGCGTTGTAAGGCACGATTTCAGCCAGGACTTTTTCCACGTCGATGATTTCCACCAACTGGTCATCAACCTTGCTGATCGCCGTCAGGTAGTGCTCACGTCCGGCGCTGGTCGGCGGCGGCAAGATGGCTTCCCAGTTCATATTGACGATGCGGTCCACGCCGCCCACCAGGAACGCCTGAACCGAACGGTTGTACTCGGTGACGATAATGGTGCTGTTCGGTCCCGGCACCAGCGGACGCATACCGATGGCCTGGGACAGGTCGATCACCGGCAACGTCTGGCCCCTCAGATTGACTACGCCGCACACAAACGGATGGCGCTGCGGCATCAACGTCAGCTTCGGCAACTGCAGCACTTCCTGGACCTTGAACACGTTAATGGCGAACAACTGCCGCCCCGCCAGGCGAAACATGAGAATTTCCAGGCGATTCTCACCCACCAGTTGGGTTCGTTGATCTACTGTATCGAGAATGCCGGCCATCTATGACTCCTGGGCTTGTTCGGATGAATCCATAAAGGAGATATCGGCCGTGCAGGCCGGATCTTGACCCCTGTATAAAATGTCTCGCAGGGCATTGATGTCACATTAGCATCATGCTTTACTGGCTTCACAGATTTCATCCCTCAAGTTTTGCGCGGCGCGACCTCAGCTTGCGCACAAAGTTCCCCCGCCTAGGGGTTTCCCCTAGCAACAATCAGGTGCAACCTGATATTCCCGCTATCCAATAGCCATTAATGTGACGCCATTCTCATTGCTGAACGGAGTCAGGCTTTTGTGCGCGACCGCAGGACACCGGACTTCCAGCCATTTGGCCGATCCCGCCAGTGCAATCGTTTGCGAGCATGCCTTTGTCTACGGGCGAAAGAGTGCCTGCGGGTCTTCGTTAGTTGCCGGCCGTGAATTCCTGCCGTTCGCCACACGCGATTTTCTTGCGTCTGACATGATGTTGTGGAGATAAGCATGCCGAACGATCGTAAAAACTGGAATCAGCGCCTTCCCGAATTTCTGATCGAGGCCGAAACGCTTTTGGCCAAGTCAGAGGAATGCCTAAGCCACCTGCAACTGATCAACGACGACAGGGACGCCATTGATTGCATGCTCAGTACCTTGCTGAAGCTGGCAAACAAGGCCGACGCCCTGGCGCTGGAAGCCATTTCAGAATTTTCGCTGCATATCCATGGCTTGCTCAGCAACGCGCAAAGTCACGTTGAATTGCATGATCAGGCGCTGGGCGCGCTGAAGGATTGCTTCACCCTGATGGCCTGGCAACTGGAACTGGTCGATCACACCACCGGCCAGCTCAGCCTGGACAGCAGCGAACAGACCTCGTTGATCGAAGCCTTTGCCTTCCAGGTAGGCCAGAGTCCTGGCCAGACATTGCCTGCTTCGCGCCCCCTGGGTTTGGTGCCCTACTCACAAAAACAGGCCTGAGGCCGATGAGTGCGGTTCGACCTGATGCGGCTGACACTTGGCACTTTCACGCCACCATGCTGAACGCGACCAACGAAATATGAAGTGGTACTATCTCCCGCGTCAGTGGCCTCAAGATAGTGGCATTAAGCCGCCAACTGAGGCTGCCTTCGACCTGAAACGTTTACCCGTCCCGGCCCGTCAGATACGCTGACTGGCCTGCCCGCAGCGAACATTCATTGGCTCCATCCGTCATGTACGCCAGCCTCAAGTCAATCATCACCTGGCCACCCTCCCGAGAAAATGCCCGCCGTTTCACGTTGTCGTTGTGCATCTGCTCAACCCTTGGCGGCCTGCTGGTCTACCTGTTGGCCTCTACCGTACCCCTGAGTTTGCTGGCGCTGAATATCGCCGCCACGACCTGCGTCTGGATCCAGCATCGCCTGTCACACAAATCCATCAAGTTCCAGCCCCAGGAATTGGCCGATCGGTTGCTTGAGGTCCAGGAAAATGAGCGCCATCGGCTCAGCCGTGAATTGCACGACGATATCGGCCAGCTGCTGACCGCGGCAAAACTGCAAAGCGAATGGCTCAAGCGCCGTATTCCGGAAGAACTGCAGGGCCAGTGCACGATTCTCTGCGAGACGCTGGACGAAACGCTCAACAAGGTTCGCGACGTCTCAGCCATTCTCAACCCAAGACAACTGACCAGCCTGGGACTTGAAGCCAGCCTGCGCGCGCACCTGCTCAAGACGCTGGCTAACACACCGCTGAAATGGAGCCTGGACTGTCAACAACGCATGACCGGTATCCCTGAGGAAATGACGGTCGCCGCGTTTCGAATCACCCAGGAAGCCGTGACCAATATTTTGCGCCATGCCCAGGCGAAAAACCTGCTGGTGCGCCTGCAACGCTTGCCCGAAGGCCTGACCCTGTTGATCAGCGACGATGGCAAAGGATTCGTCCCGGCCTCCCACCCCGCTCACGAAGGACAACGCGGCATGGCCGGCATGTCGGAGCGGGTTGAACAACTGGGCGGCACCTTGAAGGTCATCAGCGAGGCCGGCAAAGGTACCCATATTGAGGCAAGCTTTCCCTGGACGCCTCGCGCCCTGGAACGGGCCAGCAAGAATAAGGTTCTCCATTGATTTGTAACTTGCTTCTGATAGATGACCACTCGCTGATCAGGGCCGGCGTGCGCGCCCTGGTCATGGATCTGCCCGGATATGCCGTGATCGGCGAAGCCAGTGACGGGACGCAATTGCTGGAACTGGTTGAACGGCTGGTTCCAGATATCGTCTTGCTGGATATATCCATGAAAGACACCTGCGGCCTGGACGCGCTGCAACAGCTCAAGCGCGTGCGTCCCCAGAGCAAAGTGCTGATTCTGTCGATGCACACCGACCCGGCGTTGATCATGCAGGCACTGGAATCCGGAGCCCATGGCTATCTGCTCAAGGACACCACCGCCACCGAGCTGGAACACGCGCTGGAAGCTCTGCGCAACAACGAACGCTACCTGAGCCCTGCCATTGCCCACACCGTGATCAACCAGGCACTGACCCGCGTCCAGAAGCCGCAACCCGATCCTGGCCAAGCTCATAATTTGACCGCCCGCCAACTGGAGATCCTGCGGCTGATCGTGCGCGGCAAGTCCACCCGGGAAATCGCCAACGGCCTGAGCCTGAGCATCAAGACCATAGAAACCCACCGGGCGCAAATCATGAAACGCCTGCAGATCCATGATGTGGCCGGGCTGGTGCTGTTCGCAGTGCGTGAGCAGATCATCAGCCTGGACGATTAAGCGCCACCGAGGTACTCAGCAAAGGCGAATCGGAGGGCAGGTGAACACGCAACGCTTTCGCCCGGACAGTGAAACGCAAACTGTCGACCTGCAACGGTTCGCCATCAAGATTGATATCCAGGCCTTGAGCGACCTTGATTTCCACCCATGGCAGGCGTGCGCGCACGAACATGTTGTCGATCCCCAGGCCACCGGCCAGCAAATCCTTCAGGGTGCTGACCACTTCCTGAGGCGCCGGCAGGACACTGATGTCCAGCAATCCATCATCGACCAGCGCCTCAGGGCACAGTACATGCCCCCCTCCGGCCTGCCGGCCATTGCCGATGCCCAGCGCCAGCAAATCGCCTTGCCAGTGGAAATCCGGGCCCTGCAGCTCACCGTAGGCCGCACTCAGTTCACTGAAACGTGATAAACCGGTGAACAGATAGGCGGCGCCACCCAAAACCTTTTTCAAGTCCTCGGAGGTGTTCGCCGTCACTTGGCTGCCAAAACCGCCCGTGGCCATGTTCAGGAAAATCTGACCGCCCACGTCCCCCAGGTCGATGGCCTGGGGCGTGACATCCAGCAGATCCAGGGCCTGCTCCGGCTCCAGCGGGATACCGGCGGCACGGGCAAAATCATTGGCCGTACCCAGCGGCAGCAATACCAGGCTGACCTCACTCGATTGACGCACGATCGCCTCGGCGATATCACGCAAGGTCCCGTCCCCACCGCCGGCGATCAACGTCGTGTAACCGGCATCCAGCGCCTCATCGACACAGCGTCGGGCATCGCCGGCCTCCCACGTCAGTCGGACCGCAAGGTCCCAGCCCTGCTTGCGCTTGAGCATCACTGCGGCGCGAACCTCATCGTTGAGCGCTTGCTTGCCATGCAAAATCAACAGCGCCTTGCCTTTGCTCATTGTTATCTCCGTCATGGGAAGGTTCAGAGAATGGGACCACTCACACGGCCGAAAAAGCCCGGACCGATTCAATTTAAATAAAAGACTGCGCTGCGCGCCCACGGGGAAAACCGGCGGACAGCCCGCCTGCCGCCCACTTCTCGACTCGAAGAATTTTCTTACAAGAACTGGCGAATCAGCTCAATTGACCCTTCAACGGTATTGAGACACTTTGGTGTTCTGTTGTGCTGGATCGTTTAAATGCTCATTACACAAGGATGTCTTAACCCATGGATGGATACTTCACGGCCCGCAGGGGCCGGAACAGTGGTTCGAACAGTTATGGCCAAAGGGATGAAACGCCCCATGCATAGCCATAAATACAAGCTGTCACCCCGGCAGCTCGCATCATTTGGAAGCGAACAGGCCAACGTTCAAAACGAATGCAAAAGTTGCAGTAATCCCGCAGGAGGAATTGATTTGGAACCGCGCGTCGTTGAACTGGAAACCCACCTTAAATACATCCGTAAAGACATGGATGAAATCCGAACCGATGTGAAGGTGATCCGCCACAGGCTCGCCTATTCGGCAGGCGCAGCAGCGGTGGTCTTTGGCCTGCTGGGCTGGATTGCGAACAGTCGATTCGATCAACTGGTCATGCTGCTCTCGCGATAAATTCGAGGGGCATGAAAAGCCCGAGCACTCGACTCGGGCAGATACCTCCACTGCTGCAGCGCTAGCCCAGGACCTCGCTCAAGGGAATAAAACCCACTTCGTCGCCTTCGACCAGGGTTCTCCCCTCAAGCACTTCAACCAGTCCTTCAGCCCAGGCCGCGCTGCGCAACACACCTGAGCTTTGATTGCGGTAGATGATCGCCCGACCGTTCTCGATGCGACCTCGCAAGTATTCTCGTCGACCACCTGCCTTCGGCCAATCGAAGCCGGCTGGCACCTTGAACTTGAGCGGGGTTACCGCCTGAACACCCTGACGGCGTAACAAGTAAGGGCGGGCCAACAGGGCGAATGTCACCAATGTCGAGGCAGGGTTTCCGGGCAGGCCTATCACGGGCACACCACGAAAATGCCCGAACGTCAGCGGTTTCCCGGGTTTGATGGCAAGCTTCCAGAGCGCGAGTTCACCCTCTTCGCGCAAGGCGGCCCCCAGGAAGTCAGCCTCCCCCACCGATACGCCGCCAGTGGACAGGATCAGATCGACATCCGACAACTGCCCCAGACGCTGGCGGGTGGCGGGCAAGTCGTCGGGCAGAATACCTGCGTCGACCACCTCACAACCCAGTTGCTGTAACCAGCCACAGAGCAGTACGCGATTGCTGTTATAGATCTGGCCAGGGCCCAGCGCCTGGCCTGGCTCTACCAGTTCGTCGCCGGTGGAGAGCACTGCAACACGCACCTTGCGCACCACCTCCAACGACGCGCAGCCAAGAGATGCCGCCAGCCCCAGTTCGATCGGCCCCAGGCGAGTACCGCAGGAGAGAACCGTTTCTCCGACAGTTGTCTCCTGCCCCTGGGGGCGGATGTTTTGCCCGCTCACCATGGGCTCGGTAAAGCGTATGCGCAGGTCATCTTCAACCACGGTGTTTTCCTGCATCTCGACGCAGTCAGCGCCGGCAGGGACAGGCGCTCCGGTGAAGATCCGTGCACAGGTTCCTGCGGCCAGCGGCTCCGGGGCCTGACCGGCAAAAATTCGCTGACTGACCACCAGCGGCTCACCTGTGCAGTCAGCCAGCCGCAAGGCATAGCCGTCCATGGCGCTGTTGGGCCATGGCGGCAAATCAAGGGTCGATACCACATCTTCTGCAAGCACCCGGCCTTGCGCCGTGGCCAAAGGCAAACGTTCACGCTGGACAATCGGCGTAGCCGCCGCCATCTCGAGCAAACGCTCCAACGCCACCTCCACGGCCATCAAGGCACCGGCCTTGCCCGGTTTACCCACGGGATTCACAAGGCGCTGCCTGTTTCAGATGGGCCACGAAGTTACATGGACGATGCCGCGCATCCAGTTGCTCGGCCAGTATCCCGTCCCAGCCAGTGCGCACCGCGTTGGTTGAGCCAGGCAGGCAACAAACCAGCGTGCCATTGGCCAGACCTGCCAGCGCCCGAGACTGGACGGTGGAAGTGCCTATGTCCGCCACCGATATTTGGCGAAACAATTCACCGAAGCCGTCGACCTGCTTGTCCAGCAGGCACGCGACGGCTTCCGGAGTGCTATCGCGCCCCGTGAAACCGGTGCCGCCCGTAATCAGCACCACTTGCACCACGTCCTCGGCGATCCAGTTCGCGACTTGCGCGCGGATCTTGTACAAATCATCTTTGAGCAGAACCCGCGCCGCCAGGTTGTGACCGGCCGCCGTGAGTCGATCGACAAAGACCTGCCCGGATGTATCGGTTTCGAGGGTGCGAGTATCACTGACTGTCAGCACCGCGATATTGAGCGGCACGAAAGGTACATCAGCCTTGGCTTTCATAGGCTCGTCCAGTTGTAGAGGAAACAGCCCGGTGTTATATCACAGCGCTTCATTTTTTCGCCTGTGCGGAGATACGCCATGACCTCGAACACTTCCTCGCCATCATGCTCCATCCTGCTGCTGGCGGGTGGGCGCGGACAACGCATGGGCGGGCAGGACAAAGGCCTGGTGGAGTGGCAGGGCGAACCATTGATCGCCCATCTGCATAGACGGACCCGAGCACTGAGCGACGACCTGATTATCTCCTGCAACCGCAACCCGGAACGCTATGCGCTGTATGCCGATCAATTGGTGCATGACGATGAAGGGGGCTTCCCCGGCCCATTGGCAGGCATCCGGGCAGGCCTCAAGGTGGCACGATACCCGTCTCTGTTGGTGCTGCCGTGCGATGTACCGAAAATCGACTCCAGCCTGCTTGACAGCATGCTCAGCGAGGCAAGCCTGCATCCCGACAAACCCCTGATGGTACGTCACGGTGAACACTGGGAACCGCTGCTGTGCGTCATTCCTGTAGCTCTGGCCCCGGCCTTCGAACAGGCCTGGAGCGAAGGCGAACGCAGCCCGGGGCGCATCATGCGGGCGCTGCATGCGGTTGCACTGCAATGCCCTGCCAACGATATCCGCCTGGCAAATCTGAACACGCCGGAACTGCTCGGCGGCCACAAAGGTGTGTCAGATTGACACTAGCCAGGAACTTGCGCGCGATGTATACGTCTGAAGGTCAGTAACTTGAAGAATCCTATTTCGGAGAAACACCATGACTCAACGGACCCTCGCCACTTTCATGCTCGCACTGGGCCTCGCCACTCTCGCCGGGTGCGCATCGCCAACAGTGATTACCTTGAATGACGGTCGCGAAATCCAGGCCGTCGACACCCCCGAGTACGATGAAGACACCGGCTTCTACGAATTCGAGCAACTGGACGGTAAAGAGACTCGCGTGAACAAGGATCAGGTTCGTACCGTTAAAGACCTGTAATTTTTAACGCCACAGCCAGATACAGAAAAGCCCGCGATATTTGCGGGCTTTTTGATGCCTGTTCGAAAGTCAGCCCGATTACCACTGCAAACTGATATCACTTTGAAATACACGTTCCTGGCCAGTGACAGGATCGACGAAACTCAACCCCTGGGCCAGCAGCTTGAGCGGGTTGGCGTAATCGTCCTCCACGTCCCGCAGCACGTCCGGGTAGAACGGATCGTTACAGATAGCCGCCCCGAGGGCATTCATATGCACTCGCAACTGGTGCTTCTTGCCCGTGACCGGAGACAGACCGTAGCGCCACAACTCACCGTTTTTTTCCAGGACTTCGATGGCCGTTTCGGTATTGGGCGCGCCCGGCCCTTCCTGCATCCGGAAGAACGGCTCGCCATCGATCATTCGGCTCTTATGCACCCGAGGGAAGGTCATCTGAGGTAACGCAGGGGCTATGGCCTGGTAGCGCTTCTCGATTTTGCGCGTTGGAAACAGCGACTGATAAGCCGAACGGGTCTGTGGGTTGGCTGAAAACAACACCAGCCCGGCCGTATGCCGGTCGATACGGTGCAAGGGCACCAGATGGGGATTGTCCAGACGTCGGATCAGACGTCGCAACAGCGTCTGCTCGACATACTCGCCGGCTGGCGTGACAGGCAGAAAATGCGGCTTGTCCGCTACCACCAGATGTTCGTCGGCATACAGAATCGATTCCACGACCGGGATCGGCTTCTCGTCAGGCACCTCACGAAAGTAGTGGATGCGCAGGCCTTCCCGATATGGCAGGTCGGCGGCAATGGCCTTGCCCTCTCCGTCCAATACCCGGCCCCGGATGATCCGGTCCAGCCACTGCTCGCGACTGATGGTGCTGAAATGCTCGCACAGGCACTCCAGCACCGTCTGCCAGGAGCCGGGCGGAAGATACAAGGTGCTGGCCTGATGGTGAGCGGCGCAAAACGATGACCGGGACATTGGAAACTCTAATCTTCTGGCAGGGTGGCATTATCCGTCAGCCGCGCAAGTCAGCCCAGCAATGATTGCTTCACGCCGGGATCGACGTCGTCTTTGCTGCCGCTTCGGTGAACTCTTTCAACCAGCGCAGCACTTCCACCGCCTCCCAGCGACCCGGATCGTACAACGCATACAACAAGCCCTGGTAACCCACCACATCCAGTTGCTTGTGGTAGCCGGCACGCTGGAACAATGCTTCGATCTCGGCGAAGCAGGTGTTGAAATGCAGTTTGTTGAAGGGCGTCTTGCCTTCGGTGACCAGCCCGTCCAGGCGCAACTCCTGGACCGCCTCGCGCACAACGTCCACGGACATCCTGTTCACGCTGTTTTTCAGTTGTTCGACATTGACCAAGGGACGCACTCCAGATAGCTGTATGGACATACAGTAACCGAAGAAGGAAATTTTCGCCAATGACAGTGCCTGGAATCGACGTATGGCAGGGTTCAACTCAGGAAAGCGGCCACCTTATCAGCATCGTCGAAAGGCCAATCCAGTTCCGCGCCAGTATCGATCCGGCGCAGGACCGGGATTCGCAGCCCATAACGTTCGGACAAGTCCTCGCTCTCGGCGATATCCACCAGTTCCACCAACAATCCATGCTCGACGAAAGACATCAACACACCTTCGGCAACTTCACAAAGATGACAACCCAGGGTGCCGAACAACTGGCATTCAGGAGGCATGGCAGGTAGACCCACAAAAAAGAGATGGTCATTCTAGGCCCCCTCCGCGAAACCGTCGAGCCGGGTAATATGATGCCCGGTGCTTCGGTAAAACGCTGATGCAAATCTTTGAGCGCCAATACTTTTCCGGCACTGCCCGGCGCTTTTTTTCCTTCTACGCTGTGTGGCGCAAACCTTGAATCGGAGTACCCCTTGTTTGCCAATCTGCTGATCATTCTTGCCTCGTCCCTGGTGGTCATCGCCCTGTTCAGGCGCCTGCGCCTGCCACCGGTACTGGGTTATCTGTGTGTCGGGTTGGCAGTCGGCCCCACCGCCCTGGACTGGGTGAACGACAGCGAAGAACTGCCAGACCTGGCCGAGCTCGGGGTGGTTTTCCTGTTGTTCTCGCTGGGGCTGGAGTTCTCCCTGGCGAAGATGATCGAACTGCGCAGGGTCGTGTTCGGCCTTGGCAGCCTGCAGGTGCTGTGCTCAGGGATACTGCTGGGCAGCCTGCTGCTGCTCTTCGGCGCCCCACCTGTCGCGGCCATGCTGCTCGGCGCCGGGCTGGCCTTGTCATCCACCGCGATTGTCAGCAAGGAGCTGACCAGCCTGGGGGAAATATTCAGCAGCCATGGCCAGAACGCAATCGGTGTGCTGCTGTTTCAGGATGTCGTCGCGGTGTTGCTGTTGACCCTCGTCCCCGTGTTCGCCGGCAGCAGCGAGCAACCATGGTACTGGGCGTTGCCCCTGACCCTGGGCAAGACCCTGGTGCTGTTCGGCGGTTTACTGCTGGCCAGTCGTCTGCTGCTGCCACGGCTGTTCCATGAAGTGGCCGAATCCCGCTCCGCAGAGCTGTTCGTGCTGCTGGCCCTGGTGATCGTATTGCTGACAGCGTGGCTGACCCATCTGCTGGGTCTGTCACCGGCGCTTGGGGCGTTTCTGGCGGGCATGTTGTTAGGGGAAAGCCACTACCGACATCAGATCGAGGCCGACATACGGCCGTTCCGCGACATTCTGCTGGGGCTGTTTTTCGTCAGCATCGGCATGCTGATCGATCTGCAGTTGTTTGTGGAGGACGGCTTGCTGATCCTCGGGTTGACCCTGGGATTGATGCTTCTCAAAGGCTGTGTGGTCGCAGTGCTGGTGAAGTGGCAAGGGGACGACGGCGAAACCTCCTGGCGCAGTGGTCTGGCCCTGGCCCAGGGCGGCGAATTCTGTTTTGCCCTGATGGCACTGATGCAGCAGAACCGCCTCATGCCCGCCGACATCAGCGGCCTGCTACTGGCAGCGACCTTCTGCTCGATGCTGCTGACGCCACTGCTGCTGCGTGCCGCGCCGCGCATTGCTGCCCGCCTGCACCGCAAACCCAACGAAGAGGCACAGCTGGACCAGATAAGCGCACTCAATGCCGATTTGTCGGGGCATGTGGTCATTTGCGGGTATGGCCGTGTCGGCCAGTCAATCGGGAGGTTTCTGCGCAGGGAACACCAGGCCTTCGTGGCCCTGGACGACGATCCGGTCATCATTCAGGAAGCCAGCGTCGGGGAAAGCTGCGTGCACTATGGAGATTCACGCCGGGGTGACCTCCTGACCGCCGTCGGGCTGAGTCGCGCCAAACTGTTGGTGATCGCCGTGGACAAAACCGACATCGCCATCAGCGTGCTCAAGGAAGCCCGCCGGCTCAATCCGCAGGTGCCGATTCTGGTACGCACCCGCGATGACAGCCAATTGGCGGAGTTGCAGGCTGCCGGGGCCAGCGAAGTGGTCCCCGAGCTGCTGGAGTCAAGCCTGATGCTGGCCTCCCACGCCCTGATCATGCTCGGGCTGCCGAACCAGCAGGTCCAGCAGCATGTGGATCAGGTCCGCCACGACCGCTATCGCTTGCTACACGGCTTTTATCCTGGGAATCAGGACAAAGAGCCTTAGGATCAGTCCTGACTGACCGCGCCAATCTTGTGGATCGAAAGGTCGGCGCCGTAATACTCCTGCTCCTGAGTCAGCCGCAGTCCCACCACAGCCTTGATCGCACCATAGACCGCGAACCCGCCGCACAGGGCAACGACAACGCCCAGCGTGGTGCCGATCAGCTGGCTGATCAAACTGACCCCGCCCAGGCCGCCCAGAGCACTCTGACCGAAGATGCCGCAAGCAATGCCGCCCCAGACCCCACACAACCCGTGGAGCGGCCAGACACCGAGCACATCGTCGATCTTCCATTTGCCCTGGGCGGCGGTGAAAAACCAGACAAACAAGGCACCGGCGATCGCTCCGGTCACGAGTGCGCCGATCGGGTGCATCAGGTCCGAACCGGCACAGATCGCTACCAGCCCGGCCAACGGACCGTTGTGCAGAAAGCCGGGGTCATTGCGTCCGACGACCAACGCCGCCACAGTCCCGCCGACCATGGCCATCAATGAATTGATCGCCACCAGCCCGCTCACCGCCGGCAGCGTCTGGGCGCTCATCACGTTGAAGCCGAACCAGCCGACAATCAGGATCCACGACCCCAAGGCCAGGAAAGGAATACTCGATGGCGCGAACGCCACCAGGCGACCGTCCCGGTAACGGCCGTTACGCGGCCCCAGCAAGAGCACGGCCGCCAGCGCCAGCCATCCGCCCATGGCATGCACGACCACCGAGCCGGCAAAATCATGGAAGCCAGCGCCGAACTGGGCCTGCAACGAAGCCTGCAGGCCGAAATTGCCGTTCCAGACCACGCCTTCGAAGAATGGATACACAAACGCGACGATCAACACCGTGGCACACAACTGAGGCGCAAATCGGGCACGCTCGGCAATACCGCCGGAAATGATCGCTGGGATCGCGGCGGCGAATGTCAACAGGAAGAAAAACTTCACCAGGCTGTAACCGTGATCGACGTTGAGCACCGCAGCAGGTTGCAGGAAGGTCACGCCGTAGGAAACCCAGTAGCCCACGAAGAAATAGGCCAGAGTGGAGACGGCGAAATCACTGAGGATTTTCGACAGAGCATTGACCTGATTCTTCTGGCGGACGGTCCCCACTTCAAGGAAGGCGAAACCGGCGTGCATCGCCAGAACCATGACCGCACCGAGCAAAATGAACAGCGTGTTGGAGCTGTGGACCAGAGTGCCCACAGCGCTTTGAATATTTTCCATGGTGTTGGCAGACCTGAAAAGTTGAGAAAAGCACCAAACCAGTTCATTCGCCCTGCCCGCGCACCAAGTCGAAACATCGCCTCGAAGAATCGATGAACCGAATGAGTGCACAAAAACCGACAAGGCGGTGTTCCGCTGGGAGTGCTTCGCGGATTCTGATTTTCTGGGTTAAGGTTTTACGGGCTGACGCCCAGCTTCAGCGCACAGGCGCAGGGGGTCGCACCAGTACATGGCAAAACCCTGAGCAAAAGTTGTACCAGTCAGTTTCACTGAACCTTCCGGTATGGCTCATACTCGAACGCTTCAGACGTCACTTACGGAGATTCCCCCATGGCCAGAACCCAGGCAAAGACTGCTCAAGAAATCCTGATGGAAGATTTTCAGACGCTGGTCAGCGACACCGAACGGCTGTTGGATCACACCGCGACACTGGCTGGCGACCAGGCCGATGAACTGCGCAGTCAGATCCATGAAACCCTCCTGCGCGCCCGCGAGACCCTGAAGTTGACCGAAGACTCAGTGCGTGAGCGCGGCCAGGCGGCGGTGATCGCCACCGAGGAATATGTTCAGGCCAATCCTTGGCAATCCGTCGGCATCGCCGCGGGCGTGGGCTTTCTGATCGGCCTGCTGGCGACACGGCGCTAATGATGGGCATTGACGAATCCGGCTCGTCCGAAGCGGGCACACAACCTACAGCACGCCGCCTGGGCGCAGCGTTTCTCGGATTACTGCACAGCCATGTCGAATTGTTCGGCATCGAATTGCAGGAACAGAAGGCACGCACAGTCAGCCTGTTGTTGTTCGCAGGGCTGGCGCTGGTGTTTGCGCTGTTGCTGCTGGTCGGGCTGTCGGCGCTGGTACTGATCCTGGTATGGGATACCTATCGTCTGGCGGGAATTATTGGCCTGTGTCTGTTTTATCTGCTGGCCGCCCTGTTCTGCGGTCTGCGACTCAAGGCAGCGATCTATGATGAGTCCTCACCCTTCCATGCCACTCTGGAAGAATTGGCCAACGACCGGGAGCGCCTGTTGCCATGAGTCTGCCTGATATTCCTCAAGCCCGGACACGACAGGAAATGCGCAAGGCGTTGGTACGTCTGCGCATGGAAATGCACCGACAGGAAATCCGCCAGGAAACCCGCCAACTGCTGCAACCTCTGCAACGGGTGCGCGGTTTCACACAGAGTTGGCACGAGGGCTTCGGCATCAAGCACGCGCCGCTCTGGGGCGTGGCGGCGGTGTCCTTGCTCGGTTTTCTCACCGGCAAACGGACCCGCAGCGGCCGCACCAGCAGCCTGGCGGGACTGATCCGGCTGGCAACGACCCTGCTGCCGCTCATCAAGCTGGCCAAAAGTGTGCGCAAACCCTGACGTAGCGATAGCCTATAGGCCTTGCGAGGTGCCCCGCGAACCGCGAAGCTAGGACATCGACCTTATCAAACGGAGCAACCAGCCTTGGATTGGCACACCCTGCTGACTCGCGAGCGCCTCGGAAAAACGCTGCACAGCCCGGAAGAGTTGGGCCGCAGCCCGTTCCACAAAGACCATGACCGCATCATTTTTTCCGGCGCGTTCCGGCGCCTCGGACGCAAGACCCAGGTGCATCCGGTCTCCAGCAACGACCACATCCACACACGCCTGACCCATTCGCTGGAAGTCAGTTGCGTGGGGCGATCGCTGGGCATGCGCGTGGGGGAAACCATCCGCAGCGCCCTGCCTGACTGGTGCGAGCCAAGTGACCTGGGCATGGTGGTGCAATCGGCCTGCCTGGCCCATGACATCGGCAACCCGCCATTCGGTCATTCCGGTGAAGACGCCATCCGCTATTGGTTCCAGCAGGCCGCCGGCCGCGGTTGGCTCGACGCCATGACCGAGGCCGAGCGCAACGACTTTCTCAATTTCGAAGGCAACGCCCAGGGGTTCCGGGTGCTCACCCAGCTTGAATATCACCAGTTCGACGGTGGTACGCGGTTGACCTATGCCACCCTCGGCACTTACCTCAAATACCCCTGGACCGCCCGTCACGCGGACTCCTTGGGCTACAAAAAGCACAAGTTCGGTTGCTATCAGAGCGAACTGCCGTTGCTGGAACAGATCGCCCACAAGCTCGGCCTGCCTCAGCTCGAAGACCAGCGCTGGGCACGGCATCCTCTGGTTTACCTGATGGAAGCCGCCGATGACATCTGCTACGCGCTGATCGACCTGGAAGACGGCGTGGAAATGGAGCTGCTGGAATACCCGCAAGTGGAGTCGCTACTTCTGGACCTGGTGGGCGACGATCTCCCGGACACTTACCGTCAACTTGGACCACTGGACTCGCGAAGGCGCAAACTGGCGATCCTGCGAGGCAAGGCCATCGAACATCTGACCAACGCCGCCGCCAGGGCTTTCGTCGAGCAGCAGCAAGCGTTGCTGGCCGGTACGCTGCCAGGGGACCTGGTGGAACACATGCATGGCCCAGCCAAACGTTGCGTATTGAATGCCAAGGACATGGCGCGCAAGAAAATCTTCCAGGACAAGCGCAAGACCCTGCATGAGATCGGCGCCTACACCACGCTGGAAATCCTGCTCAACGGGTTTTGCGGCGCCGCCCTAGAGCAACATGGCGGTCGCACGCCTTCGTTCAAGAATCGGCGAATTCTCGATCTGCTGGGTAACAACGCGCCCGATCCGAACGGTTCGTTACATGGTGCATTCTTGCGGATGATCGATTTTATCGCCGGGATGACTGACAGCTACGCCAGCGAAATGGCTCAGGAGATGACGGGCCGTACTCGCCAATGAGAGGGCGTCGGTGGCGAGCCTGGATGTGAAGGCGCAGCAGTTGAGGTTTGACAGGCCCGCCCCACGGGGCGGGGTAAACGGCAATGGAGCGTCGCACTCGCTTCTGAAAAGTCGGATGACCTGCCATTAATACTGAATAAAACCCTTGCTCTATTTGTTTATATAAACAACATACCGAAAGAAATCTCCCCTCCCAAACGGGCAATAATTCCCCTTCCTAGTTCATTCACCTACTAAAAACCCAATCACACCGTAGTACCCCGCCTCTTTTTTTGTAGGAAACTTCTGAAATTGAATATGTATGCCTGTCTCCTCATACGACCCCGGCATTAACTGGGCTAAGGTGCGCGCTTTATTAAGCTCGTAGGGACTTTATTCATGAACTCCGTTTTCATTGTCGACGACCACCCGGTCATCCGCCTCGCCGTTCGCATGCTCCTGGAGCATGAGGGCTATAAGGTCGTAGGGGAAACTGACAACGGTGTGGATGCGATGCAAATGGTGCGCGAATGCATGCCGGACCTGGTCATTCTGGACATCAGCATCCCCAGGCTTGACGGGCTGGAAATTCTCTCACGGTTCAACGCCATGACCACACCCCTTAAAACATTGGTGCTCACCGCTCAATCCCCAACGCTTTTCGGTATCCGGTGCATGCAATCCGGTGCCTCTGGATACGTTTGTAAACAGGAAGACCTCAGCGAGCTGGTCAGCGCAATCAAGGCCGTGTTGTCCGGTTATAACTATTTCCCCAGCCAGGCACTGAACCCGGTCCGCCAGGACGATCCTCGCAGCATAGAGCTGGATCTTTTCAAGAGCGTCAATGACCGAGAGTTGATGGTGCTGCAACTTTTTGCTCAGGGCCGTACCAATAAGGAAATAGCCAAAGGTATGTTTCTCAGTAATAAGACCGTCAGCACTTACAAAAAAAGATTGATGCAAAAACTCAAGGTCAAGTCCCTGGTAGAACTGATTGAAATGGCGAAGCGCAACGCGCTGGTGTGAGAAAAGACCGGATGCTCAAATGCATAAGTAGATACCTCCTGCTATTAAGCGCGGGGTTATATGCGCACGGCCTCATGGCGACGCCGGGCATGCCCGAGCACTACACGCTTTTGGGTCGTTCGACGGCGGCTCATGTCGAGGTGCTGCTGGATGACGGTTACCGTAGCCTGTTACAGGACCGGCAGGAATTGGTACTGGGAACCTCTGCCCCTGATTATCCGCCCTTCGATCTGTCCACCAGCGGGCAAGACTACGAGGGCATGACCGCCGACTACGCCGGCGTCATCGCCAGGGCGATCGGTCTGCCAATGCGGGTTTTGCGTTTCGCGACCCGGGACGAGGCCATTGCTGCCCTCAAGAATGGAAAAATCGACATGCTGGGTACCGCCAATGGTTTCGAAGCTCGCACCCCCGGCATTGTGCTATCGACCCCTTATGCAGTGGACCAGCCCGTTCTCGTCACCCGGACGAATGAAAGCCGTTCCCTGACCGAAGATCTCCAGGGATTGCGGCTGAGCATGGTTTATCACTACCTGCCGCTGCGGGAAATCGAAAAGCTTTACCCCAAGGCAATCATCAGCACCTACCCCTCCTACCAGAACGCCATAAACGCCGTCGCTTTTGGCCAGGCGGATGTCTTTCTCGGCGATACCATTTCCACCCACTACATGATCAGCAAGGGTTACCTGAGCAACATCCGCATGGCCAGCTTCGGCAAGCATGAGTCCTATGGATTCGGTTTCGCGGTTCGAAGTCTCGATACCCGGCTGCTGGAGGCCATCAATGCCACGCTGAACCAGATTTCCATCACCGAGCAAGCGGCCATTTCCAAGCGCTGGAGCGCTGGCAGCGACTTGTATCTCACGGAACACAAGATACAACTGACTGCCCGGGAGCAACGCTGGCTGGCACGGCACCCGGTGGTGCGAGTCGCGGTAAACGAAACCGCGTCGCCCTTCACTTTTTTCGACGCCGATGGTGATTTTCGTGGCATCAGTGCCGACCTGCTGGAGCTGATCCGGTTGCGCACCGGCATCCGCCTGGAGATCCAGCGCACTCAGAATGACAGCGAAATGATTGCCGCGGTCCTGAACGGTCAGGCCGACATGATTGCAGCGCTATTACCGAGCAGCGAGCGGCAACAACAATTGAAGTTCAGCCGCCCCTACGTCGACAGCTCATTCGTCCTGCTGACCCGCAAGCAAGCCGACACCCCGGCAACCCTCGACCAGTTCGGGGACCGAAGCCTGGCCATCACTCAAGGCAATCCGGTCATTGAATGGCTGCACAGCCAGTACCCAGACATCAAGATCATCGAAACCGACGACCCTCTCCATGCCGTGGAAATGCTCGCCAAGGGCCAGATCGACGGCAGCGTGAACTCTCTGGTCATGGCCAACTACTTGATCTCGTCGCACTCGTTGCGAGACACCTTGCAAATCAGCAGTACCGTAGGAACTCGCCAGGCCATGTTCTCGTTGGCCACTGCCAAAGACGCCGTGGAGCTGAACTCCATTCTCGACAAAGCCCTCACCAGCATCGACCCAGACGAACTGGGCGTGATCAATAATCGTTGGCGAGGTTACGTGTCAGCATCGGAACATGCGTGGCGCACCTATAACCGCCTGTTTTTCCAGATCGTCGCCGGCGTCGGCCTGTTGCTGCTGCTGTCACTGGCATGGAATGCCTACATGCAGCGCCAGATCAGGCAACGTCAACGGGCGGAGCTGGCCCTCAATGACCAGCTTGAGTTCATGCACTCGCTACTCAACGGCACCCCTCACCCGATCTACGTCAGAGATCGCAACGGTTTCCTGCAAAGTTGCAATGACAGTTACTTGCAGACGTTCAACGTGAAACGCGAAGAGGTTATCGGCAAGAACGTCATGCCTGGGCCCATGAGCAATGCTTTCGAAGCGCAGGAGTACCAGGCGGACTATCAGCGGGTCATGGCCGAAGGCACTCCGCTGGTGATGGATCGCCCGTTGCATATCGGGGCTGACAAACTGACCATCTATCACTGGATTCTCCCCTACCGAAATTCCAACGCAGAAGTACAGGGCATCATCGGCGGCTGGATCGACATCAGCGAACGACGCCAACTGTTCGATGAACTGCGCGCCGCCAAAGAGCGGGCCGATGATGCGAACCGCGCCAAAAGCACGTTCCTGGCGACCATGAGCCATGAGATCCGCACCCCCATGAACGCGGTGATCGGCATGCTGGAGCTGGCTTTAAAACATGCCGACAAGGGCCATCTGGACCGCTCGACAATAGAAGTGGCGTACGAATCGGCTTCCGGCATGCTCGAGCTGATCGGCGATATCCTGGACATTGCACGGATCGAATCAGGTCACCTGAGCCTGGCGCCCGAGCGGGTCAATCTCAGGGCCTTGCTGCAATCGGTCATACGGGTTTTCGAAGGCGTTGCCCGACAGAAGAACCTGGCATTGTCGCTGCTGTTCGACCCGGCCGAAGGCAACCCGGACGTCCTGATAGACCCCTTGCGATTCAAACAGGTGCTCTCGAACCTGATCAGCAATGCCCTCAAATTTACCGAACAGGGTCAGGTTCAAATCAAGGTCCAACTGTCCCCGGTCGCCCCGGATGGCACCCTGCACATGCAACTGGAGGTCAGCGACAGCGGCATCGGCATCAGTGCGGCAGACCTGCAACGTCTGTTCGAGCCGTTTTCCCAGGTCGACAATACCGGCCGGATGGCGCGAACGGGCGCAGGACTTGGCCTGGTGATCAGTCGCAACCTGTGCCAGATGATGGGCGGCAGCCTGCACATGAGCAGCGAGCCGGGCATCGGTACCCGGGTCCAGATTTCACTGCAACTGACTACCCTGCCGACCTCCACTGTTTGCGTACCCCCGGAGCCCGTCGTTGAAACGGCCACGGCGGCCTTGAGCGTTCTGATCGTGGATGACCATCCGGCCAATCGCTTGTTGATGTCGCAACAACTGGAGTACCTGGGTCATCACCATCAGGTCGCCCATGATGGCGCACAAGGGCTCAAAGCCTGGCATGAAGGGGATTTCGACCTGGTCATCGCCGATTGCAACATGCCCATCATGAGTGGCTACGAACTGGCCAGTTCGATTCGTCGCCATGAGTGCGAACGCGAACTGCCGCGCTGCACCATCCTGGGGTTTACCGCCAACGCACAACCGGAGGAGAAACAACGCTGCCAGGACGCCGGAATGGACGACTGCCTGTTCAAACCGATCAGCCTGAGCGCCCTGAGCCAATGGATGAAAACGGTCAGATCCACCAGCCAGCCCAAGGCTTTCAATGTGCAAAGCCTGCAGGCCTTGACCGGTGGCAACCCCTTATCCATCCGGCGCCTGTTGGAAGAGCTGCTCAGCAGCAATCGCTCGGACCGCCGGGAGTTGCTCGATATTGCCCGCAGTGGGGACCGACAGGCACTGACCGAGGCCGCACACAAAATAAAAGGCGTCGCCCGAATAGTGCAGGCGACCTCGTTGATACAAAGATGTGAGGCGCTGGAACACGCCTGCCGCCAGGCACAAGGTGCGCACCCCATTGGCGAATGTACCGAGGCGCTCGACCAGGCCATGACCGAACTGGAGCGCGCCCTGGAAACAGAGATCGCCAAGGCAAAATAATCCAGCGTTTACTATGCTGATCGCTCAGCAGTGCGCACCAGGGGCGTTCTCAATTGGCATCCCCCGGCGCGGCAGGGAATGAGTTGGGAACGCCCACCAATACTTGGAGTGACTGCAATGCCCAGCGCACCGCGTCCGCAACAACGCCGGTTCCCCTTGCACGTGCACATCAGCGTGATGTTTACGCTGCTCATGCTGCTGACCGGTGCGGTGCTAGGCCTTTTCAACTATCACCAGACAACGCAAATCATCCTGTCCAGCAGTGAAAAACTGTTCAACCGCATCGAGCAGGACGTACGCCTGGATTTGTATGACACCTATGAACCCATCCGCCACCTGTTGGGCCTGCTGGCCGATTACCCGGCGACACATGAATCCAGGATAGCTCAGCGCCTGGCCCTGCTCGCGCCCTTCAGCCAGGCGCTGCGGGACAACCCGAACCTGGCGTCGCTGTACCTGGGCGACAGCAATGGCGACTTCCTGATGGTCCGCCCCTTGCGCACCGAAACCCTGAAGACCGCGCTTAACGCGCCGGCCAATGCAGCCTACCAGGTCTGGACCGTGGATCGGACAGCTACCCCCGGCCAGGTTCGTGCCCAGTCGCTGTTCTACGACCAGAACCTGACGCTCATTGGCCACCAGGACATTGCCGACGAATCCTACGATCCGCGCAATCGAGGCTGGTTTCGCAGCGCGCTGGCAAGCGCCGAGCAAATCACCACCGAACCCTACGTCTTCTTCTCCACCCAAAACCTGGGCACCACCCTCGCCCGGCGCAGTGGCGCACAGGCGGTCATCGCTGCCGACCTGACCCTGGCGTCTCTGTCCCAGACCCTGGCCAAGCACAGGGTGACCGCCGGCACCGAAATTGTGCTGCTCGACCCCCAGGGCAATACAGTCGCCTACCCCGACAGTCAGCGGCTGATCACCGACACCCAGTCGGCACGCCTGATCAAGGCACGCGACCTCAGCCCGGCGATCGCCGCCGCACTCGACGACAACACCGACACCCCACGCCTGGAGGCAGGTGGACGCCAATGGATCGTTTCGCGCAGCCACATGCAGGAAGGCGGACCGCAGGGCCTGGAACTGGCGTTGTTGGTCCCTGAAGATGAGTTGCTGGCCGATGCCTATCGCATGCGCTGGCAAGGCGCGCTGATTACCCTGGCCACCCTGCTCCTGTGCCTGCCCCTGGGCTGGTTGACCTCCAGGATCCTGGTCAAGCCCCTGCGCGCACTGGTGCAGGAGGCCGACGCCATTCGCAGCTTCGATTTCAACTACCCGGTGTCTCGTCGCTCCCCGGTGCTGGAGGTCGATCAGTTGGGCGTTTCGATGGCGCGAATGAAAGAGACCCTGGCAAGCTTCTTCGAAATCACCGCCAGTCTGCGCGCTGAAACCCGCTTTGCCCCATTGCTGGAGCGGGTGTTGTTCGAGACGGTGAAAATCGCTCAGGCCCAGGCCGGCCTGATTTACCTGCGCGAGAACGATGACGATCGGGTCAGGCCCTACGGGCTGGTCATCGATGGAACGCCTCGGGACCTTGCAGCCTTCGAGTTGCAAGGCCATGCGCTCAAGGCACCGGACAGCCCGCCATGGCTGCAGCAACTGGACGCCGCGGACAACCTCGTCACCTCGCTGGGCTTCGAGCAGGCCGCCGACCTCAAGAGTGTCTTGCTGGCACTGGACGCCCCTCGGGTTCATCTGATCGGCATCCGCCTGCGCAATCGCCACCAGGAAACCGTCGGGGTTCTGGTGCTGCTGATCACCGACAGCGGTACTGAAGCCGACCTGGAAAAACTGCAGCCGGACCGTATCGCTTTCCTGCAGGCCGTGTCCGGCGCCGCCACCGTGAGCATCGAAGGCCAGCGCCTGCAAGCCCGGCAAAAACAACTGCTCGATTCGTTCATTCAACTGCTGGCCGGGGCGATCGATGCCAAGAGTCCTTACACCGGCGGTCATTGCCAACGGGTTCCAGCCCTGACGCTGATGCTCGCCCAGGCCGCCGCTGCCAGCCAGGCGTCGGCATTCCAGGCCTACCAACCCACGGAGGATGAGTGGGAAGCGCTGCACATCGCCGCCTGGCTGCACGATTGCGGCAAGGTCACCACACCCGAATACGTGGTCGACAAAGCCACCAAACTGGAAACCCTGAACGACCGGATCCACGAGATCCGCACGCGCTTCGAGGTGCTCAAGCGCGACGCCTGGGTCGATTACTGGCAGGCCCTGGCAACGGGTGGCGAGCCGTCATCCTTGGCCCAGCGACGCGACGCCACACTGGCCCGCCTCGATGACGACTTTGCCTTCGTCGCCCGCTGCAACCTCGGCTCAGAGGCCATGGCCGACGCCGACCTACAACGCTTGCAAGATATCGCCCAACGCCCCTGGACCCGGACCCTGGATGACCGCCTGGGGGTTTCCTGGGAAGAGAACCGCCGCCAGGCACGTACCCCCAAGCCTACGCTTCCAGTGACTGAACGGTTGCTGGCGGACAAGCCCGAACACTTGCTGGAGCGGCTCGAAGCCGAGCTGATCCCGGCGGACAACCCATGGGGTTTCCAGCTCGATGTACCGCCCTGGAAATACAACCGCGGCGAACTGTACAACCTCAGCATCAAACGGGGCACGCTGACGCGAGAAGAGCGTTACGTCATCAATCATCACATGGTGCAAACAATCCTGATGCTCAGCCAGTTACCCTTCCCCAGCCATTTGGACAACGTGGCGGAGATCGCCGGCGGGCATCACGAGAGGATGGATGGCACGGGATATCCCAAGCGACTCAAACGCGAGGAGATGAGCCTGTCTGCGCGCATGATGGCGATTGCGGACATATTCGAAGCGCTGACGGCTGCCGATCGCCCTTACAAGAAGGCCAAGAAACTGAGTGAAGCCCTGGGCATCATGGCCACCATGTGCCGTGACGCCCACATCGATCCAGAGCTGTTCGGGCTGTTCATCGATGAAAAGATCTACCTGAGCTACGCCAACCAGTTTCTCGATCCGCGCCAGATCGATGAAGTCGACCCGGACAGCCTGCTGGCCAAAGCGGGGCTCAAAGCATGAAAGCTATCCCTGTAGGAGCTGCCGAGCCAAGCGAGGCTGCGATCTTTCTGCTGACGTTTGAATCTCACGCGAAAGATCAAAAGATCGTCCGAACGCGGCCCGAGCCTTCGCCAGCTCCTGCAGAAAGCAGCTCAGCAGTCTGTCAGGCGCAGGAAAATCTCGGTCAGTTGTTCAATACCGGCCCGATCATGCTCAGTAAAACGTGCCAGTTTCGGACTGTCCAGGTCGAGCACGCCGATCAGGCGCCCGCCCTTGATCAGCGGCACCACCAGTTCGCTGTTCGACGCGCTGTCGCAGGCGATATGCCCGGCAAAGGCATGGACGTCTTCGACACGCTGGGTCTGGCGGGTGGCCGCCGCTGTCCCGCACACACCACGGCCAAAGGGAATTCGCACGCAGGCGATCTGCCCCTGGAATGGGCCCAGCACCAGTTCTTCGTTGCGATTGAGGTAAAAGCCTGCCCAGTTCAAGTCGTCCAGCTGACTGAACAGAAAGGCCGAAAACTGCGCGGCATTGGCGATGAAGTCACGCTCATCGGCCAACAAGGACTCAAGCTGTGCCGCTAACAAGCCGTAGCCGTCGAGACCTTCGCCCGTGCCTTTCAAATCGATCATGCCTTACTCTCCAGAAGTTTGAGGCCCACCCAATATCGGGCAAACTGATAAGCGCAACGTCCGTTGCGGTTGCCGCGCCCGGTGGCCCAACGCACTGCCTGCACATCCAGCGCTTCATCACGCTGCCAGGCCAGCCCGGCCTTGGCCGCCAGCTCGCCGATCCAGTGCTCCACCACGTTGAGGAAATGCTCCTGGGTAAACGGATAAAACGACAGCCACAACCCGAAACGGTCAGACAATGCAATCTTGTCCTCCACGGCCTCGCTGGGGTGAAGCTCGCCATCGACCCGCTTCCAGTTCTCGTTGTCGCTTTCCTTTTCCGGCACCAGGTGACGGCGGTTAGAGGTGGCGTACAACAGCACGTTATCCGGTGCCTGTTCCAGAGACCCGTCCAACACGCTTTTAAGAACGCGGTAATCGCCCTCCCCGGATTCGAACGACAGGTCATCGCAGAACAGCACAAAGCGCTGTGGCAGTTTTGCGATTTGTTCGACCACCCGCGGCAGATCGGCCAGGTGATCGCGCTCGATCTCGATCAACCGCAAGCCATGCTGGGCATGTTCGGCCAGCAACGCGCGCACCAGAGACGACTTGCCAGTGCCACGCGAGCCCCACAGCAACGCATGGTTGGCCGGCAGGCCATCGATGAACTGCTGGGTGTTGCGACCCAGCTGTTCAACCTGACGATCCACGCCAATCAGGTCCGACAGACGCATGTCGAGGCTGACTTCAAGCGGCAGCAGGTAACCACTGCGCCCGTCGCGCTGCCAACGGGCCGCCAGCGTCCGGGTCCAGTCGATAGTCGGCCGTGGAGCGGGCAGCAAGGGCTCTATGCGAGCCAGCACCGCATCGGCACGCTCAAGAAAAGCATTCAATCGAGAGTCCACGTCTTCTCCTCGGACAGGTTCACAGTGATGATGGCGCAACAGCGACGAAACGCCGTACCCAATGGCGGGTCTATCCCACACAACATAAACCGGCTGCATCGGTATTCAGAGATGATCAGCTATGCTTGAGCGGCGAAGGGAAACGTAAGTGGTTCATCATTCCATGGACATCAGATTCACCCAACGGCTGTCCTACAAGCAGGCCCGGCTGACCGTTCTGGTGGGTTTCGTGCTGGGTACTTTGCTCAGCCTGATGCAGATCGGCATCGATTATGCCAGCGAAGACGCGTCGATCAACCGTGAAATCCTGTCACTGCTGGAAATCAGCCACAACCCGGCATCGCGCATCGCCTATAACATCGATGCCGAACTCGCCCAGGAGCTGTCCTTGGGCCTGTTGCGCTCACCGGCCATCATCGGCGCCCAACTGATCGATAACAACAACACCGTGCTGGCCAGCGTCAAACGCCCCGAACTGCAGAGCAGTTACCGGTTCATCAGCGACTTTCTCTTCGGTGCCCAGCGCCAGTTCGAAGATCGCCTCTATCTGGACCACCTGCCGGCCGAGTCCCTGGGCGTGCTGCGGCTGGAGGTTGACACCTATGCTTTCGGCAGCCGGTTCCTGCGCCGCGCCGAAGTGACGCTGCTCAACGGTTTCGCCCGCAGCCTGATCCTGACCGGTCTGCTGCTGGCGTTGTTTTATGTGATGCTGACCAAGCCCCTGGTCCGGGTCATCCGCGAACTGAGCAGCCGCGACCCCAGTAGCGGCGAGCAGAGTCGTCTGGAATGCCCCTCCGGCCACCAGCAGGACGAGATCGGTGTACTGGTCTCGGTGGCCAACCAGCAGTTCGAAAATATCGCCACCGAGATTCAGCAACGGCGCACCGCCGAAAATCGCCTCACCGATTACCTGGCGCAGTTGGAAAACATTGTCTCGGCCCGTACCGCCGAACTCAAAGCCATCAATGCCCGCCTCAGCCAGTCCAACGAGGAGTTGGAAGTGGCCCGGCGCACCGCCCTGGATATGGCCGAAGCCCGCTCCGTCTTTCTGGCCAACATGAGCCATGAGATCCGCACGCCGCTCAACGGTCTGCTGGGAATGATCGCGCTGTCACTGGATGGGCCCCTGACGGCCGAACAACAGCAACAGCTATCGATCGCCCATGACTCGGGCAAGGTGCTGGTTGAACTGCTCAACGACATCCTTGATCTGTCGAAATTCGACGCCGGTCAACTGGAACTCGAACGCATCCCGTTCGACCTTGGCTCGCTGGTCGAAGACACCGCCAACCTGCTTTCCCAGAACGCCGCTCCCAGTGTCGAACTGGCCTGCCTGATCGATCCGGCGTTTCCAGCACAGGTCCTGGGTGACCCGACCCGGGTGCGCCAGATCGTCAGCAACCTGCTGTCCAATGCGCTGAAATTCACTCGCTTCGGCCGGGTCGACGTACGTTTGAGTCCACATAAAGACGGCGTGCGAATCGAGATCTGTGACACCGGCATCGGCATCCCCCAGGAAGCCCAGGCGCGCATTCTCCAGCCGTTCACCCAGGCCGGTGTTGGCATTACCCGCCAGTTCGGTGGCACCGGGCTGGGCCTGGCGCTGACCTACAACCTCTGTGAAGCCATGCAAGGCCAGTTGACGATCACCTCCGAAGCCGGCTTCGGCAGTCAGTTCTGCGCTGACCTGCCCCTGCCCTGCCATACCGCCGCGATGCCCGTCGAGCCCTTGCACGGCAATGTCGTGGCCATCACCGATCGCAGCAGCGGCCTGGCCGAATTGCTCAACATGCTACTGCCCGGCTGGGGGCTGGACTATGAAAGACGTTCAGTGGATGACGGATTGCTGGGCCTCAAGCCTGATGTCCTGATTACTGACTGCCCGGAATGCCTGTTCAATATGCGTCCCACTTTCGACGCGCCCATCCTGCTGGTCACCGCATATGGCAGTTTTCTGCCCAGTGAAGAAGCCACCGTCCTTGCCCCTTTGTTACAGCAGGCCCGGCCCCTGGCGCGCCATGCCCTCTATCAGATCCTGCGTCGCGCTTTGCAAAGCGACGCCACCACCATCAATGATGCTCAGATCGAAACCCTGGCGCCGTCCAAACGCGGGCGGGTCTTGCTGGTGGAAGACAATCCGGTCAACCAACTGGTGGCCAAGGGCATGCTGGTAAAGCTGGGCTGCGAAGTCATCGTCGCGGCCCATGGCGCCGAAGCCCTGGACCTGCTCGAACAGAGGGATTTCAATTTGGTCCTGATGGATTGCAACATGCCGGTCATGGACGGTTACGAAGCCAGTCGCCAGATCCGTCGCAGCGGGCGCTGGCCGGATCTGCCGATTGTCGCACTGACAGCCAACGCCATGCCTGAGGAACGTGAGCGATGCCGGGCCGCCGGCATGAACGACTACCTGTCCAAGCCGTTTCGGCGCGAAGAGCTGGCGGCGTTGCTGGACCAGTGGGTGCCGCTTACGTCAGCGCTTTGATCTGCCCCAATAGATGATCAAGACCGTCTCGCAACGCCCCCAGGCGGTCCAGGTCAAGCCCGCTGTCGCATAACAGGCGGGCCTTGAGTGGACCGACCTGCTCACGCAATTCCCAGCCTGTTTGCGTAAGACTCAGATGCACCTCCCGCTCATCGCGGGCCGAACGCTGTCGCTGCACCAGGCTCAGTTGTTCCAGGCGCTTGAGCAACGGCGTCAGCGTGCCCGAATCCAGCAGTAGCCGCTCGCCCAGAGCCTTGACCGTGGGTTGTTCCGGCGCATCTTCCTGCCACTCCCACAGCACCAGCATCGCCAGGTACTGCGGATAAGTCAGGCCGAGCTGATCGAGCATGGGCTTGTAGCCGCGAATGACCGCCCGCGAAGCGGCGTACAGTTTGAAGCACAACTGGCTGTCGAGTTTCAGCGCATCGACTGACAGATCATTCATTTGAGTAAGGCTTCGATCTCAGCGGTCAGGTCCTGGGGTTTGGTGGTCGGGGCAAAACGCTTGACCACCTGCCCGTCCTTGCCGATCAGGAACTTGGTGAAATTCCACTTGATGCCCTTGGACCCCAGTACGCCGGGCGCCCGCTGCTTGAGCTGGACAAACAGCGGATGGGCATTGGCGCCGTTGACCTCGATTTTCTTGAACAGCGGAAAACTCACACCGAAGTTCAGCTCACAGAACTCGGAAATCGCCCCCTCGTTGCCCGGTTCCTGCTTGCCAAACTGATTGCAGGGAAAGCCCAGCACCACCAGGCCCTGGTCCTTGTAGGTCTGCCACAGCGCCTCAAGCCCCTTGTACTGAGGAGTGAAGCCACACTGACTGGCGGTATTGACCACCAGCACAGCCTTGCCGGCGAAATCGGCGAGGGTCTTTTGCTCCCCCTTGATCGTGGTGCACGGGATGCTCAGCAGGTTGTCGCTCATGGCAAGGCTCCAGATGGGAAGAAGAGGACACAGAAGATAGCGATCAATTAAATTGCATGCAATTTAATAATCAAAAATACCCCCATCACACACCGTGGGAGCAAGGCTTGCCCGCGATGAGGGCGACACGGTCTTTCAGAGATCGAGGTGCCTGTTTCGCGAGCAAGCTTTGCTCCCACAGAGTCACCCTCGGGGTACGAGATCCAGGCACACCGAATTGATGCAATAACGCAAGCCGGTGGGTGGCGGGCCGTCAGGGAAGACGTGGCCCAGATGCGCGTCACACTGGGCGCAGACCACTTCAGTGCGGATCATGCCGTGGCTGACATCGCGCACTTCCACTACCGCGCTGCCTTCGATCGGCGCGTAGAAACTTGGCCAACCGCAGCCGGAATCGAACTTGGTCCGCGAATCGAACAGCGGCTCGTTGCAGCAGACGCAGTGGTATACGCCGTCAGTCTTGGTGTCGTTGTACTTACCGGAAAATGGCCGTTCGGTGCCCTTCAGCCGACAGACGTTGTACTGCTCCGGGTCAAGCATGGCGCGCCATTCTTCAAGGGTTTTCTGCAACTTTTCCATCGTCCTACCTCGGCAATTGAAAAAGCCCGATCCGACGCTTTTCCGCAGATCGGGCGGCACGTATGATTGCGCCTCGTCAGGCGCCAGTCTGGCAGTCACGCCATGCGCATTCAAACGGATTGTCACGCATGTACCGCGTCAAGCCTGGGCACAGACGCAGGATCCCCAGTACGGTAGTTCACTCGCCGCCTGGATCGTTCATTTTCGGGAACACATCGCCATGCAGGTCAGCAAATCGAACAAGCTCGCCAACGTCTGCTACGACATTCGCGGCCCGGTGCTCAAGCACGCCAAGCGCCTGGAAGAGGAAGGCCATCGCATCCTCAAGCTGAACATCGGCAACCCGGCGCCCTTTGGTTTCGAAGCGCCCGATGAAATCCTCCAGGACGTTATCCGCAACCTGCCGACTGCCCAGGGCTACAGCGACTCCAAGGGCTTGTTCAGCGCCCGTAAAGCCGTAATGCAGTACTACCAGCAGAAACAGGTCGAAGGTGTCGGCATCGAAGACATCTACCTGGGCAACGGCGTGTCCGAACTGATCGTGATGTCGATGCAAGCCTTGCTCAACAACGGCGATGAGGTGCTGGTGCCGGCCCCGGACTACCCATTGTGGACCGCCGCCGTGAGCCTGTCGGGCGGCAATCCGGTGCATTACCTGTGCGATGAACAGGCCAATTGGTTCCCCGATCTGGCGGACATCAAGGCCAAGATCACCCCGAACACCAAAGCACTGGTGATCATCAACCCGAACAACCCCACTGGCGCGGTGTACTCCAGGGAGGTCCTGCTGGGCATGCTGGAACTGGCTCGCCAGCATAACCTGGTGGTGTTTTCCGACGAGATCTACGACAAGATCCTGTACGACGATGCCGTGCACATCTGCACCGCCTCACTGGCGCCGGACCTGCTGTGCCTGACCTTCAACGGCCTGTCCAAATCCTATCGGGTGGCGGGTTTCCGCTCCGGCTGGATCGCCATCTCCGGCCCCAAGCATCACGCCCAAAGCTACATCGAGGGCATCGACATGCTGGCCAATATGCGCCTGTGCGCCAACGTGCCGAGCCAGCACGCGATCCAGACTGCGCTGGGCGGCTACCAGAGCATCAATGACCTGGTCCTGCCCCAGGGCCGGTTGCTGGAGCAACGCAACCGTACCTGGGAATTGCTCAATGACATTCCCGGTGTCAGTTGCGTCAAGCCAATGGGTGCGCTGTACGCCTTTCCGCGGATCGACCCGAAGGTCTGCCCGATCCATAACGATGAAAAATTCGTACTCGACCTCCTGCTGTCCGAAAAACTGCTGGTGGTCCAGGGCACGGCGTTCAATTGGCCATGGCCGGATCACTTCCGCGTCGTGACCCTGCCGCGGGTCGACGACCTGGACCAGGCCATTGGCCGGATCGGCAACTTCCTCAAGTCCTACCGCCAGTAATCCAGGTGGCGTGCGAGGGGTCGACTCGCACGCTGTTTGATTCAGCAACACATCCGTTTCGCCCGCTTCGGCAGGCCTTCTACACTGAAGGCGCGGCAAACGGTGCGCAGCGAGACTCAACGTTCACGGGGTACGGGCGCTCCTTTTCTTTTCTGCGGTCACTTTCAGAAAAGTCTTTCAAACATTTGCGACGCCTGTAGGACACAGTTTGAAATAGTCGGCATGTTGAATAGCCTGCGGCGGCACCTTATATACCCCGCATAACGCTACATCTTTAGCATGAGGAGATTTCCACAACCATGATGCGCATCCTGCTGTTTTTGGCCACTAACCTGGCGGTCGTGCTGATTGCCAGCATCACCCTGAGCCTTTTTGGCTTCAACGGGTTCATGGCGGCCAACGGGGTTGACCTCAACCTCAGTCAGCTGCTGATCTTCTGTGCGGTGTTCGGTTTCGCCGGTTCCCTGTTCTCGCTGTTCATCTCCAAGTGGATGGCGAAGATGAGCACCAGCACCCAGATCATCACTCAGCCGCGCACTCGCCACGAACAATGGCTGCTGCAAACCGTCGAGCAGCTGTCCCGCGAAGCCGGCATCAAGATGCCGGAAGTGGGCATCTTCCCAGCCTACGAGGCCAACGCCTTCGCCACCGGCTGGAACAAGAACGATGCGCTGGTCGCCGTCAGCCAGGGCTTGCTCGAGCGCTTTTCACCGGATGAAGTCAAGGCTGTGCTGGCCCATGAGATCGGTCACGTCGCCAACGGCGACATGGTGACGCTGGCGCTGATCCAGGGCGTCGTGAACACCTTCGTCATGTTCTTTGCCCGCATCATCGGCAACTTCGTCGACAAGGTGATCTTCAAGAATGAAGAAGGCCAGGGCATCGCCTACTACGTCGCGACCATTTTCGCCGAGCTGGTATTGGGCATCCTCGCCAGCGCCATCGTCATGTGGTTCTCGCGCAAACGTGAGTTCCGCGCAGATGATGCCGGCGCACGCCTGGCTGGCACCAGCGCCATGATCGGCGCCCTGCAACGCCTGCGGGCCGAGCAAGGCTTGCCCGTACACATGCCCGACACCCTCAATGCCTTTGGCATCAACGGTGGCATCAAGCAAGGCCTGGCTCGCATGTTCATGAGCCACCCGCCACTGGAAGAGCGTATCGACGCACTGCGTCGTCGCGGCTGACAGGTTCAAGCTTCAAGAAAAAGCCCGCAGCGATGCGGGCTTTTTTCTGTCTGATTTATGAGTTGCCTGGTCTGGCCCAATCGCGAGCAGGCTCGCTCCCACAGTGGAT
>NZ_JABWQV010000359.1 GCF_014268615.1 Pseudomonas tehranensis | reverse complement strand
CGCCCGATCATGCGATCGGGCGGGCTTTTGGGTGTCGCCTGGAAATTACTTCTTCAAACCGTATTGCTCATCGAGCATGCCGGGCGAGTTCGGGGCCTTGGGGGCGTAGTCCCGGGGCGGTTCCTGGACCTCTTTTGGCGGGGTCAGGCGTTCCCGTGGCGTCTGCGCCGCATCAGCGTGCAGGGCGGCCAGCAGGCGTTGGCGAGTCTGCTCGTCCAGGGCCAGGCGATTGGCACCCTCGGACAAATGATCCTGGACGTCCTGGTAGCTCTGGGTGAGTTTTTTCACCAGAGAAGCGGTGCTGTTGAAGTGAGTGACCACTTCATTCTGATAACTGTCGAAACGTTCCTGAATGTCATCCAGCTGACGTTGCGTGCTGTTAGGCACCGCATTGGGCAGCAGTCGGGCAAGCAGGAATCCAATGGCGACACCGGCAACCAGGGCAAGAGTCGGCAACAGCCAAACTAAGAGCGAGTGTTCCACGAGTCCTTCCTCTATAAACGGCTTTGCTTTACGTTAACGGCTCGGACCTGCGCTGTATACCGCGAAGAACATCGCAATCATGCCAGGCACAGACTTTTAGCTAGACGAGTCGACCCTATTCGAGGTCACGGAGTTCTTTCCCTTGCTTATGCGCGAAACCCCTGTAGTCATTGATGGCCCCGTGGGCCAACTGGAAGCCTTGTACCTGGACAGCGAAGCGCCCCGTGGCCTGGCGCTGATCTGCCACCCCAACCCGGTGCAGGGCGGGACCATGCTCAACAAAGTCGTCTCGACCTTGCAACGCACTGCCCGTGATGCTGGCCTGGTTACGTTGCGTTTCAATTATCGCGGCGTGGGCGCCAGTGCCGGCAGCCATGACATGGGCACCGGTGAAGTCGACGACGCCCAGGCCGCAGCCGATTGGCTGCGGGAAAAATACCCGCAACTGCCGCTCACCCTGTTCGGTTTTTCCTTTGGCGGATTCGTTGCCGCAAGCCTTGGCGGACGTCTGGAAGCCCAGGGCCAACCACCCAAGCACCTGTTCATGGTGGCCCCGGCGGTGATGCGCCTGGACGCGCAATCGCCCTTGCCGATGAGCGGCGAGTTGACCGTGATCCAGCCGGAAACCGACGAAGTAGTCGATCCCCAGCTGGTTTACCAATGGTCGGACACGCTCCAGCGCCCCCATGAGCTGCTGAAAGTGGCAGAATGCGGACACTTTTTCCATGGCAAGCTGACCGATCTCAAGGATCTGCTCCTGCCGCGCCTCTCGAATTGACAGCAGTCTGACAAGCGATAACCCATGACGACTCGTACCCGCATCCTGACCGGCATCACCACCACCGGCACCCCGCACCTGGGCAACTACGCCGGCGCTATCCGTCCGGCAATTCTCGCCAGCCGCGACAGCAACGCCGATTCGTTCTATTTCCTGGCCGACTACCACGCCCTGATCAAATGCGATGACCCGCTGCGTATCCAGCGCTCGCGCCTGGAAATCGCCGCGACCTGGCTGGCCGGTGGCCTGGATGTGGACCGCGTGACCTTCTATCGCCAGTCCGACATTCCCGAAATTCCGGAACTGACCTGGCTGCTGACCTGCGTCGCCGCCAAGGGCCTGCTCAATCGCGCCCACGCCTACAAGGCGTCGGTGGACAAGAACGTCGAAGCCGGTGAAGACCCGGATGCCGGCATCACCATGGGGTTGTACAGCTACCCGGTGCTGATGGCTGCGGACATCCTGATGTTCAACGCCCATAAAGTACCGGTCGGTCGCGACCAGATCCAGCACGTGGAAATGGCCCGCGACATCGGCCAGCGCTTTAACCATCTGTTCGGCCAGGGCAAGGAGTTTTTCACCATGCCCGAGGCGCTGATCGAGGAGAGCGTCGCCACGTTGCCGGGCCTTGATGGCCGCAAGATGTCCAAGAGCTACGACAACACCATTCCGTTGTTCAGCAGCGCCAAGGACATGAAGGACGCGATCTCGCGGATCGTCACCGACTCCCGCGCACCGGGCGAAGCCAAGGATCCGGACAACGCCCACCTGTTCACCTTGTTCCAGGCCTTCGCCACACCGGCGCAGTCCGCCGAGTTTCGTAGCGAACTGCTGCAGGGCCTGGGTTGGGGCGAAGCCAAGAACCGCCTGTTCCAGTTGCTCGACAGTGAACTGGGCGAGTCCCGCGAACGTTATCACCAGTTGATCGAACGCCCGGCGGACCTAGAAGACATCCTGCAACTGGGCGCGAAAAAAGCCCGAGCCGTGGCTACACCCTTCCTCAACGAACTGCGCGAAGCCGTCGGCCTGCGTTCGTTTGTCAGCCAGGTACAGGTGGCGACCAGCACGAAAAAGAAAGCGGCAAAAGCTGCACGTTTCGTCAGTTTTCGCGAAGACGACGGCAGTTTCCGCTTCCGTCTGCTGGCCGCCGATGGCGAGCAATTGGTGTTGTCGCGCAATTTTGCCGATGGCAAGACCGCAGGCCAGGTCACCAAGCAACTGCAAGCCGGCCAGCCACTGGATGTGCGCAGCGACGAGCTGAGCTTCAGTGTCTGGCTTGACGGCGCATGTGTGGCCGACAGTCCGGCTTTTGCGGACAGCGCCGCTCGGGATGCTGCCATCGAGGCTCTGCGCGTGGCTCTGACGCCGGTTCAGGACTGAGCCGGGGCGATTCCGACCATCGGCTCGAATAAGGGCCGATTGCCATTCCCGCGGGCCGTCGCTACAGTGACGGCCCGTTTTTGTTGCCTTGCTAACGAATATGACGCCCCTAGAACGATATCAAGCTGATCTGAAACGCCCGGAGTTCTTCCACGACGCAGCCCAGGAAACGGCAGTGCGGCATTTGCAGCGCCTGTACGACGATCTGGTCGCCGCGTCGAACAACAAGCCGGGCTTGTTGGGCAAACTGTTCGGCAAGAAGGACCAGGTGCCGGTCAAGGGCCTGTATTTCTGGGGCGGTGTCGGCCGTGGCAAAACCTACCTGGTCGACACCTTCTTCGAGGCGTTGCCGTTCAAGGAGAAGACACGGACGCACTTCCACCGCTTCATGAAGCGCGTGCATGAAGAGATGAAGACCCTGGGCGGCGAGAAGAACCCGCTGACCATCATCGCCAAGCGCTTCTCCGATGAGACCCGGGTGATCTGCTTCGATGAGTTTTTCGTGTCCGACATCACCGACGCCATGATTCTCGGCACCTTGATGGAGGAGTTGTTCAAGAACGGCGTGACCCTGGTCGCCACCTCGAACATCGTGCCGGACGGCCTTTACAAGGACGGCCTGCAACGCGCGCGTTTCCTGCCGGCCATTGCGCTGATCAAGGAACACACCGAGATTGTCAACGTCGACAGCGGTGTGGACTATCGCCTGCGCCACCTGGAGCAAGCGGAGCTGTTTCACTTTCCCCTGGACGCCGCCGCTGAAGAAAGCCTGCGCAAGAGCTTCCGGGCCCTGACGCCGGAATGCACCCAGGCGGTCGAAAATGATGTGTTGGTCATCGAGAATCGCGAGATCCGCGCCGTTCGCACTTGTGACGACGTGGCCTGGTTCGACTTCCGTGAACTGTGCGATGGCCCTCGTAGCCAGAACGACTACATCGAGCTGGGCAAGATCTTCCACGCGGTACTGCTCAGCAACGTGGAGCAAATGAGCGTCACCACCGACGACATCGCCCGCCGCTTCATCAACATGGTCGACGAGTTCTACGACCGTAACGTGAAGCTGATCATTTCGGCCGAAGTCGAACTCAAGGATCTCTACACCGGCGGTCGCCTGACCTTTGAGTTCCAGCGAACCTTGAGTCGTTTGCTGGAAATGCAGTCACACGAATTCCTGGCGCGGGCGCATAAGCCGTAATTCGGTTCGAATAAAAAAAAGGCCTGCGATTGCAGGTCTTTTTTGTGCGTGCGAGATCAACGACGCACCGCATAACCCTGTGGGAGCGAGCCTGCTCGCGATG
>NZ_JABWQV010000358.1 GCF_014268615.1 Pseudomonas tehranensis | reverse complement strand
GAGCGAGCCTGCTCGCGATGGCGGTAGATCAGTCAATGACGATGTTGACTGTAAAGGCGCTATCGCGAGCAGGCTCGCTCCCACAGTTGTTTGGCGGTGCCTGCATTATTCGGGAACGTCTTTTGGATCAGTGCAGGCGCTACGACCCACGCACATCGCGCATCAATAACCCAAACCGCAAATCCACCGCATCGGGAATCGGCACGTACACCACATGCCCGTCTCCCGGTGCCACGTCGATGCCCTGGCCTTTGACGTTCTGCAACTGATGCAGGTCGAAGTGAAAGTTGCCCTTGGGGGTCATCAGTTCCATGTGATCGCCCAGGCCAAAGCGGTTCTTGACCCGGACTTCGGCCAGACGCTCGCGCCGCTGGCCGGTCAGTTCGCCGACGAACTGCTGGCGCTCTGATACCGAACTGCCGTTCTGGTAGTTCTGGTACTCATCATGCACATGCCGGCGTAGAAAACCCTCGGTGTAGCCGCGCTGGGCCAGGGATTCGAGATCGGTCATCAGGCTGCGGTCAAACTCCCGGCCGGCCACGGCGTCGTCGATTGCCCGACGATACACCTGGGTGGTGCGGGCGCAATAAAAGTGCGACTTGGTCCGACCTTCGATCTTCAAGGAATGCACGCCCATGCGGGCAAGCCGTTCCACGTGTTGCACGGCCCGCAGATCCTTGGCGTTCATGATGTAGGTGCCGTGCTCGTCCTCGAAGGCCGGCATCGATTCCTCCGGGCGGTTCGCTTCCTGAAGCAGGAACACCTGGTCGGTGGGCGCGCCGAGGCCCAGGGTCGGTTCGGCTGGCCAGGTTTGCACGATATCGCCGACCACGTTTTCCTGCGCCGGTTGTGCCGAATACTTCCAGCGACAGGCGTTGGTGCAACTGCCTTGGTTGGCGTCGCGCCGGTTCAGGTAGCCCGACAGCAGGCAGCGTCCGGAATAAGCCATGCACAGTGCCCCGTGGACGAACACCTCCAGTTCCATGGCCGGCACCTGCTCGCGGATTTCGGCGATTTCCTCCAGGGACAGCTCTCGGGACAGGATGATGCGGCTCAAGCCCTGCTGTTGCCAGAACTCGACGCTTGCCCAGTTCACTGTGTTGGCCTGCACCGACAGATGAATCGGCATCTGTGGGAAGTGTCGGCGCACCAGCATGATCAGCCCGGGGTCGGACATGATCAGCGCGTCCGGCGCCATGGCAATCACAGGTTCCAGATCTTTGAGAAAGGTACGCAGTTTGGCGTTGTGGGGCGCAATGTTCACCACCACATAGAAGCGCTTGCCCATGGTCTGGGCTTCGCCAATGCCCAAGGCCAGGTTGGCGTGGTCGAACTCGTTGTTGCGCACACGCAGGCTGTAGCGCGGTTGGCCGGCGTACACCGCGTCGGCGCCGTAGGCGAAGGCATAGCGCATGTTTTTCAGGGTGCCGGCGGGGGCGAGCAGTTCGGGAGCAACGAAGGGCATGGTGGCGTCTGGTCGCAAAAAGCGGCGAGGGTACGCCACCACTGGTCAAGCGCAATTGATCTGGATCAACTCAAGCGTGCAAAGGCGAAGGCACTCCGGCGAATCCTGGCTGACTAACGTTTATCGCGCCAAGGATATGGAAAACAAATGAACCGAAAGAGCTTGCAAGACAAATCCCAGATGCTGATGTTGATTCTGGTCACCATCGCTTTCATCTGGATCCTCCTGCCGTTTTACGGCGCGGTATTCTGGGCAGTGATCCTGGGGATCGTCTTTGCGCCGATGCAGCGCCGCCTGCAATTGAAACTCGGCTGGCAGCGCAACCTCACTTCGTTGCTGACATTGAGTATTTGCGTGGTGATCGCGATCTTGCCGGTGATCGTCATCAGTACGTTGCTGGTTCAGGAAGGAGCGGCGCTCTACAAGAGCCTGGAAAGCGGGGAGTTGGACATCGCCGATTATCTGGCCCGCTTCCGGGATGCCTTGCCGCCATACTTCCAGAATCTGCTCGACCGTTTCGGCCTGGGTAACCTGAACGGGCTGCGAGAGCGGATCGTCAAAGGTGCGATGCAAGGCAGCGAGTTTTTCGCCACCCAGGCGTTCAGCTTCGGCCAGGGCACGTTTCAGTTTCTGGTGAGTTTCTTTGTCATGATTTATCTGTTGTTCTTTTTTCTGCGTGACGGCCCTGAGCTGGTGCGCAAGGTCCGTACCGCCGTTCCCCTGGCGGAGTACCAGAAACGTCGCCTGCAGTTGAAGTTCAATCGGGTGGTGCGCGCAACCGTCAAGGGCAACCTGCTGGTGGCTATTACCCAGGGGGCGTTGGGTGGGCTGATCTTCTGGATCCTGGGGATTCCGACGGTCCTGCTCTGGGCGGTGCTGATGGCTTTCCTGTCGCTGCTGCCGGCCGTGGGCGCTGGTCTTGTCTGGGCGCCGGTGGCTTTGTACTTCCTGCTGTCAGGGGCCATTTGGCAGGGTGTGGTGCTGACGCTGTTCGGGATATTTGTGATTGGTCTGGTGGACAATTTCCTGCGTCCGATCCTGGTGGGCAAGGATACGAAGATGCCGGACTACATGGTGCTGGTCTCGACGTTGGGCGGGCTGGCCGTATTCGGTCTGAACGGATTCGTCATCGGCCCGCTGATTGCCGCGCTGTTCATGTCATGTTGGGCGCTGTTCGTCGAAAGCAAGCCGCGGGTGCGGTTGCCCTAGGCCGTCAGCAGATAAGGGCCGATACGTTGCGACAGGGCTTGGGCGGCGGGCAGAGAAGTCAGCGGACCGCTGATGGTGACGCCGTCCTGCACCAGATACCAGCAGGCCAACAGACCACGCTCCCTGAGCGGGGCGGGTACGGCGCTGCCAATGACAGACATGATTTGAACCTTGGGCATGGGAACCTCCATCAATCGATGGGGTTACCTTACGACTCAGCAGGGAGGAGGAAAAATCAACCGCTTCAATAGTAGGAATCGATGCTGCTCAATCGACCACCAGATCGAGCATGTGCACCACTTCCTGCTCGTTGAGCAGGCCCTTGCGCACCAGGTGTTGCGTCAGCAGTGAAAGGAATTTGGCGCTGCGGTGGCCTTCCAAGTGCTTGAGTTCAGTCAGCGCGGTGTACACCTTGCTGGAGGTGCACAGATCATTGTTGCGGTGAGGGTTTTGCGTGGGCATGCCTTCGTCCTTGTTGTTATGGAGATGTTTGTTGGCGGACAACGCCAGTTTGCGACGTCCTCATGACGTGCACGTGACGGTCGGGCCTGGCAAATTCAAGCAGGATTCAGACCATGATGCCTGTTCTGGCCTGACTGATTGTTCCGCCAGCGACATCGGCAGGCCTTTTCAATCATCAGCCCTTTCTTTCGCCCACAAAAAAGCCCCTGAATCTTTCAATTCAGGGGCTTGATTTGCTGCTGTCTGGCTCCACGACCTGGACTCGAACCAGGGACCCAGTGATTAACAGTCACTTGCTCTACCAACTGAGCTATCGCGGAATGACGCGTATGTTACTGATTGGAAAAGAGAAGTCAAGCTTCTCTTGCCGGCCGGCGCATTCCTCAGGTCCGTTGGCGATTAATCGGTGATTGCGGTTACCGCAACGGCAGGAGAGGGCTACCATGGTCCCCCGGAAGTGGCTGCACGCGCTGCCGGCCATTCGCCAAACAAAGGTTTGCGCCATGAATCATCTGTTACCGCTTCACACAGACAGCCACACCGAGGTGTGCCTATGAGCACCGTCCAGATCAGCTTGCCCAAGGGCGTGGGACCGCATGCCGAGAAACTCTACGATGCCATCACCCAGGCCAGCACCGCTGACGAACTGAACCGTGCCGGTGGTAAGGCCGAGGGGTTTGTCCTGGGGCTGGAAAGCACCAAGGCCATCAAGAGTCAGATTGCCGAGTCGTTGTATGTGATCTACGACGATGCCGCGAGTCAGCGGGCGACGGAGTTGTAGCCTCGACAAGTTGCTTTTGTGGCGAGGGAGCTTGCTCCCG
>NZ_JABWQV010000357.1 GCF_014268615.1 Pseudomonas tehranensis | reverse complement strand
AAGAACGCCGCAGCGCCTTACGGCGCTGCGGCGTTTTGCTGTGCGGCGAAAAAATGGATTCAGGCGGGATAGATGGCGCCGAGTATGCGCAAGCCTCGCGCGCCGGTGACGCTTGGGCGATTCGCTGCAATGCCTTCAAGGCAGCAATGGGCCAGCCAGGCAAAGGCCATGGCTTCGACCCAATCCGGGTCTACACCGTAAGTGGCCGTGCTGCTAACTTGGGTGTTTGGCAGTAAATCGGCCAGCCGCTTCATGAGTGTGCGGTTGTGCGCGCCGCCGCCGCAAACCAGCAACTCTTGAGTGTTGGTCTGGGCATTTTGCAGCGATTGAACGATGGTCAGGGCAGTCAGTTCGAGTAGTGTTGCCTGCACGTCTTCAGGGGCGAAGACCGGTAAGTGCGACAGGTGCTGGGTCAGCCAGGACAGGTTGAACACTTCACGTCCTGTGCTTTTAGGGCCTTGAGTGACAAAGAAAGGGTCGCCAAGCAGGGCCTTTAGCAGAGCCGGTTCGACTGTTCCGCTGGCAGCCCAAAGACCATCGCGATCAAAGTGCTCGCCCCGTTGCTGATGTATCCAGGCGTCCAGCAATACGTTGCCCGGGCCGCAATCGAAACCGGCTACGGGCTTTTCGGGTTCTATCAGGCTGAGATTGCTGAAGCCGCCGATATTCAGTACGGCGCGATTGCCGACCCGTTCTTCAAACAGTGCTTCGTGAAACGCAGGAACCAGCGGGGCGCCTTGTCCGCCCGCAGCAACATCGCGACTGCGAAAATCGCTGACGACGGCAATGCCGGTCAATTCGCTCAATAGTGCGGGGTTGCCGATCTGCACGGTAAAGCCGCGGGCCGGTTCGTGCCGTATGGTCTGGCCATGGCTACCGATTGCCCGGATAGCTTCAGGTTTGAGCTTCTGTTCGTCGAGCAACGTGTGGACGCCCTGCGCAGCCAGCCTTACCCAGTTTTGTTGGGCAATGGCTGAGCGAGCGATCTCATCGGGCCCGCTGCTGCACAACTCGAGCATTTCGGTGCGCAGGGAGGCGGGCATGGGGATGTAGTGCGTGGCGACCAACTTGATCGCCGGATTCAGTTCGATCAGCGCGATATCCAGTCCATCCAGGCTGGTGCCAGACATCACGCCGATATAGCGCGCCATGGCTTAGCGTTTGCTCGAGGCGAGCATGGTGGCTTTTTCCTGATCCATGCGAGCCATCAAGGGTTGGCTCTGAGCCAGGAAGCGGGAACGCTCGGACTTGGCGATCGGATCGGCCATGGGGAGCTTCTGGCCCAGCGGATCAACGTGAACGCCGTTGACCTGGAATTCATAATGCAAATGCGGCCCGGTGGACAGGCCGGTAGTGCCAATGTAGCCAATCACTTGGCCTTGCTTGACGCTGCCGCCGGTCTTCACGCCTTTGGCGAAGCCCTGCATATGACCATACAGCGTACGGTAAGTGTTGCCGTGCTGGATGATCACGGTGTTGCCATAACCACCCCGACGTCCGGCCAGCAGCACTTTGCCGTCTCCGGCGGCCTTGATTGGCGTGCCGCGGGGAGCTGCGTAGTCGACGCCTTTGTGGGCGCGGATCTTGTTCAGGATTGGATGTTTGCGGCCTACGGAGAATCTTGAACTGATACGGGCGAAATCAACCGGGGTGCGGATGAATGCCTTGCGCATGCTGTTGCCGTCGGCGGTGTAATAGCTGCTGTTGCCCTGTTTGTTGGTGTAGCGCACCGCAGTGTAGGTCTTGCCGCGATTGGTAAAGCGTGCAGAAAGAATAGGGCCGTTGCCGACGCTTTTTCCATTGACCATTTTCTGTTCGTAAATAACGTCGAACTCGTCGCCCTGGCGAATGTCCTGAGCGAAGTCGATGTCGTAGCCAAACACACTGGCCATGTCCATTGTCAGGCTATGGGAAAGGCCGGCGCGTGCAGCCGATTGCGACAATGAGCTGTTGATGACGCCATGGGCGTAGGCTGAGTGCACGGTTGGTTTAGTGATGACGCGGTTGAACGCATAACCCTTGTCGTTTTTGCTCAGGGTGATGCTTTCCAGGTCGCTCAGCTTGGTGTGCAAGCTGGTCAGTTGGCCGTCAGGACTGAGTTCGAACTCGAGTTTCTGCCCCCTCTGTAGCCGAGCGAACTGTTTGGCTTTCTTGTCGCTGGCCAAAACTTCGTGGACCAGGGTCGACGGCAGGCCAACCTTTTCGAAGAGAGTGGAGAGCGTGTCGCCTTTGGCAACTATGACCTCATGGTGGCCCGGGTCCTTCTTTTCTTCGACTGCGGGCTCCGCTTGGGCGGACGCGGGAGTGTCTTCAGCGTTGTTTTCGATCTGCGCGAAGGGGGAGGCCGCGGCCTCGTTTGTGGCTTGGACGGCTTCGGCAGCGTCTTGATCTTGTGTCAGTTGTTCAGCAGGACTTTCCAGTTCGAGACTCAGCGTCGTCTTTTTGGCTTCAACATCGCTGGAAGGAAATACCAGGAGCGCCAGGCTAAGAAGGGCGGCAATACCACTTGCAGCGAGCAGGTGGGTCTTGGGGTAAAGCGGCGGCGCTTTGGATGGTTCTGTGGTCATAGGTAATTTGACTTTTGAAGAGATGAATTGGAAAAGATGAATGACATGATGAAGATGAAATAACTGTATAAAATATAACCAAATCACCTGCGAAGCAAGCCCGCGGACATTCTGTCCGTGGATTGGTGTCCGCGCGCCCGGCAAACCTTGTATTTGGTGCGCGATCTTGTATGGTTGGGTCCCTTTGAATCTGAGCCTTGCGGGTCTGTTATGAAGTCGGTTGAAGAGCAGCTAGCGCTGATCAAGCGTGGTGCAGAAGAGTTGTTGGTCGAGTCCGAGCTGATTGAAAAGCTCAAGCGTGGGCAACCGCTGCGTATCAAGGCTGGTTTCGACCCAACGGCGCCCGATCTGCATCTGGGTCATACCGTGCTTATTAATAAGCTGCGTCAATTTCAGGACCTGGGGCATCAGGTCATCTTCCTGATAGGTGACTTCACTGGGATGATCGGTGATCCGAGTGGCAAGAGCGCGACGCGCCCACCGCTGACTCGCGAGCAGGTTCTTGATAATGCCGAGACCTACAAGACTCAGGTCTTCAAGATCCTTGATCCGGCCAAGACCGAAGTCGCTTTCAACTCCACCTGGATGGATCAGATGGGACCGGCGGATTTCATTCGCCTGACCTCCCAATACACCGTGGCTCGTATGCTCGAGCGCGATGATTTTGACAAGCGCTATAAAACCAGTCAGCCGATCGCCATTCATGAATTCCTCTATCCGCTGGTTCAGGGCTATGACTCGGTCGCATTGCGTGCTGACGTCGAACTCGGCGGTACGGATCAGAAGTTCAACCTGCTGATGGGGCGCGAGCTTCAGCGTGGTTATGGTCAGGAAGCTCAGTGCATTCTGACCATGCCTTTGCTGGAGGGGTTGGATGGTGTGAAGAAGATGTCCAAGTCGTTGGGTAACTATGTGGGTATCCAGGAAGCGCCGGGTGTTATGTACGGCAAGCTGGTTTCCATTCCTGACGTGCTTATGTGGCGTTACTTCGAATTGCTCAGCTTCCGTTCCATGGATGAGATCAACGCATTCCGTGCGGATGTTGAGGCTGGGGCAAACCCGCGGGACATCAAGATCAAGCTGGCTGAGGAGATTGTCGCTCGTTTCCATGGTGAGGAGGCTGCGGCCAATGCCCATCGTGCGGCGGGCAATCGCATGAAGGATGGCGAATTGCCGGATGATCTGCCAGAGATCGAATTGACTGCGGCCGAGGATATGCCGATTGCGGCCGTCCTTAATAAGGCAGGCCTGGTCAAGAATGCTGCGGCCGCGCGAGATCTTCTTGGTTCGGGTGGCGTGCGCATTGATGGTGAGGTGGTGGATCGCGCCTACATATATAAGCTGGGCGCTACCCATGTCTGTCAGGCTGGCAAGAAGGCTTTTGCGCGTATCGTGCTGAAGCCGGAATAAAAGCTGAAATTAATACTTGACGGCAAATTCTGGAAGTCTATAATTC
>NZ_JABWQV010000356.1 GCF_014268615.1 Pseudomonas tehranensis | reverse complement strand
TGCCGCTATCGCGAGCAGGCTCGCTCCCACCCTTCAAAACCGCTATCTTCGCCGCCATCCGAAACGAGGGGCGTATGGGCTATCTACTTTTTGTCACACTGATTCAGGCGTTTTCCTTCAGTCTGATTGGCGAATACCTGGCCGGGCATGTCGACAGTTACTTTGCGGTGCTGGTGCGGGTTGTGCTGGCGGGGCTGGTGTTCATTCCGCTGACCCGCTGGCGCCAGGTGGAGCCGTCGTTCATGCGTGGCATGCTGTTGATTGGCGCCTTGCAGTTCGGCGTGACCTACGTGTGCCTGTACTTGAGCTTTCGCGTGCTGACGGTGCCCGAGGTCCTGCTTTTCACCATCCTGACGCCGCTGCACGTGACCCTGATCGAAGACGCGCTCAATCGTCGCTTCAATCCTTGGGCCCTGATCGCGGCGTTGGTGGCCGTGGCTGGCGCGGCGGTGATTCGCTACGACCGGATCAACCCGGATTTCTTCATGGGCTTTTTGTTGCTGCAACTGGCCAACTTCACCTACGCGGCCGGGCAGGTGCTGTACAAACACCTCGTCGCCCGCCATCCCAGCGACCTGCCGCACTACCGACGTTTCGGCTACTTCTACCTCGGCGCACTGGCGGTGGCGTTGCCGGCCTTTCTGCTGTTCGGCAAGGCCGACTTCTGGCCTGAGGCGCCTCTGCAGTGGGGCGTACTGATATTCCTCGGCCTGGTCTCCACCGCGTTGGGGCTGTACTGGTGGAACAAAGGCGCGTGCATGGTCAGCGGCGGCACGCTGGCGGTGATGAACAACCTGCATGTACCGGTGGGGCTGCTGGTCAACCTGCTGATCTGGAACCAGCACGAGGCACTGGGGCGATTGCTGTTGGGCGGGGCGGTGATATTGGCGGCGGTGTGGATCAGTCGGTTGGGAGTGCGCCAATCGCTGGCTGCACACTGATGAACCCTTGTGGGAGCGAGCCTGCTCGCGATGGCGGTATGTCAGTCAACATATCTATGACTGTTACACCGCTATCGCGAGCAGGCTCGCTCCCACAGGAAACCTGTTGTGAGGATTAGATCACCTGCTTCTGCGGCTCCGGCAGGTGGCTCGCCCCCAACGCCGCCGGCAACAATCCCGAGCGCAAATCCATGCCGCTGGGTTGTTGATACAAGCTCAACCCGAACTCCGGCATCACCGCCAGCAAGTAATCGAAAATATCCCCCTGGATACGCTCATAGTCGGCCCACGCAGTGGTGCGGGTGAAGCAGTAGATTTCCAGCGGGATGCCCTGGGCCGTGGTCTGCATCTGGCGGACCATGCAGGTCATGTTGGGCTGGATGTCCGGGTGGCTTTTCAGATACGCCAAGGCGTAAGCGCGGAAGGTGCCCAGGTTGGTCATGCGTCGGCGGTTGGCCGACATCGCCGCGACGTTGCCCTGGGCTTCGTTCCAGGCCTTGAGTTCGGCCTGTTTGCGGCTGATGTAATCGGTCAGCAGATGAACCTGGGTCAGGCGCTGTTCTTCCTCATCCTGCAAAAAACGCACACCGCTGGCATCGATGAACAAGCTGCGCTTGATCCGTCGCCCGCCGGATTGCTGCATGCCGCGCCAGTTCTTGAACGACTCGGACATCAGGCGCCAGGTGGGAATCGAGACGATGGTCTTGTCGAAGTTCTGTACCTTGACGGTGTGCAGCGTGATGTCCACCACGTCACCGTCGGCCCCCACCTGAGGCATCTCGATCCAGTCACCGACCCGCAGCATGTCGTTGCTGGTCAGTTGCACGCTGGCGACGAACGACAGCAAGGTGTCCTTGTAGACCAACAGAATCACCGCCGACATGGCACCTAAACCCGACAGCAGCAACAGCGGCGAGCGGTCGATCAGGGTGGCAACAATGATGATTGCGCCAAACACATACAGCACCATCTTCGCCAGTTGCACGTAGCCTTTGATCGAGCGGGTGCGGGCGTGTTCGGTGCGGGCGTAGACATCCAGAAGGGCGCTGAGCAGGGCGCTGATGGCCAGCACCATGAACAGGATGGTGAAAGCCAGGGCAACATTGCCCAGGAAAATCATGCTGGTCTTGCTCAATTCCGGCACCAGGTGCAGACCGAACTGGATGACCAGCGAGGGCGTCGTCTGCGCCAGGCGATGGAAAACCTTGTTATGACGCAGGTCGTTGACCCAGTGCAGGGCCGGCTGGCGGCCGAGTAACTTGGCACCGTGCAAAATCAGGTAGCGCGCCACGCGCCCGAGCACCAGGGCAATGACCAGCAGCAACAACAAGGCAAGGCTGGACTGCAGAAGCGGGTGCTGCTCAAGGGCACCCCAGAAGTCTTGAATGTTGACCCAGAGCTGTTTGATGTCCATGGACGAAACGGTTCTTCTATAAAGACGCGACGGTGCGATTAGAGCATTTAAGCCAGGCTAAGTGACCCTTGATGACGAATCGGCTCACAAAAAAGCCACTGATTAGCGCCGTTCGTATAAAGAAACTCGGCCTTCGAGCTCGAAACCGTTACCCTATGCAGCTGTTTTTTTGCATTTCTTCGAGGTAGCACCCGTGTTTTCCCAATTCGCCCTGCACGAACGCCTGCTCAAAGCCGTGGCCGAGCTTAAATTTGTCGAGCCAACGCCGGTGCAGGCAGCGGCTATTCCGCTCGCGCTCCAGGGGCGTGATCTGCGGGTGACGGCGCAGACCGGCAGCGGCAAGACCGCGGCGTTCGTGCTGCCGATCCTCAACCGTCTGATCGGCCCGGCCAAGGTGCGCGTCAGCATCAAAACCCTGATCCTGCTGCCGACCCGTGAGCTGGCCCAGCAGACCCTGAAAGAGGTCGAACGCTTCTCGCAGTTCACCTTCATCAAGTCCGGCCTGATCACCGGCGGCGAAGACTTCAAGGTCCAGGCCGCCATGCTGCGCAAAGTACCGGACATTCTGATCGGCACCCCGGGGCGGATGATCGAGCAACTGAACGCCGGCAACCTTGACCTCAAGGAAGTCGAAGTGCTGGTGCTGGACGAAGCCGACCGCATGCTCGACATGGGTTTTGCCGAAGACGTGCAGCGCCTGGTGGACGAATGCGTCAATCGCCAGCAGACCATGCTGTTCTCTGCCACCACCGGCGGGTCGGGCCTGCGGGAAATGATCGCCAAGGTGCTGAACAACCCGGAGCACTTGCAGCTCAACGCGGTCAGCCAGTTGAACGCCACGACCCGTCAGCAGATCATCACCGCTGACCACAACCAGCACAAAGAACAGATCGTGAACTGGCTGCTGGCCAACGAGACCTACGAAAAAGCCATTGTGTTCACCAACACCCGAGCCATGGCCGACCGCATCTACGGTCGCCTGGTGGCCCAGGAATACAAGGCGTTCGTACTGCACGGCGAGAAGGACCAGAAAGACCGCAAGCTGGCCATCGACCGCCTCAAGCAAGGTGGCGTGAAAATCCTCGTCGCCACCGACGTTGCCGCCCGTGGCCTGGACGTTGACGGCCTGGACATGGTCATCAACTTCGACATGCCCCGCAGCGGTGATGAATACGTGCACCGCATCGGTCGTACCGGCCGTGCCGGTAACGATGGCCTGGCGATCTCGCTGATCTGCCACGGCGACTGGAACCTGATGTCGAGCGTCGAGCGCTACCTCAAGCAGAGCTTCGAGCGCCGCACCATCAAGGAAGTCAAAGGCACCTACGGCGGACCGAAAAAGGTCAAGGCCTCGGGCAAGGCCGTTGGCGTGAAGAAGAAAAAGGTCGACGCCAAGGGCGACAAAAAGAAAGCCGGCGCCAAGGCCCCGACCAAACGCAAGATCGCCAACCGCCCGAAGACCGACGCTTTGTCGCTGGTCAGCAAAGACGGCATGGCCCCGCTCAAGCGCCGCAAGCCAGAGGCGCCAGCGGCTGAGTGAAACGGCGGTAGTGCTGCATAAAAAACCGGACCTTGGGTCCGGTTTTTTTATGGCCGAAAATTACACTCAAATACGCCCCAGACTCTTGTGACGAGGGATCCCGCCCTGTGAGATCTGTAGGACTGTAGGAGCTGACGAGTGCAACGAGGCTG
>NZ_JABWQV010000355.1 GCF_014268615.1 Pseudomonas tehranensis | reverse complement strand
CCCGCTCCCACCATTGCAGCGTACATCCTTGGTTGCGCTGACAACCGATCCACGCCAATCAGACTCAAGATCAGCAACAGCGGCAGCAGCAGGGCTTTGAGAATCCGCACGGTCTGTCCGCTCCTGATGAATGACGATGAATGGCATCCTAAAACCCCGGCGTCGACAACGGGCTACTACCTTGGTACTGGCCCGGCGGTACTTTCTGCATATTTCCCCCAGGACGCAGGCTTCCTATGCTGGCGCTACCCGCAAATGGAGGTGTTATGCGCCGGCTCGTCAGTTACGCCTTGATCCCTTTGCTCGCAGCAGTCGGCGCCGGGTTGCCGGTCGCCGTCCAGGCTGGTGACGCCGCGCCGCTGCAGGTGCGCATCGGCTACCTGGGCTATCGCCCCGACCCGGGGCCGCTGCTGTCCAACGTGATTGAAGAGCCTGCCGATGCCGGACTGCGCGGGGCTGAACTGGCGATTATCGACAGCAACAGCACCGGGCGTTTTCTCAAGCACGATTACCGGCTGCAAAGCGCCAGCGTCGACAGCCCCGAAGCCTTGCTCCAGGCCGCCCGAGCGCAGCATGAGCAGGGCCTGCGGCTGTTTGTGGTCAACGCGCCGTCCGCCAGCCTGCGCCAGCTCAGTGCCGCCCTGCCCGACAGCCTGTTGTTCAACGCCGGCAGCGCCGACGACAGCCTGCGCAGCACCGATTGCCTGGGCAACGTGCTGCATAGCCTGCCCGACCGGGCGATGCTCGCCGATGCCCTGGTGCAGTTCAGCGTCGTACGCAAATGGCAGCGGGCCTTGCTGATTGTCGGCCAGACAACCCAAGACCAGGCTTACGCCGCGGCATTGCGCCGGGCCATGAAACGCTTCGGCATGAAACTTGTCGCCGAAAAGGCCTGGCAGTTCGACAACGACCAGCGCCGCAGCGCCCAAGCCGACATGCCTTTGTTCACCCAGACCGCCGAATACGACGTGGTGCTGGTGGCCGACGAGCGCGGCGACTTCGGCGAATACGTGCCCTACCAGACCTGGTATCCGCGTCCGGTGGCCGGCACGCAAGGCCTGACCCCCACCGCCTGGCACAAGACCGTGGAAACCTACGGCGCGGCGCAGCTGCAAAAACGCTTCGAAGCCTTGGCCGGGCGCTGGATGAATGATCGCGATTTCGCCGCCTGGATCGCCGTGCGCAGCATCGCCAGCGCCGTGAGCAAACTGCGCCAGAACGATCCATTTGCGATCCGCCAACTGGCGCTGAGCGAGCAATTGCCGCTGGACGGCTTCAAGGGCCGCAAGCTCAGTTACCGGCCATGGAACGGGCAACTGCGTCAGCCGATTCCTCTGGTTCAGCCACGAGCGCTGGTGAGCACCTCGCCCCAGGACGGTTTCCTGCACCCTACCAACGAAATGGACAGCCTGGGCTATGACCGACCCGAAGTGAGCTGTCGCTACCCCTGATCCCTTTCAGAACAACAATAAGGAAACCGCCATGTGCCGCTCGCTGTTGCAACCTGCCCTGCTTTGCCAGGCCCTCACCCTGGCGGCGACATTGCTCGTCGCCGGCCCCGCCGCCGCCAGCATCGCCTGGGTCTCCAATGAAAAAGACAACAGCCTGAGCCTGATCGACATGCAGAGCCTGGAGGTCATCGAGACCCTGGCGGTGGGTCAACGCCCCCGAGGCCTGTTGCTGTCCCACGACAACCGCTTGCTGTACATCTGCGCCAGCGATTCGGACCGGGTCCAGGTGATGGACGTCGCCACCCGCAAGATCATCAAGGAATTGCCCTCCGGCAAGGACCCGGAGCAGTTCGCCTTGCACCCCAATGACCGTTGGCTCTATGTCTCCAACGAGGACGATGCCCTGGTGACGGTGATCGACACCCAGACCTCCGAAGTGCTGGCCCAGATCGGCGTCGGCGTCGAGCCCGAAGGCATGGCCGTCAGCCCCGATGGCAAATGGGCGGTCAACACCAGTGAAACCACCAACATGCTGCACTGGATCGACACCAGCACCCAGACCTTGGCCGACAACACGCTGGTGGACCAGCGGCCGCGTTTCGTCGAATTCAGTCGCGACGGTTCGCAGCTCTGGGCCTCGGCGGAAATCGGCGGCACGCTGACAATTCTCGATGTCGCCAGTCGCCAGGTGCTCAAGACGCTGACGTTCCAGATCAAGGGCGTTCACCCCGACAAGGTACAGCCGGTGGGCATCAAGCTCAGCGCCGATGGCAAATTCGCCTTCGTCGCCCTGGGCCCGGCCAATCACGTGGCAGTGATCGATGCCAAGACCTTCGAAGTGCTGGATTACCTGCTGGTGGGGCGGCGTGTCTGGCAACTGGCATTCACTCCCGATCAACGCCAACTGCTGGCCACCAATGGCGTCAGCGGCGATGTTTCGGTGATCGACGTGCAGAGCCGCAAAGTGCTCAAGTCGGTGAAGGTCGGGCGTTATCCCTGGGGCGTAGTGGTGACGCCATGAACGCTCTGGAGGTCAGCGACCTGAGCTTCGCCTATGGCGCGCGCGAAGCCCTCAGGCAGGTGAGTTTCAGCCTCGCAGCGGGGCGCTTCGCCGCGTTGCTGGGACCCAACGGTGCTGGTAAATCGACACTGATTGCCTTGCTCACGCGCCTGTACGACGTGCAGCGCGGTGAAGTGCGCGTCGGTGGTCATTCGTTGCAGGCTTCGCCGCGGCCGGCCCTGCGCCAGTTGGGTGTGGTGTTCCAACAGAGCACCCTCGACCTGGATCTGAGCGTCGAGCAGAACCTGCGTTACCACGTCGCGCTACATGGCCTGTCGCGGCGCCAGGGCCGTGTGCGTATCGACGCCGAACTGGCCCGCCAGGCGTTGACCGAGCGGCGCCACGAACGCGTGCGTGCCCTCAATGGCGGCCATCGTCGCCGGGTGGAAATCGCCCGGGCGCTGCTGCATGAGCCGCGTCTGTTACTGCTCGATGAACCCAGCGTCGGCCTGGACCCGGCCAGCCGGCTGGCGCTGAATCAACACGTGCGCCAGTTGTGCCGCGAGGGCATCAGCGTGCTGTGGACCACACACCTGTTGGACGAAGTACAGCCCAGCGACGATCTGCTGATCCTGCATCAAGGCCGCCTCGTCGCCAGCGCACGCGCCGACGCCGTGAGCCAGGCACACGGCGGCACCCTCGGTTCGGCCTTCACCCACCTGACCGCAGCGGGAGCTCACCCATGAACGCGTATTGGCAATGTTTCAGCGGCATCGTGGTGCGTGAATGGCTGCGTTTCGTGCTGCAACGCACGCGTTTTCTCAGCGCCCTGGTGCGGCCGCTGCTGTGGCTGCTGGTGTTCGCCGCCGGCTTTCGTGCAGCACTGGGCATTGCCATCATTGCCCCCTATGACACCTACATCCCTTATGAGGTGTACATCGTGCCTGGCCTTGCCTGCATGATCCAGTTGTTCAATGGCATGCAGGGTTCGCTGTCGATGGTCTATGACCGGGAAATGGGCAGCATGCGCGTGCTGCTCACCAGCCCCCTGCCGCGGGCCTTCCTGCTGGCGAGCAAGTTGCTGGCAACCTCGCTGATCTCGTTGTTGCAGGTCTACGCCTTTCTCGCCATTGCCTGGCTGTACGGCATCCAGCCACCGACCATGGGCCTGGTGCTGGCGTTCCCGGCGCTGCTGCTGGTGGCCCTGATGCTCAGCGCCCTGGGCTTGCTGCTGTCCAATGCCATCCGGCAACTGGAGAACTTTGCCGGGGTGATGAATTTCGTGATCTTCCCGATGTTCTTCCTGTCCTCGGCGCTGTATCCGCTGTGGAAAATGCAGGAGGCCAGCGTCTGGCTGTACTGGCTCTGCGCGCTCAGTCCATTCACCCATGGGGTGGAACTGGTGCGTTTTGCGCTGTATGAGCAATTCAACCTGTTGGCGATGGTGGTGTGCCTGGGCTTGACCCTGCTCTTCGCCCTGCTGGCGGTGTGGACGTTCAATCCGCAGCACGCGGCGTTGCGCAAGACCGGTTGATCCCGCAGCCATGCATATCTTTCTGTGGGAATCCCTCTGTGGGAGCGAGCCTGCTCGCGATAGC
>NZ_JABWQV010000354.1 GCF_014268615.1 Pseudomonas tehranensis | reverse complement strand
GGGAGCGGGCTTGCTCGCGAAGGCCGCGCCGCGGTCTTAGAGCGAAGCCAACTCGGTTTCAACTTCGACGGTCTTGGCCACCTTCAATGCCCGCATCTGCTCACACCCCCACAACACCCGCTCCGGGGTCGCCGGCGCATCGATTTTTGGCTGGTGCTGGTAAGCCCCCAGGCTCGCCACGGCGTCCTTGATGGCGCACCACGCGGCGATGCCGAGCATGAACGGTGGCTCACCCACGGCTTTGGAGTGGAACACGGTGTCTTCAGGGTTCTTGCGGTTTTCCACCAGCTTGACCCGCAGATCCAGCGGCATGTCGGCCACCGCGGGAATCTTGTAGCTGGCCGGGCCGCAGGTCTGTAGCTTGCCTTTGTCGTTCCATACCAGCTCTTCCATGGTCAGCCAGCCCATGCCCTGGATGAAACCGCCCTCGACCTGGCCGATGTCGATGGCCGGGTTCAGCGAGGCGCCGACGTCGTGGAGGATGTCGGTGCGCAGCATCTTGTATTCGCCGGTCAGGGTGTCGACGATCACCTCGGCGCACGCCGCGCCATAGGCGTAGTAGTAGAACGGCCGGCCCCGGGCCTGGCTGCGGTCGTAATAGATTTTCGGGGTCTTGTAGAAACCGGTGCTCGACAGCGAGACCTGAGCGAAATACGCCTGCTGGACCAGTGCCTCGAACGTCAGGATGTGATCGCGCACCCGCACATGGCCGTTGTGGAACGCCACGTCTTCTTCGCTGACCTTGTACTGCCGCGCAGCGAACTCCACCAGGCGCTGCTTGATGGTTTCGGCGGCATTCTGCGCAGCCTTGCCATTGAGGTCGGCACCGCTGGAGGCGGCGGTGGGTGAGGTGTTCGGCACCTTGTCGGTGTTGGTTGCAGTGATCTGCACCCGGTCCATTTCCACCTGGAACACCTCGGCCACCACTTGCGCGACTTTGGTGTTCAAGCCCTGGCCCATTTCCGTGCCGCCATGGTTCAGGTGGATGCTGCCGTCGGTATAGACGTGAATCAGCGCCCCGGCCTGGTTGAGAAAACTGGCGGTGAACGAAATACCAAATTTCACCGGGGTCAGCGCCAGGCCTTTTTTCAGCACAGGGCTGTTAGCGTTGTAGCGGCGGATCGCTTCGCGGCGCTCGGCATACTGGCTGCTTTGCTCGAGTTCAGCGGTCATCTCCTCGAGCATGTTGTGCTCGACGGTCTGGTAGTAGTGGGTGACGTTGCGCTCGGTCTTGCCGTAGTAGTTGGCCTTGCGCACCTCCAGCGGATCGAGCCCCAGATGTCGGGCGATGGCGTCCATCACCTCTTCGATGGCGACCATGCCTTGCGGCCCGCCGAAGCCACGGTAAGCAGTGTTCGACGCGGTGTTGGTCTTGCAGCGATGGCCGTTGATGGTCGCGTCGCCCAGGTAATAGGCGTTGTCGGCATGGAACATCGCCCGGTCGACAATCGAGGCCGACAGGTCCGGCGAGCAACCGCAGTTGCCGGCCAGCTCCAGGGCAATGCCGTGCAGACGCCCGGTGCTGTCGAAGCCGACGTCGTATTCGATGTAGAAAGGGTGGCGCTTGCCAGTCATCAGCATGTCTTCGACCCGGGGCAGGCGCATCTTGGTCGGCTGGCCGGTGAGGTGGGCGATGACCGCGCACAGGCACGCCGGGCTGGCGGCCTGGGTTTCCTTACCACCAAAGCCGCCGCCCATGCGGCGCATGTCCACCACGACTTTGTTCATCGAAACGTCCAGCACTTCGGCCACCAGTTTCTGTACTTCGGTGGGGTTCTGCGTGGAGCAGTAGACGATCATGCCGCCGTCTTCGGTGGGCATCACCGAGGAAATCTGGGTTTCCAGGTAAAAATGTTCCTGGCCGCCAATGTGCAGCGAGCCCTGGATGCGATGCTCGGCACTGGCCAGTGCCGCCGCCGAATCACCGCGCTGGTGGGTGTGGCTATCGAGCACGAAATGCCGCTTGCGCAGGGCCTCGACCACGTCCAGCACCGGTTCCAGGTCTTCGTATTCGATGATGGCCGCCATCGCGGCCTTGCGCGCGGTTTCCAGGTCCCTGGCGGCAACCGCCAGCACCGGTTGGCCGACGAACTGCACATCATCGATGGCCAGCAGCGGATCGCCGGGCAGCAGCGGGCCGATGTCCTTGAGACCCGGCACGTCTTCATGGGTGATGGCGATGCGCACGCCCTCAAAGGCGTAGCAAGGCGCCGTGTCGATGCGGATGATCCGCGCGTGGGCGCGGTCCGACAGCCGGGCGTAAACGTGCAACTGGTTCGGGAATTCCAGGCGATCGTCGATGTACTGGGCCTCGCCAGACACATGTTTGGCGGCGCTGTCATGCTTGACGCTGCGACCCACGCCGGTGGTCAGGTCGCGGGCGAACAGTTCGGCCAACTCGGCTTGAGTCTTCTCTACGGCGTGATGGTTAGACATAAGCGGTCACCCGAGTCTCGATGTGCGGCGTTTGCAGTTCGATGAAGTATTTGCGCAGCAGGTTGCGAGCGCTGAGCAGGCGGTATTCCTTGCTGGCGCGGAAGTCCGACAGCGGTGTGAAGTCTTCCGCCAGGGCGGCGCAGGCGCGTTCGACCGTGCTGTCGTTCCACGGAGCACCGATCAATGCTGCTTCACAATGCTTGGCGCGCTTGGGCGTCGCGGCCATGCCGCCGAAGGCCACCCGGGCGTCCTGGACCACACCATGCTCGATACGCAGGTTGAACGCCGCGCATACAGCGGAAATGTCATCGTCCAGGCGCTTGGAGACCTTGTAGGCGCGGAACGCCTGCTCAGCGCTGGCCCGGGGCACGATGATCTTCTCGATGAATTCGCTTTCCTGGCGGGCGGTGACCCGGTAATCGATGAAATAGTCTTCCAGTGCCAGGGTGCGGCGAGTCTGGCCCTTGCACAGTACGAGCTGCGCGCCGAGGGCGATCAGCAAGGGCGGCGAGTCGCCAATCGGCGAGGCGTTGCCGATGTTGCCGCCCAAAGTGCCCTGGTTGCGGATTTGCAGCGAGGCAAAACGCTGCAGCAGTTCACCGAAGTCCGGGTACTCGGCATTCAAGGCTTCGTAGCAGTCGGAGAGCGCGGTGGCGGCGCCGATCTCCAGGCGATCGTCGAAACGCTCGATACGCTTTAACTCAGCGACGTTGCCCACGTAGATCATCACCGGCAGGGTGCGATGGAACTGGGTGACTTCCAGGGCCAGGTCCGTGCCGCCGGCCAGCAGACGCGCCTGGGGATACGCGTCGTAGAGGTCGGCCAGGTCGGCCACGGTCAGCGGCACCAGACAGCGTTTGTCGCCGCTGTTGAGCTCACCAGTGTCAGTCGGTGCGATGGCCTTGAGGCGAGCGATGGTTTCGGCTTCGCGGGCGTCGAACTGGTCCGCTTGCCTGGTGCAGCAGACCTGCTCGGCGGCCGCCAGAATCGGCCGGTAGCCAGTGCAGCGGCATAGATTGCCGGCCAAGGCTTCGTGGGCCTTATGGGCGTCGGGCTGTTCGCTGTTCTTTTGCAGGGCGAACAGGGACATCACGAAGCCCGGTGTGCAGAAGCCGCATTGTGAACCGTGGCAATCGACCATCGCCTGTTGGACGCTGTGTAATTGGCCTTGGTGTTTGAGGTCTTCGACACTGATCAGCTGCTTGCCGTGCAGGGAAGAGACAAAGGTCAGGCACGAATTGAGGCTGCGATAACGAATGCGTTCACGGCCGTCCTCGTCGGTCTGCAACTCACCTACCACCACGGTGCACGCACCACAGTCGCCGCTGGCGCAGCCTTCTTTGGTACCGGATTTGCCGACGTGTTCGCGCAAATAATTGAGCACGGTCAGATTCGGGTCCAGGGCGTGCTCACTACGGAGTTCCTGGTTGAGTAAAAACTGGATCACGGAAGGCCTCGCAGACTCATTATTGTTGTATCGACTTGGGCTGAATTTATCAGGTCTGACTTTGCGGTCAACGATTTTCTGACTTAAAGGTCAAGAAAATACGTTTAGTCGATGAACAACGATCTAGGAACACTGTAGAACCCTGTGGGAGCCGAGCTTGCTCGCGATG
>NZ_JABWQV010000353.1 GCF_014268615.1 Pseudomonas tehranensis | reverse complement strand
GAGCCTGCTCGCGATAGCGGTATGTCAGTCACATTGCTGTTGGCTGATACATCGCTATCGCGGGCAAGCCCGCTCCCACAGGGCTTTTCGGCTGGGCTGACGGGCATAACCCGTCAGTCAGCCCGCATTGATCAGAACTCGTGATCAGCGCTGTCCGGGTTCAGGTCGCTGATGCCCAGTTTGCCCGCGGCCTGTTCGATCGCGCCGGTCTGCTTGACCAGTGCGGCGATGGCGTCGCGCACGACCTGATTGCCAGCGGTGTTGCCCGCCGCGATCAGTTGGTCGTAGTGCTCACCCTTGTTGGCGTGATCGACCATGACCTGGATCTTGGCTTCGGTGTCGGCCAGGTCGGCCTTGAGGGCGCTGTCAGCGGCCGGGTCAGCCTTGGCCACCAGGGACGACAGGCTGGCGCCGGTCATCTTGGTGCCGTCGACGCGGGTGTATTCGCCCAGGTAAACGTTGCGCACACCTTTGGCATCGTAGAAGTGCGAGTTGTGGGTGTTGTCGCTGAAGCAGTCCTGCTCGTCTTCTGGCGAGTTGGCTTCCAGGGACACCTTCATGCGCTCGCCCGCCAGTTCACCCAGGGACAGGCTGCCCATGCCGAACAGCATCTTGCGCAGGCCGGTTTCGGCAGGCTCGGCTTCCAGGGTGGCGCGGTAGTTGTCAGCCACGTTTGGCTTCCAGTTGCCGACCATTTCTTCCAGATCGCTGACCAGCAGTTGGGTCACGGCCTTGAGGTAGGCGCGACGACGGTCGTTATGGCCGCCAGTAGCACCGGCGCCTTCCAGGTAATCGGAGGCCGGACGCTTGCCAGCACCAGGGCCGGTGCCGTTGAGGTCTTGGCCCCACAGCAGGAATTCGATGGCGTGGTAGCCGGTGGCAACGTTGGCCTCGGAACCGCCCAGCTCGTTCAGGCTGGCGAGTTTCTCCGGGGTGATGTCTTTCACGTCGACCTTGTCTTCACCCACCTGGACTTCGGTATTGGCGATGATATTGGCGGTGGCGCCCGGATTACCCAAAGCGTGCGCGTAGGAGGTGTCGACGTAGTCGATCAGGCCTTCATCCAGCGGCCAGGCGTTCAACTGGCCTTCCCAGTCGTCGATGATGGTGTTGCCGAAACGGAACACTTCGCTTTGCAGGTAAGGGACGCGCGCAGCGACCCAGGCGGCCTTGGCGGCGTTGAGGGTCTCGTCGTTCGGTTTGGCCAGGAACGCATCGATCGCGGTTTGCAGGGTTTTCGCGGTGGATTCGGCATCGCTGTAGACCGCATGGACGATGTCGGCGTAGTGCGCGACAACGGCCTTGGCAGCGGCTTCGTCGATCTTGCCGGCTGCGGCTGGGGCGGCGGTGCTGGCGGCGGGCGTTGGCGCTTGCGGCGCGGCGGCCTTGTCTTTGCCTTCGCCGCAACCGGCGAGGGAAATAGCGATGGCCAGCAAACTGGCGGTAGCCAGAGGCATACGAATCATGGCGAACATCCTGCTTCGGTGATGGATGGGACAGGCGCGAGGTGCGCAAAACTGCGACATAATGCGAAAGATTTGCATTATGTGTAAAGGGTTGTAGCTGTAAATATTTCTTATTTGCTCACCCACGACCCTAGACTCTGCAGCGTCCGTAGGAGGCTGTCGAGTGCAACGAGGCTGCGATCTTCTTTCCCCTGACGCTTGAATCTCAAGACAAAGATCAAGATCAAAAGATCGCAGGCTTCGCCACCGCCTACAGAGGCATGACAACAAAGGGAGAATCAGATGATGGAGACTTTGCTGCGCTGCGCCTGCTTGAGATAGATGCCCAACTCCCGTGCCGGCAGCGGTTTGCTGTAGTAGTAACCCTGACCTTCGTGGCAGCCTTCGGAGATGATGTAGGCCTCCTGCTCGACCGTCTCCACCCCCTCGGCGATTACCTGCATCCCCAGGCTCTTGCCCAACTGGATGATGGCCCGGACGATGGTCGCGTCATCCTCGTCATCGAGCAGGTCCTGGACGAAGCTCTTGTCAATCTTGATCTTGTCCAGGGGCAGGCTCTTGAGATAACTCAGGGACGAATAGCCGGTCCCGAAGTCATCGATGGCGATCAGCGCGCCGGAGCGGCGCAGGCTGAGCAAGTGCTGGGCGGCTGTCGTGATGTCTTCCATCAGGCCGGTTTCCGTGACCTCCAGCTCCAGGCTGCGCGGCGGCAGGCGGTACATCTGCAGCAAGTTGTTCACCACCCGCGGCAGTTCGGCGTGGTGCAATTGTACGGTGGACAGGTTGACCGCCATGCGCAGGTCCACGAAACCCTGGTCATGCCATTCGCGCAACTGTTTGCAAGCCTGATCCAGTACCCATTCGCCAATGGCGATGATGGTGCCGTTCTGCTCGGCCAGGGGAATGAACAGGTCCGGCGGCACGAGGCCGTGTTCGGGGTGATGCCAGCGAATCAGGGCCTCGGTACCGACCACTCGCAGGTCGCGATAGCTGATCTGCGGCTGGTACACCAGGCTGAACTGCTCAAGCAACAGAGCCTCGCGCAGGTCTTTTTCCAATTCGCGACGGCGGCGCATTTCACTGTCGACGCTGGCGATGTAGAACTGATAGCGATTGCGCGACCGGGCCTTGGCCAGGGTCATGGTCTGCTCGGCTTTCTGCAACAGCTTCTCGGTGCTGTCCCCGTCCTCGGGAAAGAGGGTGATGCCGATGGTCGCCCGCAGGCGGATTTGCCGATCGTCGAGGACGAACGGCGCCTCCAGGTCATCGAGGATGCTCTGGGCCAACTCGGCGGCTTCGTAAGGTTGTTCGATATCGGCCTGGACCAGGGCGAACTGGTCGCCTCCCAGTCGCGCCAGCGCGCCAAGGCGTCCGCTGTGGGCCCGCAGTCGATCAGCCAGGGCCAGCAGCAACTGGTCGCCGGTTTGATAGCTGAACTGTTCGTTGATGCCCTTGAAGTCATCCAGCCCCACACACAGTACGGCCACCCGACGTTGCAAGCGCCCGGCATCCACCAGGATCTTGTCCAGTTGCTGTTGAAGCTGTTGACGATTGGGCAGGCCGGTGAGGAAATCATACTGGGCCATGCGCAGCAGGCTGTTTTCCGCCTCGTGGCGCAGGTGTGTATTGCGCTCGATGGAGGCGAGCAATTGGTTGGCGGTGTTGATCCAGAGCCCCAGCTCGTTTTGTTCGTGGCCGCGTAGCTGCGGGATCTTGTGTTCACTCGGCCGGTCGGGGTTGATTTCGGTCAGGTGTTCGATGATCCGTGACAGTGGCTTGGTCAAGAGCCAGTGATAGACCAGGTACAAGACCAGGCCCATCGCCAGGGCTCGCAACATGCCCGATATGAAAATGATCACAGAGTTGACGATGAAACTCTGGCCGTAGGTGGCCGTATCGAGGGTAATGCTCAGGTCGCCGTAATATTCACTGTAAGGCCCGCGCCCCACCAGCTGCGTGGTGAACGTGCGTTCCTGGCCAAGAATCAGGTCGGTCAGCCAGCGACTTCCCGACTGCTGCAGCGGCCGGGTTTTTTCGGCCAGCATGGTCTCGTGAGGATGACCGATAGAGGCCATGCGCACGGCTTCGTCCTGAAACAGTCCCTCGATCACTTGCATGCCCATCTCCCGGTCAAGGCTGTAGACGGCCTGGGTCGAAGGGTCCCGGAACATATCAAGAATTCGCTGGGCGTCGCTGGCGACCGCATGATCGGTTTTGTAGGCGTCGTACACGATCTGGGCGCAGCTCAATACGACGCCGACGATCAATGCCGAGAGGAGCACGACCCGCAGTAACTTCACAGACAAGCTGTTCTTGAGTTCCAGCTTCAAAGAGGGGGTTCCTTGTTCCGTGCGGGTAGCGTCAAGTTGCCATGAGTATTGGCAATCCTGTGATGTCAGTCAAAGGGACAATCAAACACAGGGGTCTTCGCCTGAAACCTGGCCGTTATACGGCGTTTTCAGAGCTATTGCTCTACGACCATTGTGTCGGATGGAAGGGGCCGCAACTTGAGGCCTGGGTTCTATTTTTGTTGGATTTCAGACACGAGGTATTGGTCTGGAAAGGGTCCGGGACTTTGTGCCGGCTAAAAAAAACCCGGCAACACGCCGGGTTTTTTTT
>NZ_JABWQV010000352.1 GCF_014268615.1 Pseudomonas tehranensis | reverse complement strand
CTCGCTTCGCTCGGCAGCTCCTACAGACCGATGTGATGCGCTATCCTGCGCGCCCTCAAAACCCAATCGCCACAGGATTTCCCCATGAAAGCCGCACTCGTCGAACTCATCAGCAAAATAAGCTCCGGCTGCCTGGGCGATGCGGACGTTGCGAAAATCGCTGACGAAGCGGCCCAGGCCTATGCCGATCCGGCGGCTTTTCTGGCGGCCAACCCGGACATCAACTACGACGACAGCTTCCCGATTCCACTGGGTGAGTGGGTGGTGGTGGGGAGCCTGCCGGACACCGTGTTGTTCCAGGCCGACACTTACGTAGAACTGTTCGAACAGATCGTCGCCTCGTTCGGCCCCGGCGTGGCCTTCAATCTCAAGCCCAAGCAACTGGCGAAAACCGAAGCCTTGACGGCGCTCAATCGCATCCAGATCCAGATGAGCAGCCTGAACAAGGAAAACGGTGGCTATGTGCTGATGAATTTCAGCCAGTTGCTCGACGATGAACTGCAGATGGTTCTGGTGTACGGCAACGACGTGCCGCGCGTGCTGGAGCTGTGTGCCGAAGTCGGCATTGCCGCCGCGCCGGCCCTGGAAGCGTTGAAGGTTGCGATCCGCGTCTGAAGCAATAAAACGGAACCCTCGCCGGGCCCCCGCTATCCTAAGTGTGCATATCACCATCTGGGAGCGACACCATGGGTTCCACCTTCAACGGCCTGATTGGCCTGATCATCCTGGCGCTCGATATCTGGGCGATCATCAATGTGCTCAAGAGTGGCGCAGGAACGGGGGCAAAAGTCCTGTGGGTGCTGTTGATCCTGCTGTTGCCAGTGCTGGGCCTGATCATCTGGGCAATTGCCGGGCCGCGAGGCAACGTGCGGATCTGACCGCTCTTTGACGTTGCCCGGCAGCCTTGCCGCCGGGCATTGCGACCCTGCCGCGACGGTATCAGGCCGTCGCCAGGGCGTGTTTTTTCGAGGCCTTCAGGAAACTCAGCAGGGCCATCAGCGGGAAGGCACTGCCGACGATCACTACCCACAACCAGCCGCCGTGCTCGTACACCGCGCTGGCAATCGATGAGCCAAACGCGCCGCCGACGAAGATGCTGGTCATGTACAGCGCATTGAGACGACTGCGGCTTTTGGCATCGAGGGCATAGATGGTGCGCTGGCCCAGGACCATGTTCATCTGCACACAGAAATCCAGCACCACACCGGTCACCGCCAGGCCAATGACGCTGTAGAGCGGATGGATGAACGCTGGCAGAAAACTCAGGCTGGCCAACAGCATTGCCAGCAACGAAGCCATGCGGGTATGGCCGGCATCCGCCAGGCGACCGGCAATGGGCGCGGCGATGGCGCCAATGGCACCGACCAGGGCGAACAGGGCGATTTCAGTTTGCGACAGGCCATGATTGCGCGACAGTTCCAGCGGCACGGCGGTCCAGAACAGGCTGAAGGTGGCGAACATGCAGGCTTGGTAAAACGCCCGTTGCCGTAACAGCGGCTGCTGGCGCAACAGGGTGCCGAGCGAGCCCAGCAGTTGGCCATAAGAGGCGCTGTGGTCGGGTTGGCGCTTGGGCACAGTCAATGCCAGAACGATGCTGATCGCCGCCATCAAGGCTGCGGCGATCATGAACATCGCCCGCCAGCCGAAGTGATCGGCCACCACGCTTGAGATCGGCCGCGCCAGCAGGATCCCCAGCAGCAGGCCGCCCATGATGCCGCCCACCACCCGCCCTCTGGATTCCTCCGGGGCCAAGTGCGCAGCCAGCGGGATCAGGACTTGCACCGATACCGAACTGAACCCCACCAGCAGCGAAACCAGCAGGAACACGTTGGGCTGATCAGTGAACGCCGCCGCCAACAGACTGGCAATCGCCACGACGGTGGTGATGATCATCAGGCGACGGTTTTCCAGCAGGTCCCCCAGCGGCACCAGGAAAAACAGGCCCAGGGCATAACCGATCTGGGTCAGCGAGACGATCAGGCTGGCCATGGTGCTGCTAAGGCCCACATCGGGCGCGATCAGTTCGATGATGGGCTGGGCGTAGTAGATGTTGGCGACAATGGCGCCGCAGCAGAAGGCGAAGAGCAGGACCATGCCGCGAGTCAGGCTTGTGCTGGCGGGTACGGTGGGTGAGTGGGCACTCATGGCAATCTCGTCAGTGAATGGGAAGAGTGGCGTGAGGCTAAAGACTTAGCGGGCTCTGGAACAGGCTTTGTGGCTGATATCGGACATGCTTGCCATTGATGATGGAGGCCGCCTCAAGGGGCTGTGAACATTGAAAGTGCCTTCTATTCCAGTTTCTTGAACAGCGCATTGCCGCAACGCGAGCAGAAAGCAGCGCCATGATCGTGGTTGTTTTTACTGCAGACCGGACAATCATGCTTGAGCTGGTCACCGCGCATGGCCGTGGCCAGTTCAGCCGTGAAAATACCCGTCGGCACGGCGATGATCGAGTAACCGGTGATCATCACCAAGGACGAAACCACCTGGCCCAATGGCGTCTTGGGCACGATGTCGCCAAACCCCACGGTTGTCAGCGTGACGATGGCCCAATAGATGCCCTTGGGAATGCTGGTGAAACCGTTCTCGGGGCCTTCGATGACGTACATCAAGGTGCCGAACACGGTCACCAGGGTCGATACGCTGACCAGGAACACGATGATTTTCTGCTTGCTCCCCCGCAGCGCGGCCATCAGGTAGTTGGCTTGCTTGAGGTAGGGGCTGAGCTTGAGCACGCGGAAAATCCGCAGCATGCGAATGATGCGAACGATCAGCAAATACTGGGCGTCGCTGTAGTACAGCGCCAGGATCCCGGGCACGATCGCCAGCAAGTCCACCAAGCCGTAGAAGCTGAATGCATAGCGCAGGGGCTTGGGCGAGCAGTACAGGCGCAGGCCGTATTCGACGATGAAGATGAAGGTGAACCCCCATTCGATGGCGGCCAGCAGGGAGGCGTAGTTCTGGTGCACGCTGTCGATGCTGTCGAGCATCACGATCACCAGGCTGGCGAGGATGATCAACAGCAGTGTGCTGTCGAAGCGTCGGCCGGCCACGGTGTCGGTTTGGAAAATGATCACGTAGAGGCGTTCACGCCAGTTGCTGCTATCCATAACTTTCGCCTGAACCAATAGTCAGCGAAGCCTAGGGTGATTGTCCCGCAAAGCGCAAGGCGCAGTGTCGAGACTGGCCGCCTGCCACACTCGGGCCGTGGCATGAACCAGCCAGCAGGCCAGGATGAAGGGCGCAGTCAGCGGCGCCAGACCCAGGGCGAGAAAGCCCGGTGTGAGCATGACCGCCAGCACAATACCCGCCAGCGGCAACCATCGCTGGCGGCGTTGTTGGCTGAGAGCCAGCGCCACCAGGGCCGGGTTATAGCCGCCGAGCCCCGACAGGGCTTGGGTCGTGTCGTGATGCAGCAGGGTGAATGCCAGGCCTGCGGCTGAGCCAAGCAGCGCCCACCCGGCGGCGCGTGGGTTGGCAATCAACAAGCCCACAGCGATCAGCGCGCCGGCCAATGGCTGGTCGAGAAACATGACTTGGCCCAGTCCCCTCCAGTAAGCGGCCATAATATTGGCCACCGTCATTTCAATCGAAATGGGCGACGGCTGTGCCGGGGCAAAACTCAGCAGCAACCAGGCCAGTGCCACGAACGGCGCGGTGTAGGCAGGCAGGCACTGAGGGCCACGGCTGCGCTTGAGCCACTGCTGAGTCAACATCGCGCCGAGGCCGCCGCTGGCAATAATCAAGGGCGGTAACACGGCTGACCAAGGTATGGCGAGACTCAATAGCAAACCCAGCAAGATGCCGTTGTAACTGAACAGCCCAGCCTGTCGGTCAACCTTGGCATAACCGCGTCGCTGGGCGGTGAGCAACCCGGCCACGCCGCCCAGCAACGCGCCACCCAACAAAGCGGGGGCGGTGCAGAGAATCGCCAGCAGGCACAACAGGCCACACAGCGGATGCCGCTGGAGGAAAATCTGGCTGAAGCCGTTGAGCAGGGCGGTGGCCCAGTCGGGGCAGTGGGTGTTGAAAGAGTGGTTGGGCATAAGGTAGAGATGTTTTTCTGATAAACCGGGTCGCCCTCTTCGCGAGCAAGCCCGCTCCCACACTTG
>NZ_JABWQV010000351.1 GCF_014268615.1 Pseudomonas tehranensis | reverse complement strand
CAGCTTGCGAAGATGTTGAATATGCCGCCGTCATCGCCAGCAAGCTCGGCTCCACAGGGGGGCTCGGGGTTCATGGAGCCTGCGCTGCCCCCCAATCCCTTGTGGGAGCGAGCCTGCTCGCGATGGGGCCAGCCCAAACACCATTACCTCCCCCTGTCCCAAACAAAAACGGCAGCCTCACTGGCTGCCGCTTTGGTTTACCCGATGACCTCAGGCCAGGCGCGATAACATTTCCTGCGCCTCGCTCTTTTGCGTGGCGTCGCCTTCACTGAGGACTTCGCCGAGGATATCCCGGGCGCCGTCGTTGTCACCCATGTCGATGTAAGCCTGGGCCAGATCGAGCTTGGTCGCCACTTCATCGGTGCCGCTGAGGAAGTCGAAATCCGGCTCATCGTCGGCACTGGCCAACGCGTCTTCAGCGGTAAAAGTCGGCTGAGCGAGGGTGTCGGACAGGCGTTCAAGCTCGGCGTTGACATCGTCCAGTTCGGACTCGAAGGCGTCCTTGGGTTTGTCTTGCACGTCCATTTCATCGGCCAGGGACAGGTCGAAGTCTTCCGGCAGCTCAAGGTCATCCGACGGGGTGTCGGCCACAGCAGGGGTTTGGGCGGCAGGCTCATCCAGGCCCTTGAGGTCGTCATCCAGGTCCAACAGGAAGTCTTCGTCGGCCAGGGCCGGCGTCGGCGTCGGGGCGTCGGCGCCCAGGTCAAGGTCGAATTCCGACAGGTCATCCAGGCTTTCATTGGCCTCGGTCTGCTGCTTGAGCAACGATTCGAAGTCCAGGTCATCATCGGACGGAAATGCATCCAGCTCGATGACAGGCTCTGGCTCAGGCGTTGCCGGTGCGGCCTCCAGATCCTCAAGGCTCAGGTCGAAGGCGCTGTCGAGCTCCTCATCGGTCGGCGGCGTGTCTTCCAGCAAATCCTTGACGTACTGGGCGTCCAGCTCGGCAGCGACTGCCGCGGCGGCCAGGCCGGCAGTGGTGGCGACCACCATGGCCGGGAAACGGCTTTTAAGTTGTTCGACCTGGGCATAGTTTTCGCCGTTGGCCACCAGTTGGCGCTCTTGGGCCACAAAGGCGTCGCGGTCACCCTGCTGACCGTAGACTTCCATCAGCTTCAGGCGCAGGTCGCTGCGCTGAGGCTCGGCCTTGATGCCCTGCTCAAGCAGATCGGCTGCCTGATTCAAACGACCACGATCAATGTGGGACTGGGCCTGACCCAGCACATCGTCGGAACGCTCGGCAGCCGGAGCCACCAATGGCGCGGCGATCGGCGGCGTGACAATCACGGGCGCAATCACCGGGGCTGGCTTGGGCGCAGGTGCGGGAACGGGTTTTGGTTCGAGTTTTACGCTTGGCGGTGGAACTTCAATGCCCTCGAAGCTGCTCGGGGGCAGATCGAGCTCCGGGGAGAAGTCAGCCTCCTCCTCGAGGGCTCGGGCCATGCGCAAGTGCTTTTCGGCTTCCAGTTGTGCCTTGCGGCGACGGGCCAGCAACAGCAACAACAACAGCAGGATCAACGCACCACCGCCAACCAGGCCCAACAGGATCGGATTGGTCAGCAGGTCGTTGTACTTTTGTTCGCTGGACGCTGCCGGGGCTGGCTCCACGGGAGTCGCGGGCGGCGTCGCTTCAGGCGCGGGCGCAGGGGCTTGCGCCGTTGGGTCCGGCGTCAATTCTGCCGACATCGCCGGGGCCGACTCATCGGCCGGCGGTACGGCGACACCATCAGCCTGCATTTTGGCCAGTTGATTGTTCTTGAGTTCGATCAGGCGTTGCAGCTTGTCCAGTTGGCTCTGCAGATCCGCCATGCGGCTTTTGAGTTCTTCATTGTCGCGGCGAGCCGAATCGAGGCTTTCCTGGGTGACCGCAAGCTTGTTGCTCAGGGCCTGGGCATCGCCGGCGGCGCCTTTGGCGCCGGCCTTTGCGGCCTCGGCGGAGACCAGACTCAGGTTATCGCGACCGGCCGCCTGGGCCGGTGCAGTTTGACTGCCACCACGCTTGGTACCGTCCAACTGCTGCTGGCCGGAACGCGCAACGCCCCGCCGCCCCTGGCGCCAAGCGGCATTCTGCGCAGCCACTTCAGCGATAGCCTGGGGTTGCGGCAACGCGGTGCTTTGCACCGGGTCCGGCAGACGCAATACCTTACCGGTCTTGAGCAGATTGATGTTGCCGTTGATGAATGCGTCCGGGTTCAACGCCTGGATCGCCAGCATGGTTTGCTGGATGGACCCACCGTTGCGCACCTTGGCGGCAATTTCCCAAAGGGTATCGCGCGGCGTGGTGGTGTATTGGGAGGGCTTGGTGGCGCCCGTCACCGGCGTGGAGACGACCTGGGACGGCTTCGTCCGGGCGGCGTCAGCCGCCTGGGGGGAGAATTTGGAAGGGTCGATCAACACGCTGTAGTCGCGCAGCAAGCGGCCATTGGGCCACATCACCTGCACCAGGAACTTGACCATCGGCTCCGACAGCGGCTGACTGGAAGTCACCCGCAGGACGCTCTTGCCATTGGCATTGATTACCGGGGTGAAGCTCAGGTCACTGAGAAAGGCCTGGCGGTCGATCCCGGCCTTGGCAAACTCCTCGGGCGAGGCCAGGCTCGGCACGACTTCGGCGGCCGTCAATTGCTGGACGTCGAGCAGCTCGATCTCGGCGACCAGAGGCTGGTTCGGCGGCGACTTCAGGGTCAATTCCCCGAGCCCGAGCGCTTGCGCCATACCGGAGGACAGCGCCGAGGCGGCCGCTATTGCTAACACCAGTTTGCGAACTTGAACCATAGCCTCTTCCTTTGTTTGAACATTCCTCGGCCAGCGAGAAGGTGTTGATGCCGCTGCCGTAAGGCATTGCGCGCCACCCCGAAGCAACGGCGCGCGCGATCGTTTCACTCATGCTCGGGGAAAGCCCCGAGAGGGAGGTTCGCCTTCAGCACTCTGGCCAAGCATAGCGCCCAGCTAGAATCATTCGACAAATTGTTGCCAAGTATCTTTTACAGCAGGTCTTTTATCAACAACTCAGCCACTTGCACAGCATTGAGCGCCGCGCCCTTGCGTACGTTATCTGACGTCAGCCACATATTTAGTTCCGCCGGGTCATCGATCCCCCCGCGCACACGTCCAACGTAGACTACATCCTGCCCTACCGCATCGCCCACCGGGGTCGGGTAATCGCCCGCCTCCACCAGCTCGATGCCGGGTGCCGCCTCCAGGACTGCGTTGACTTTCGCCAGGTCGACGACGTTGGCTGCCTGCACAGTCACGCTAAAGCTATCGCCAAAAAACACCGGGGCTTGAATGCAAGTGACGGAAATCTTTAATGAAGGCTGTTCCAGCACCTGACGCAATTCGCGCACCAGACGCTTTTCCAACAGCGTGTGACCCTGCTCGTCCGGGGTACCCACCTGAGCCAGCAGGTTGAACGCCATCTGCCGGTCGAAAAATTTCGGCTCAAGGGGACGCGCGTTAAGCAACTCGGCGGTCTGGCGGGCCAGTTCACTGACGGCGGCGCGGCCCTGAGCGGACACAGCGAGGCTGGCGGTCAGGCTGATGCGCTGCAACTCCAGGCATTGGCGCAGCGGCGCCAGCACCACGGCCAGCGCGGTCGCCGACGCACTGGGGCTGCTGACTTGAAACGGCTTGCTCAGACCCGCCAGCAGCCCGGCGTTGGCTTCCGGCACGATCTGCGGCGCCTGCTCAGCCGGCAGGGCGCCAGACAGGTCAATCAACGCGCAACCGGCCGCCGTGGCGCGCGGGGCGAAGCTCAGGGTCACCGCCGGGCCGGCGGCAAAAAACACCAGTTGGACTTTGCCGAAATCAAATTCGTCGACTTCGCGCACCCGCACATTTTTGCCGCGAAACATTACCGAGCTTCCTGCCGACTCGCTGCTGGCCAGCAGGTGCAGGTTGCCGATCGGGAAGTCACGCTCTTCGAGAATCTGGACAAGGGTTTCGCCGACAGTACCGGTGGCGCCGATCACGGCAATATCAAAGGACTGGCTCATGGGTCTACCTCAGATAAAACGTGGGGAGCGGCACTTTACCGGGTGGGGGGTATGCAGGCAATTGGCTGGGAGATTTGCAGTGCCAAGACCGGCCTCATCGCGAGCAAGCTTTGCTCCCACAGTG
>NZ_JABWQV010000350.1 GCF_014268615.1 Pseudomonas tehranensis | reverse complement strand
CCCCCCCCCCCCGCCACGGTTGAATCCAAACAGCCTTCAGTTAGTGGTAATCAGCCCGCCACCAACACTCGAATGGCCTCCAGGCGCAGTGCCGCTTTCTCAAGCATCGCCAAACCTTGCTCACGCTGTTGGCGCAGAGCCACCAGTTCGCTGTCGCGTACCGTCGGGTTGACCGCTTGCAGGGCGGTCAGGCGCGCCAGTTCTTCGTCGGTATCGGCTGCCAGGCGACGCTGGGCTTCGGCCACGCGTTCGGCGTGACGCGGGGCGATCTTCTCTTCACCGGCGTTGATCCGTGGCGAGAGTTGGTCACGCTGTGCCTGGATGAACTTGTTGGCGCTGGCCCGGGGCACGCTTTCCAATTGATCGTTCAACGTCTCGAACGAGACTCGGGCGGCGAGGTCGTTGCCATTGGCGTCCAGCAGGCAGCGCAGGGCGGCCGGCGGCAGGTAACGGCCCAATTGCAGGGCGCGCGGGGCAACCACTTCACTGACATAGAGCAGTTCCAGCAACACGGTGCCGGGTTTGAGGGCTTTGTTCTTGATCAGCGCTACGGCGGTATTGCCCATGGAGCCGGACAGCACCAGGTCCATGCCGCCTTGCACCATCGGGTGCTCCCAGGTAATGAACTGCATGTCTTCGCGAGACAGCGCCTGGTTGCGGTCGTAGGTGATGGTCACGCCTTCGTCGTCGCCCAGCGGGAAGCTGGCATCGAGCATTTTTTCGCTCGGCTTGAGGATCAGCGCGTTGTCCGAATGGTCCTCGCTGTCGATGCCGAACGCATCGAACAGCGTTTCCATGTAGATCGGCAGGGCGAACTGGTCGTCTTGTTCGAGAATGGCTTCCACCAGCGCATCGCCTTCACCCGCGCCGCCGGAGTTGAGCTCCAGCAGACGGTCGCGGCCGGTGTGCAACTCGGCCTCCAGGCGTTCGCGTTCGGCGCGGGCTTCGTCGATCAAGGCTTGCCACTGGCCGTCATCGGCTTCCTCCAGCAAGGGCAGCAGGCGCGGGCCGAACTGGTGCTGCAAGGCGTTGCCGGTCGGGCAGGTATTGAGAAACGCGTTCAGAGCCTCGTGATACCACTGGAACAGCCGTGCTTGCGGACTGGTTTCCAGGTACGGCGCATGCAGCTCGATGGTGTGTTTCTGGCCGATCCGGTCCAGACGGCCAATACGCTGCTCCAGCAGGTCCGGGTGCGACGGCAGGTCGAACAACACCAAATGGTGGGCGAACTGGAAGTTGCGGCCTTCACTGCCGATTTCCGAGCAGATCAGCACCTGGGCACCGAACTCTTCGTCGGCGAAGTAAGCCGCCGCTCGGTCGCGCTCCAGGATGTTCATGCCTTCATGGAACACCGTCGCCGGGATGCCGGAACGCACGCGCAGGGCATCTTCCAGGTCCATGGCGGTCTCGGCGTGGGCGCAGATCACCAGCACTTTGGTGCGCTTGAGCATCTTCAGCGTATCGATCAGCCACTCGACCCGTGGGTCGAAACGCCACCAGCGCTGTTCTTCGTTGGCGTCCGGCTGAGCCTGGAAGCTGACTTCCGGGTACAGCTCGGCGTGATCGCCCAACGGCAGTTCGAGGTACTCATCCGGGCATGGCAGCGGATAGGCGTGCAGCTTGCGCTCCGGGAAACCCTGTACGGCGGCGCGCGTATTGCGAAACAGCACGCGGCCGGTGCCATGACGGTCCAGCAGCTCACGGACCAGACGGGCGCTGGCTTCGACATCGCCATCATTGACGGCGGTCAGGAGCGCTTCGCCTTCGTTCCCCAGGAAGCCGTGAATGGTCTTGTGCGCCTCGGGCGAGAGACGGCCCTTGTCCAGCAATTCCTGCACGGCCTCGGCCACCGGGCGATAGTTTTCGCTCTCGGCGCGAAAGGCCTTGAGGTCATGGAAGCGGTTCGGGTCCAGCAGGCGCAGACGGGCGAAGTGGCTGTCCTGGCCCAACTGTTCCGGGGTCGCGGTCAGCAGCAGCACGCCGGGAATCGTCTCGGCAAGCTGTTCGACCAGGGCGTAATGCGGGCTGACCTGATCTTCGTGCCAGACCAGGTGGTGGGCTTCGTCGACCACCATCAGGTCCCAGCCGGCGGCAAACAGCGCGTCCTGGGCCTTCTCATCGTCCACCAGCCACTCCAGCGCCACCAGGGCCAATTGGGTGTCTTCGAACGGGTTGCTGGCATCGCTTTCGATGAAGCGTTCTTCGTCGAACAAGGCGACCTGCAGGTTGAAGCGCCGACGCATTTCCACCAGCCACTGGTGCTGAAGGTTTTCCGGTACCAGGATCAGCACGCGGCTGGCGCGGCCGGAGAGCAGTTGACGGTGGATGATCAGGCCGGCTTCGATGGTCTTGCCCAGGCCCACTTCGTCCGCCAGCAATACCCGCGGCGCAATGCGGTCGGCCACTTCACGGGCGATGTGCAACTGGTGGGCGATGGGCTGGGCACGTACGCCGCCCAGGCCCCAGAGCGGCGATTGCAACTGGCGGCTGGTGTGTTCCAGGGTGTGGTAGCGCAAGGAAAACCATGCCAGCGGGTCGATCTGGCCGGCGAACAGACGGTCGCTGGCCAGGCGGAACTGGATAAAGTTCGACAGCTGGGTTTCCGGCAGAGTGACAACCTCGTTCTGCCCATTGAGGCCGTGGTAGACCAGCAGCCCGTCGACATCGTCGACTTCACGCACGGTCATTTTCCAGCCTTCGAAGTGAGTGATCACGTCGCCCGGCGAAAACCGCACGCGGGTGAGGGGCGCATTCCGTAGCGCGTACTGGCGAGTGTCGCCAGTGGCCGGATAGAGCACGGTCAACAAGCGGCCGTCCTGTGCCAGAACGGTGCCTAAACCCAGCTCGGCTTCGCTGTCACTGATCCAGCGTTGCCCCGGTTGATACTGCTGCGCCATGCTGCCTGACTCCCGCCTTGAAAAAGCCGGTTATCTTAACGGAATGATCCCTCAGACCAAAGGATTTACGTAGACATCGGGTCGCCATAGGCATGGATTACTTACCGGCGGTGCGGAACTTAAGTGTGCTAAGTGATCAAACAAGCTCGGCCCGGCCTATTGTGATAATGCCAACCGGGTCACAAGTTTCAGACCAGCGGTTCAAGCTGTTCCTCGCTCAGCCGACAACCTGAAGACAGGAGACCTTTATGTTGCCACCCATGCTCCCTTTGAGCGCCGTACCCATCACCGCTCAACAGGATCCGGTCCGCCAGCGACCGGACATACCGCCCGTGGTCCCGGTGCAGCAAAGCTCCAATGAAAGCACCATCGACCTGAAAAATCGCGACCCGGAGGAGGCTGCGCTGTTGCTGCGCGAGGAGCAACAGCGCCAGCAGGAACGCCACAAGCGCCGCCGCGAAGCCGACGAAGATCCTGAAGCGCACCTGGCCGTACCCGGTACTGAACTGAACGCCGATAACACCGTGCCTGTGGTGCCGCTGATAGAGGGAGAGGAGCGTCAGGGTTTGTGGGTCGATATTCAGGTCTGATCCAGGCTTTGCCAACACCTGCAGGCTGGTCAACACCGCCAACAGCCGCCATCATGGGCGCATCCGCCATTTACCGCACGATGCCGACACGCCATGAGCCAAGACGACAAACTGATCGACCTCAGCGCTGAGCGCGCCAAACGCGTTCACGACCTCAACGAAAAGCGCCTTAACGAAGTCCGCCAGGCTTTCGAGCAAGCCATGCCGTTGGGCAAAACCCAGAAAAAAACCAAGAAAAAACCAAAAAAGCGCTGACAGCCCCCCTCCATTCATTGATACAGATCAGTTATTTCCCCTCCTTTTCGCCGCGTCGCGAGCGTTATTGACTCCGGTCAATTTTCATCCAGGCCTGATTGGTTAACTTGACCCCATCGCAACAGGGGCAAGACCAGGAGGCCAGTCATGTTTTTCGATAATGTGGTGTTTGCCGGAGTGTTGACCGTCGGCCTCATGTTCGTGTTTTTCGCCGGCTTTGGATTATTCATCTGGAAAGATGCACACAAGCGCAAAAAGCCGTAGGTCTTTCCAGCGACAACGAGCACGCAAGGCATTTTGGGCGACTTCGGTCGCCCTTTTTTTTGGGTTTTTTCAGGCCTGCACCACTTTCCTTGTGGGAGCGGGCTTGCTCGCGAAAGC
>NZ_JABWQV010000035.1 GCF_014268615.1 Pseudomonas tehranensis | reverse complement strand
GCATTTTATCTGCACATAACAAACCCCCCGGCAGGGCCGGGGGTTTTTAACGTCACTCGTCGAGGAAGGAGCGCAGGTGCTCGCTTCGCGTCGGGTGGCGCAATTTGCGCAAGGCTTTGGCCTCGATCTGACGAATCCGCTCGCGGGTTACGTCAAACTGCTTACCGACTTCCTCAAGGGTGTGGTCGGTATTCATGTCGATGCCGAAACGCATGCGCAGTACCTTGGCTTCACGGGCAGTGAGACCGGAGAGTACTTCGCGAGTCGCTTCCTTGAGGCTCTCAACGGTGGCGACATCGATCGGCGACTGCATGGTGGAGTCTTCGATGAAGTCACCCAGATGGGAGTCTTCGTCATCACCGATCGGGGTTTCCATGGAGATCGGCTCTTTGGCGATCTTCAATACCTTGCGGATTTTGTCCTCGGGCATTTCCATGCGTTCGCCCAGCTCTTCCGGGGTCGGTTCACGGCCCATCTCCTGCAACATCTGCCGGGAAATGCGGTTGAGCTTGTTGATGGTCTCGATCATGTGCACCGGAATACGGATGGTGCGGGCCTGGTCGGCGATCGAGCGAGTGATCGCCTGACGGATCCACCAGGTGGCATAAGTCGAGAACTTGTAGCCGCGACGGTATTCGAACTTGTCCACCGCTTTCATCAGGCCGATGTTGCCTTCCTGGATCAGATCGAGGAATTGCAGACCGCGGTTGGTGTACTTCTTGGCGATGGAGATCACCAGACGCAAGTTCGCTTCGACCATCTCTTTCTTCGCGCGGCGGGCCTTGGCCTCACCGATCGACATGCGACGGTTGATGTCCTTGATCTCAGCGACGGTCAGGCCGGTTTCGGCCTCCAGCGCGGTCAGTTTCTGCTGGCAACGAACGATGTCCGGTTGCAGGCGGGCAATGGCTTCAGCGTATTTGCTTTTGCCTTTGGCCAGTGCATCGGTCCAGCTTTCGTCGACTTCGTGACCAGGGAACTGACGCAGGAAATCAGCACGTGGCATGCGGGCATCACGCACGCACAGTTGCATGATCGCGCGCTCTTGCTGACGCAGACGATCCAGGGCGCCGCGGACACGCTCGACCAGGCCTTCGAATTGCTTTGGCACCAGTTTGATCGGCATGAACAGCTCGGCCAGTGCCAACAGCTCGGCAATTGCCTGCTTGTTGTTGCGGCCATGCTTCTTCAGCGCCTTGCGGGTGATTTCCATCTGGTCGGCCACGGCGCCGAAACGCTGGGCAGCGATGACCGGATCCGGACCGCTTTCGGCTTCTTCTTCGTCGTCGCTGGCGTCGGCGTCGTCGTCATCGGTGTCGTCGTCGGCCTTGGCGGCTTTCGCGTCGATCGGCGGCGGCACTTCGGCTGCAGGCGGCGCGATACCGTCGTCCGGGTCGATGTAACCGCTCAGGACGTCGGACAGGCGGCCACCTTCGGTGGTGACGCGGGTGTACTCGGAGAGAATATGGTCAACCGTGCCAGGGAAGTGCGCGATTGCGCCCATCACTTCGCGGATGCCTTCTTCAATGCGCTTGGCGATTTCGATTTCGCCTTCACGCGTGAGGAGCTCTACCGTACCCATTTCACGCATGTACATGCGCACGGGATCGGTGGTGCGACCAATGTCGGTCTCGACCGCTGCCAACGCTGCGGCCGCTTCTTCAGCGGCCGCCTCGTCGGTATCGGCGTCGGCCAGCATAAGGGCATCCTTATCTGGAGCAACCTCGAATACGTTGATCCCCATGTCGTTGATCATGCGGATGATGTCTTCCACCTGTTCCGGATCTGAAATATCCTCCGGCAGGTGGTCGTTGACCTCCGCGTAAGTCAGGTAGCCCTGCTCACGACCCAATAGGATCAACTCTTTGATACGAGACTGCTGTTGCGCTTTTCCGGACATAACACCCTATCCACTGAAGGTCTTGGCGGGCAAAAAACAAGCCGAGGATTATACCTGAGCTGTGACCTCACGCGCCAGTTGAGGTCGGGTTTGATGCGCAAACATTGCGGCTGAGTAAGTCGCGCAATTGGTTTTTCTCTTCGCTGGTCAACTCGCTCTGGCGAGCTTTTCGCAGAAGTTGTTCCAGATTTCGCTCGCGTTGGCGGGCGGACAAGCTAGTAATGGTGTCGAAAAACTGTTGTTCAAGGTTGTCTCCATCAATCAGCCATTCCTTCTCGGCCAGGGCCTTCAACAGGCGCCCTTGTTCGGTGCCGTGCCACCGGGCGATCAACTGGAAAGAGTTAAGTTTGGGGTTCTTCTGCACGGCTTCAAGGAGTGCGATCAGCAATTGCGTATTGCTGTGGTCCTCGGCGGCGAAGTGCCCGGCGTCCTCGACCTTTTCAGCCAGTTGCGGGTGGTGCAGCAAAGTCCGCAGGGCGGCCAGTGTTGGTGGTTCGACGGCAGCCGGCACGCGCGGGGCACGTGGCTGGTCGCGATCGCCGCGCTTACCGTTCTTGTCCCAGGGTTTTTTGTCCCATTTCTTGCCGCCGCTGCCCGGTTTCTTGGGGGTCCATTCCTGCGCAGGCGCGTAGTCCTGCTGAGGTTGATGATAGTCGGCGAAATCCGGCATCGCGTCGTAATCAATACCTGGGTCGTAAGCCGGCGGTGCTTCCTGGGGGGCGCTGTGGACCAGATGATTGACCGCCTCGCTGTTCAGGCCGGTGATTTCGGTCAGACGCTGGCGCATCAGTGTGCGCAAGTTGGCGCCAGGTACCTTGTCGATCAGCGGTGCCGCGAGGGTGGCCATGTGAGCCTTGCCTTCGAGGGAGCGTGGATCGGCTTCTTCGGTCAACTGCTGGAAAAAATAATCGGCCAGCGGTTGCGCGTGCTGGTTGATCCGCGCGCGGAACGCATCGGTGCCTTCGGAGCGCACGAGGGTATCCGGATCCTCGCCCTCGGGTAAAAACAGAAAGCGCGCTCGCCGGCCATCCTGCAGGCATGGCAACGTCGCTTCCAGTGCTCGCCAGGCGGCATTGCGGCCGGCTTGATCGCCATCGAAGCAGAACAGCACGCTGGGCACGACGCGAAATAGGCGCTTCATGTGTTCTTCGCTGGTGGCGGTGCCCAGGGTAGCAACGGCATTGCGCAAACCTTGCTGGGCCAGGGCGATCACGTCCATGTAGCCTTCGACGACGATGATTTCGTCGAGGTTGCGGTTGTTCTTGCGCGCTTCGTACAGCCCGTAGAGTTCCTGTCCCTTATGGAATACCGGGGTCTCCGGGGAGTTCAGATACTTGGGCTTGTCGTCGCCCAGGACCCTGCCGCCAAATGCGATGATCCGTCCGCGCGTGTCACGGATCGGGAACATTACCCGGTCGCGGAAGCGGTCATAACGCTTGCCGGTTTCGGCATTCTCGATCAGCAGGCCGGCGTCGATCATCGCGCGCTGCTGCAAGGTGTCGCTGCTTAAGTGCTTGTACAGATTGTCCCAACCGGGCGGGGCAAAGCCGAGGCCGAAGTCCCGGGCGATCTCGCCGGTCAGGCCCCGACCCTTGAGATAATCCACTGCTGCCTTGCGGGCGGGATGGCTTTTGAGGGCCTGACGATAAAAATCGGCCGCCGCGGTCAGCAGTGGGTAGAGCGGCGAGTCGGTTGGTTGGCGCGGTTTGTGCGCTCGGCCACTTTCCTCGCGGGGAATTTCCATGCCCGCGGCTTTGGCCAGTTCTTCGACAGCCTGGGGGAAATCCAGGTTGTCGTGGTCCATGATGAAACCGAGGGCATTGCCGCCAGCGCCACAGCCGAAGCAGTAATAAAACTGTTTGTCGGGGCTGACGCTGAAGGAAGGGGTCTTTTCCTTGTGGAATGGGCAGCAGGCCGTGTAGTTCTTGCCGGCTTTTTTCATTTGCAGGCGAGAGCTGACCACATCGACGATGTCGGTGCGGTTCAGGAGGTCGTCAATAAAGCTCTGGGGAATCAGCCCGGCCATGGCGTTCTCATCATCACTGCGCGAAATATGGACCCGAAATCAGCAGGCGTAACCGACTCTTGGTCTTGAGGCACGGTAAAACGGTGGCTCGACCGGGTCGTCTGCATCATCGCTGTCGGGAAGTGTATCTGCCGATAGTCCACTGACGTTAATCACTAATCAGTATTCGACTGTTTGAATATGTTGCGCTGAGTCCGGTAACGGCCGTTCAGGCCTCGGATCATCAGGTGGGCACGCAAGCAGGTGCCTTGGGCTGATCGTCGTTAGAGGAATCAGGGGTGTGCTCGTCAGTAGCCTTGGAAGGCTCGTCAGAAGAGACGTGCACCGCTGGCAAAAGAGCCAGGTCTGACGTGGTAAAGCAGGTTGTCTCGGTCGCATGTGCGACTTTGACGGTGAAGCATCAAGCGTTTTCCGCAAATGCCATAAGCCCGGCTTGAGGGCCGGGCTTGGCAGAAGCTTGCTACGGACGTCTGTGTATTAGTACAGACGTACGGCGCGGCGCTGTTCGCGCTGAACTTTCTTGGCGTGACGCTTAACAGCGGCTGCTGCTTTGCGCTTACGCTCGGAAGTCGGCTTCTCGTAGAATTCGCGGCTACGAACTTCAGCCAGAACACCGGCTTTTTCGCAGGAGCGCTTGAAACGACGCAGAGCTACGTCGAAGGGTTCGTTCTCTTTTACTTTGACGGCTGGCATCCAGAGCTACCTTCATTCATTACCGGGGTCAACATCCTCGCGGCAAAAGAGCACTTGAAGACGTCGGTTTTTAAGGGTTGCGGATGTTAACCCCTCATCGCTCGGAATGCAAAGCCTCTGATCGAAAACCGCTGGTCGGGGCACAACGTGACGACTATTATGCGCGCCTTCGAATTCAGCCTCTACAAGGCGCAAACCCATGCTAGTACTGGGATTAGAAACCTCCTGCGACGAAACAGGTGTCGCATTATACGACAGTGAACGCGGCCTGTTGGCCGATGCACTGTTCAGCCAGATCGACCTGCACCGCGCCTATGGCGGCGTGGTACCCGAGCTTGCGTCCCGCGATCACGTCAAGCGCATGCTGCCTTTGATTCGCCAGGTCCTGGCCGAGGCCGGCTGTGTGCCGACCGAGATCGACGCCATTGCCTACACCGCCGGGCCGGGCCTGGTGGGCGCGCTGCTGGTGGGTGCTTCCTGTGCCCAGGCGCTCGCCTTCGCCTGGGGTATCCCGGCCTTGGGTGTGCATCACATGGAAGGTCATTTGCTGGCGCCGATGCTGGAGCCGCAACCACCGGAGTTTCCGTTCGTCGCTTTGTTGGTCTCGGGCGGTCATACCCAGTTGGTCCGGGTCGATGGCATCGGCCAATACGAACTGTTGGGAGAAACCCTGGACGACGCTGCCGGTGAAGCTTTCGACAAGACTGCGAAGATGATGGGCCTCAATTACCCGGGCGGACCGGAAATCGCGCGGTTGGCGGCCCAAGGGATTGAAGGGCGTTTCGTCTTTCCGCGGCCGATGTGTGACCGCCCCGGCCTGGATTTCAGCTTCAGCGGCCTGAAAACCTTCGCCCTGAACACCTGGCAGCAATGCGTCAGCGCCGGAGACGACGGCGAGCAAGCCCGTTGCGACATCTCGCTGGCGTTCCAGCAAGCGGTGGTGGAGACTTTGACCATCAAGTGCAAGCGCGCCCTGAAACAGGCAGGACTCAAGCGTCTGGTGATCGCTGGCGGAGTCAGTGCGAATAAGGCTTTGCGCGTGTCACTGGAGAACATGCTTGGCAGCATGAACGGCGACGTTTACTACGCCAGGCCGGAGTTCTGTACAGATAACGGGGCGATGATTGCCTTCGCCGGATGCCAACGTTTGCAAGCTGGCCAGCACGAAAGCCTGGCAATCAGCGTGCAGGCGCGCTGGCCCATGGAGCAGTTGTCACCGCTGTAAGGCGTGCGGTTTAAAAATGCCGTTCGCGCCCGGCAAACAGGTCGCGTAGATTGCCCCGGTGGCGCCAGACGATCAGTGCAACGAGTGCGGTCACCGGCAGCAAGGCCGTCGGTTCCTGCCAGGCCAGCAATGGCAGGATCAGCGGCGTGGCGATCAGGGCGGCCAGGGAGCTGGTGCGGGTCAGGTAGAACGTCAGCAGCCAGGCAGCGACGGCCAGCAGGGCGGCGGGTGGATACAGACCCAGCAACATGCCGGCGGCGGTGGCGACGCCCTTGCCGCCGCGAAAGCGAAAGTACAGCGGGAACAAGTGACCGATGACGGCGCAGACACCGATCCAGGCCTGTTGCTGCAACGAAAGTCCTGCAAGATTGGCGAGCAGAACCGGGACAAGGCCTTTGCAGAGGTCGCCAAGCAAGGTCAGGATGGCAAGTTTGCGTCCGGCCAGGCGCAGCATGTTGGTGGCGCCGGCATTGCCCGAGCCACTCATTCGCGGATCCGGGCGACCGGTCAGGCGGCTGAGCAAAATGGCGAAGGACAGCGAGCCGAGCAGGTAGGCGAAAGTCGCCAGTAACCAAAACATGCTAACTATTCCGGGCGAGGACGCCCTGATTCTAACGGCGCATTGCGCCCTTGTCGTGCTGCGGAGAAGAGTGCTTGGACAGAGTGTTTATCGAAGGCCTGGAAGTCGACACGGTCATTGGTGCCTACGACTGGGAGCGCGGCATCCGCCAGTGTCTGCGGCTGGATCTGAGTTTCGCCTGGGATAACCGTCCGGCCGCCGCCGACGATGACCTGACCCTGGCGCTCGATTACGCCAGCGTATCGTCGCGCATCCAGGCATTTGCCGAGCAAGCCCAGTACCAGTTGGTTGAGACCTTTGCCGAACGACTGGCCCAAGCGTTGATGGACGAGTTCAAGATTACCTGGCTGCGTCTGAAACTGACCAAGCCCGGCGCTGTGCCGGCCGCCAGGGGCGTGGGCGTGGAGATCGAGCGCGGATGTCGCTGACTCAGGTTTTTCTCGGGCTCGGCAGCAATATCGAGCGCGAAGCCCACTTGTGCGCAGGTCTTGAAGCCCTTGCCGGGTTCCTGGTGGACATACGCTGTTCGGCGGTGTTCGAGAGCCAGCCGGTGGGCATCAAGAGCGGGCCTTTTTTCAATTTCGTCGTAGCTGCCTACACGGATCTGCCGCTGATGGAGCTGGACCGTCGCCTCAAGTTCATCGAGGCAGACAATGGTCGTTATGCGCCGGACCGCAAAGGGCTGCCGCTGGATATCGACGTGTTGTTGTATGGCGAGCAGGTCGGCAATTTCGACGGCTTGATCCTGCCCCGCGCCGAAATCCTCAAGAACGCCTTTGTCCTTTGGCCGTTGTCATTGATTGCGCCCGACCGGATTCATCCTGGCGTGGGAAAAAGCTTCGCGACTTTGTGGGATGAGGCGCAGATTGACCAGGTGCTGGCGCCGGTGGCTTTTGAATGGCGCGGTGTACCGCTCACGCCTTTTGAGCTGCTGTCAGGCCTCTGACGTCATCGCGCGAGCTGGCTCGCTTCCACATTGCCCCTGAGCGGTCCGCGATATCCTGTGGGAGCGAGCCCGCTCGCGATGGCGGCGGCCTATGCTCCCCAGATGCAAGCCGACACAAGCTCTGTCAGTTCGTCGCTTCCTTGTATGCCTTCAACGCCTTGAGGCGCTCACGCTTGATCGCCTCGCCCAGTTCAGGTCCCTTGAAGCCTTTTTCCAGCAAGGGCTGCACCGCTACTCCGCGTGCGGCCGTTGCCGCTCCCCGCAGGTAATCCGCCTGTGGATAACTTCGACTCTCCAGGCCCTTACGGCCCCGCGCATCCATCTCGCACGCAGCGATGAACTCCTCGAAGCGCTGGGGGCGGCGATAGACGTCAAAGCTGTGCAACAGCTCAAGCAAGGTAGAAGCCTTCAGCTCAAGCGCACGATGACCATGGGTGTGGTATTGGCCGACGAGTAACGCCAGTTCCTGGCAGTCGCGAGGCGCCTTGAAACGTTCATTGACCGCTTTGATCAGCTTCAGCCCCTTGTGCTCATGGGCGATGTGTCGCGGCCATTCATGTTCGGGCGTCTGCCCTTTGCCCAGATCGTGCAACAGGCACGCCCAACGGACCGTCAGTGGCTGTTCATGCAGGGCTGCCTGCTCCAGCACGCTCAGAGTGTGGACGCCGGTGTCGATTTCCGGGTGATGGGCCTCGGGTTGCGGCACGCCGAACAGTGCATCCACCTCGGGCATCAAGACTTTGAGGGCTGTGCAATCGCGCAGGACCTGGATAAACACCTGTGGTTGTTTTTCCATGAGGGCGCGGGAAATTTCTTTCCAGCTGCGCTCGGCGGTCAAGGCTTGCAATTCGCCAGAGTCGCTGAGCTGGCGCATCAGTTCCAGGGTTTCGTCCGCCACTTTGAAACCCAGCGCAGCATAGCGCGCGGCAAAGCGGGCAACCCGCAGGACCCTGAGGGGATCTTCGGCGAACGCGGGGGAAACATGACGTAGCAGGCGGGCTTTGAGGTCGCGTTGGCCGTGGTACGGGTCGGTAAGATTGCCATGGTCATCTTCGGCCATGGCGTTGATCGTCAGGTCCCTGCGGATCAGGTCTTCTTCGAGGGTGACTTCAGGGCTGGCATGGAACACGAAGCCGCCATAACCGCGGCCACTTTTGCGTTCGGTGCGGGCTAGGGCGTATTCCTCCCCGGTCTTGGGATCAAGGAATACCGGAAAATCAGCTCCCACTGGGCGAAAGCCCTTGGCGAGCATGTCCTCGGCAGTAGCCCCCACCACGACCCGATCGATGTCGGTGACAGGAATGCCCAGCAGGCGATCGCGAACGGCGCCGCCGACTTTATAGATCTGCATAAAAAACCTCCGTTGGTCTGACAGGATAACCTTTGCGCCAGGCGTTCGGAGGTGAAAACGGGTTCAAAGATGAATGACGGCTAGGTCCAGCCGGCCATAATCTCCTTCGGTTTGTTCGGTTCTGGGTGGCACGTGATGGGTTTTCATCACTTGGTCGCCCTGCAAGGTTTCGAGATGAATGTCGAACCCCCAGAGGCGGTGCAGGTGCTTGAGGACTTCATCGGTTGAATCGCCCAGCGGTTTGCGATCGTGTGCCTGATGGCGCAGCGTCAGCGAGCGATCGCCCCGGCGATCGATACTGTAGATCTGAACGTTGGGCTCGCGGTTGCCCAGGTTGTATTGCGCCGCCAGCGTCTCGCGGATGACGCGATAACCGCTTTCATCGTGGATGGCTGGCACCAGCAGGTCATCTTTCTGGTCATCATCGAGGATGCTGAACAGTTTCAGGTCGCGGATGACCTTGGGCGAGAGGTACTGGAGGATGAAGCTCTCGTCCTTGAAGCTGCTCATAGCGAATTTAATGGCGGACAACCAATCCGAGCCGGCGATGTCCGGGAACCAGCGCCGATCCTCCTCGGTGGGGTTTTCGCACATGCGCCGGATATCGCGGTACATGGCAAAGCCCAGCGCATAAGGGTTGATGCCGCTGTAATACGGGCTGTCGAAACCGGGCTGGAACACCACGCTGGTGTGGGACGTGAGGAACTCCATCATAAAGCCGTCGGTGACCAGGCCTTCGTCGTACAGGTCGTTCATCAGCGTGTAATGCCAGAACGTGGCCCAGCCTTCGTTCATGACCTGGGTCTGGCGCTGTGGATAAAAGTATTGGGCGATCTTGCGCACGATGCGCACGATCTCCCGCTGCCACGGCTCCAGCAGCGGCGCGTGTTTTTCAATGAAATAGAGGATGTTTTCCTGAGGCTCGGCAGGGAAGCGCGCGTTGTCTTTCTCGCTGTACTTGTCGGCACCTTTGGGAATGGTGCGCCACAGATCGTTGATCTGCTTTTGCAGATGTTCTTCGCGATCCTTTTGACGCCGGCGTTCTTCTTCGGCGGAAATCGGATACGGTCGTTTGTAGCGGTCCACGCCGTAGTTCATCAGCGCATGGCAGGAGTCCAGCAGGTCCTCCACGGCATCGATGCCGTGACGCTCCTCGCATTGCATGATGTATTGCTTGGCAAATACCAGGTAATCGATGATCGAGCTGGCATCGGTCCAGGTGCGAAACAGGTAATTACCCTTGAAGAAGCTGTTGTGGCCGTAGCACGCATGGGCCACCACCAAGGCCTGCATGCAGATGGTATTTTCTTCCATCAGGTAGGCGATGCAAGGGTCGGAGTTGATCACGATCTCATAGGCCAACCCCATCTGGCCGCGGCTGTAGGATTTCTCGGTACTGAGGAAGTGCTTGCCGTAGGACCAGTGGTGATAGCCCAGTGGCATGCCGACCGAGGCGTAGGCGTCCATCATCTGTTCGGCGGTGATCACCTCGATCTGGTTCGGGTAAGTGTCCAGGGCATAACGGTCCGCGATACGGCTGATTTCGCGGTCGTAGGCCTGGATCAGCTCGAACGTCCATTCCGAGCCGGTGGAGATGGGTTGACGCTTCTGCTCTTTTTTGGCGGTCATGTCACTAACCTGCGCTGGAAGAGTTCACGGAAGACCGGGTATATATCCCCGGCCGAAACCAGTTGCTGTTGGGCAAATGTGTCGGAAAACGCTTCGGCAATGCGTTCATATTCGTACCACAAGGCCTGATGTTCCCGTGGAGTAATTTCCACATAGGTGTAGTACTGGACGAACGGCATGATCTGGTTGATCAGGATGTCGCGGCAAATGGGTGAATCATCGTTCCAGTTGTCGCCGTCGGACGCCTGGGCGGCATAGATGTTCCATTCATTGGCCGGATAGCGTTCAGCCATGATTTCCTGCATCAGCTTCAGGGCACTGGAGACAATCGTGCCGCCGGTTTCCCGGGAATAGAAGAACTCCTCTTCGTCCACTTCCCTGGCGCTGGTATGGTGGCGGATGAACACCACATCGATCTTGTCGTAGTTCCGTTTGAGGAACAGGTACAACAGGATGAAGAACCGCTTGGCAATATCCTTGGTGGCCTGGGTCATGGACCCTGACACGTCCATCAGGCAGAACATCACGGCCTTGGAACTGGGGTTGGGTTGTTTCACCAGCAGGTTGTACTTGAGGTCGAAGGTATCGAGAAATGGCACACGGTGAATCCGCGCGCTAAGTTTTTCGATCTCCGCTTCCAGCTCCTGAATATCGCCAAAATTGTCGGGTTCTTCGCGCTTCAGGCGGGCGAGTTCCTCCTTTGTCTCGCGCAATTTTGCCCGGCTGCTGCCGGACAGCGCGATGCGCCGGGCATGGGCCGAGCGAAGCGTACGGATAATGTTGATACGCGAAGGATTGCCTTCATTGCTGATGCCGGCGCGCACCGTCTTGAACGTATCGGTGCCGGTCAGATTGCGCTTGACCAGATTCGGCAGCTCGAGGTCCTCGAACATGAACTCCAGGAATTCCTCCTGGGTAATCTGGAACACGAATTCGTCCATGCCCTCGCCGGAGTTGCCGGCCTTGCCCGGACCTCTCCCGCCACCTCCGCCTTGCGGACGCGGAATGTGTTCGCCGCTGGTGAATTCCTTGTTGCCGGGGTGCACGACAGTTTGTTTGCCGCCACGCCCGTGGTGAAGCACCGGCTCGTCGATGTCGCGTCCGGGGATACTGATTTGCTCGCCATGTTCCATGTCGGTAATGGAACGGCGGCTGACCGCCTCTTCGACGGCCTTCTTGATGTGGTCACGGTAACGCCGCAGAAACCGCTGGCGGTTCACCGTGCTTTTGTTCTTGCCATTAAGGCGTCGGTCGATCACATAGCTCATGGGTGGCCCTCTGGGCAGCTTCAAGTTGTGAGCTACAAGCTGCAAGTAGACGCGCTGACCCGGATATCAGGCTTACGCGCTTTTTTTCTTGCAGCTTGTAGCTTGTAGCTTGCTACTGCCTCACTGCGATTTCCGGACCCGCAGGTACCACTCGGAGAGCAGGCGTACCTGTTTGTCGGTGTAGCCACGTTCGACCATGCGTGTGACGAAGTCGTTGTGTTTTTGCTGGTCCTCCTTGCTGGCCTTGGCGTTGAAGCTGATGACCGGCAACAGGTCTTCGGTGTTGGAGAACATTTTTTTCTCGATGACCACCCGCAGCTTTTCGTAGCTGAGCCAGGTTGGGTTCTTGCCGTTGTTGTTGGCCCGGGCCCGCAAGACAAAGTTGACGATTTCGTTGCGGAAATCCTTGGGATTGCTGATCCCGGCCGGTTTCTCGATTTTTTCCAGTTCCTCGTTCAGCGCCACGCGGTTGAGGATTTCGCCGGTTTCCGGATCGCGGTATTCCTGATCCTGGATCCAGAAGTCTGCGTAAAGCACGTAGCGATCGAAGATGTTCTGCCCATATTCGCTGTAGGACTCCAGGTACGCGGTCTGGATTTCCTTGCCGATGAACTCGATATAACGCGGAGCCAGATACTCCTTCAGGAAACGCAGGTAACGCTCGCGAGTTTCCGCCTGGAACTGTTCCTGCTCGATCTGCTGTTCCAATACATACAGCAGGTGAACCGGGTTGGCTGCGATTTCGTGTGGATCGAAGTTGAAAACCTTGGACAGGATCTTGAAGGCAAAACGTGTGGACAGACCATTCATCCCTTCATCGACCCCCGCGTTGTCGCGGTATTCCTGGATCGACTTGGCCTTAGGATCGGTGTCCTTGAGATTCTCACCGTCGTAGACGCGCATCTTCGAATAGATGTTGGAGTTTTCCGGCTCCTTCAGGCGCGACAGCACAGTGAACTGGGCAAGCATCTTCAGTGTGTCGGGGGCGCAGTGGGCCTTGGACAAGGAGCTGTTGAACAGCAGCTTGTCGTAGATCTTGACCTCGTCGGTGACTCGCAGGCAGTAGGGCACCTTGACGATGTAGATCCGGTCGATGAAGGCTTCGTTGTTCTTGTTGTTGCGGAAGGTGTGCCATTCCGATTCGTTGGAGTGCGCCAGCAGAATGCCGCTGAACGGAATCGCCCCCAGCCCTTCAGTGCTGTTGTAGTTGCCTTCCTGGGTTGCGGTCAGCAGGGGGTGCAGCACTTTGATGGGCGCCTTGAACATTTCGACGAATTCCATCAGGCCTTGGTTGGCCCGGCACAGCGCACCCGAATAGCTGTAGGCGTCGGCGTCGTTTTGAGGAAACTCCTCCAGCTTGCGGATATCGACCTTACCCACGAGGGCGGAAATGTCCTGGTTGTTTTCATCCCCCGGTTCGGTCTTGGCCACCGCGATCTGGTTGAGGATCGAAGGGTAGAGCTTGACCACCCGGAACTGGCTGATGTCACCGCCGAACTCGGCCAGACGCTTGGTGGCCCATGGCGACATGATGGTATTGAGGTAGCGGCGCGGAATACCGAAGTCTTCCTCCAGAATCGCGCCATCTTCGGTAGCGTTGAACAGCCCCAGGGGGGATTCGAATACTGGAGAACCCTTGATGGCGTAGAAGGGCACCTTTTCGATCAGTTCCTTGAGCTTCTCGGCCAGGGACGATTTACCGCCGCCGACGGGACCCAGCAGGTACAGGATCTGTTTCTTTTCTTCCAGACCCTGAGCGGCGTGGCGGAAATAGGACACGATCTGGTCGATGCACTCTTCCATGCCATGGAAGTCCTGGAAGGTCGGATAGCGGCGAATCACCTTGTTGGAAAAGATCCGCGAAAGCCTCGAATTGGCCGAGGTATCCAGCAGTTCCGGTTCTCCGATTGCCAGCAACAGGCGTTCCGCAGCCGATGCGTAGGCGCTGCGGTCCTGCTTGCAGAGATCGAGGTATTCCTGCAGCGAGTATTCCTCCTGCCGCGTGGACTCGAAACGTTGCTGGAAGTGGCTAAAAATGCTCATGACGTCACCTCGCTCGATACGTGGAGCCGGTGTCGGATCAATCAGTCGATGCTGGTCGGCCGCTGGGAACCCAGCTGCCGTTTACCCCCCCAGAATGCTTTCAGAAATGCCGTCTCCTGAAAGCTGTCTCCCGATGAACCCGCGCGCCGGTGTACCGGCTCTCCCCTGTTTTGGATGGCCTGAGGCTAAGGATAGTTCGGAATCGGAGAGGTAAAGGTTGAATGCGTAATTAGTTGTGGCAGACCGTTCGTCCGCCATCACCCAAACCCGCGGTTCACGTGGGCTTGGGCGTCATAAAAATTATTCCGGGTTACCTGGGGCTGTTTCTTCAGGGTAAATCGTGCGCCACCGCTCAAAACCGCCATCCAGGCTATAGACATCGGAGAAGCCTTGGCTGACCAGGTAAGCGGCCGCGCTCTGGCTGGAATTGCCGTGATAACAGACCACCACCACGGGGGCGTCGAGGTCCGCATTGCGGATGAAATCAGAGAGGGAGTGGTTATCCAGATGGGTCGAGCCGCTGATGTGCAGGGCAGCGAATGTGGCCGGATCACGAACGTCGACGACAACCGCGCCTGTTTCACGCAGGGCCTGGGCCTGCTCTGGGGGGATGCGTTTAAAAGCGGTCATTAGGGACTCCTGTAGCCTGACGCGCGGCACCGATCAAACGATGGTAGCGGCCGTTACTGATGCAATGGTCGGATGATGAAGGGATTTGGCGTGACCCTGTTCGTCACACTCGCAACGCAGTTGCTCGCCCGAGTCGACGTTCATCAGGGTCATCGCGCTACCCCATACGCATCCGGTGTCGAGGGCGAAAACCCCAGGTTCGTCGGATTGGCCTTCCAGTGCCGCCCAGTGCCCGAAAATGATCTTCAGATTACGGGTCTTGCGCTCTTTGTGTTTGAACCAGGGGGCGTAACCAGGTGGCGCGGTCTCGATGCCTTCCTTGCCCTTGAGGTCCAGCTTACCGTCGCGGGTGCAGAAGCGCATGCGGGTGAAATAATTGGTGATGACTCGCAGACGGGCGGTGCCGGTGAGATCGTTGTCCCATTTGACCGGTTCATTGCCGTACATGCCATCCAGGTAGGGGCCGAACAGGTTGTCGTCGCGCAGCGCTTGTTCGACTTCGCCGGCGCACTTGAGCGCCTTGCGCAAGGACCATTGGGGTGGGATGCCGGCGTGCACCAGCGCTAGGTTGCGCTGCTCGTCGTAGTGCATCAGCTTTTGCAGGCGCAGCCATTCCAGCAGCTCGACGCAATCGGGGGCATCGAGGATTTCGCTCAAGGTATCGGATTTTTTCAGGCGCTCGATGTTCTGCCAGGCGGCCAGCAGGTGCAGGTCGTGATTGCCGAGCACGCAGACCAGCGAATCGCGGATGTTGTAGAGAAAGCGCAAGGTCTCAAGCGATTGTGGGCCCCGATTGACCAGATCGCCCACCAGCCACAGCGTGTCTTTCTGTGGGTCGAAGGCGACCCGTTCCAGCAGGCATTTGAGCGGGTCCAGGCAACCTTGCAGATCGCCGACCGCATACGTCGCCATCAGTGCAAGGCTCCGGGCACCGCCAGGCGAAACGGCTTGATGATCGCGTCGAAACGCGTGCCGTCCTCCGCCAGCATCTGGTACGTGCCCTGCATGGTGCCGACCTTGGTCGTCATCACCGTCCCACTGCTGTAGCTGTGGCTTTTTCCAGCGTCGATCAGCGGTTGCTGACCGACCACCCCCTCGCCCCGCACATGTTCAACATGACCATCGCCGTCGGTGATGACCCAGTGGCGTGATAGCAGCCGGGCTGGCAATGAGCCGTTGTTGCTCACGGTAATGGTATAGGCGAAGGCGAAACGGTTGTGCTCGGGTTGCGACTGTTCTGCCAGAAAGCGGGTGGCGACGCTGACGTCGACCTGATAACGAAGATCGGACATGCAAAAAGGCCTTAAAAGCGAAGCGGGACGCGGGCGTAGCTGAGAAGATCAGTCTAGGCCATGTATCGGGTAGTAGACCAGACGTCCTACCCGATAGCGATGAGCTTGTCAGATGGCGTCGGCTTTGGGCGCTGCCTGTTCGCTGAGCTTGTCGGCCAGGCGCACGAACGCCGCCAGGTCCAATTGCTCGGGACGCAGGCTGCCGTCAACGCCGGCGGCTTCGATTTCGGCGCTGCTGAGCAATAATTTCAGGGTGTTGCGCAGGGTTTTGCGACGCTGATTGAAAGCTTCGCGTACGACGCGCTCCAGCAGGCGATGATCCTTGGCCGGGTGCGGCAGGACGGCATGGGGTACCAGGCGGACGATGGCCGAGTCGACTTTCGGTGGCGGGTTGAATGCCCCAGGGCCTACATTGAACAGATGTTCGACCCGGCAATGGTACTGAACCATGATCGACAGGCGACCCCAGTCACCGCCGCCAGGGCCGGCAGCCAGCCGTTCGACCACCTCTTTTTGCAACATGAAGTGCATGTCGCGGATCAGGCCAGCGTTGCTCAGCAAATGAAAGATCAGTGGCGTGGAGATGTTGTACGGCAGATTCCCCACGACCCGCAGGCTATTGGGCGCAGCCTCCAGGCTATTGAAGTCGAACTTCAGCGCGTCGCCCTGATGCAGGTTGAAATTGCTCATGCCAGCGAACTGCTGGTTGAGGATCGGGATCAGGTCCTTGTCCAGTTCTACCACATCCAGTTGCGCACCGCTGCCGAGCAGGCCTTCGGTCAGCGCGCCCTGGCCCGGGCCAATCTCCAGCAGGCGATCGTCGGGTTTGGCATTGATGGAGCGCAGGATGCGATCGATTACGCCAGCATCGTGCAGGAAGTTCTGGCCGAAGCGCTTGCGCGCGCGGTGTTGGTATTGCTCGGTCATAAATGGGTCTCGGCCATCTGGTAGGCGGTTTCCAAGGCGACCTGCAGGCTGCCGGTATCGATCCTGCCACTGCCGGCCAGGTCCAGGGCGGTGCCATGGTCCACCGATGTGCGGATGATCGGCAGGCCCAGGGTTACGTTGACTGCCGCGCCGAAGCCTTTGTACTTCAGTACGGGCAGGCCCTGATCGTGGTACATCGCCAGCACCGCATCGCAGTGCTCCAGATATTTGGGGGTAAAGAGAGTGTCGGCAGGCAGCGGGCCACGCAGGTCCATGCCCTCGCTGCGCAAGCGCTCCAAGGTGGGTTCTATGGTGTCGATTTCTTCATGGCCCAGATGTCCGCCTTCACCGGCATGGGGGTTGAGCCCGCAGACCAGGATACGGGGCTGGGCGATGCCGAACTTTTCCTGCAGGTCGGCGTGCAATATCCGCGTGACCCGCTCCAGGCGTTGCGGGGTGATGGCGTCGGCGACGTCCCGCAAGGGCAGGTGCGTGGTCACCAATGCCACGCGCAGGCCACGGGTGGCGAGCATCATGACCACCTGCGTGGTGTGGGTCAGGTCCGCCAGGAATTCGGTATGCCCGGAAAAGGCAATCCCGGATTCGTTGATCACACCCTTGTGCACCGGAGCGGTGATCATGCCGGCGAAACTCCCGTCCAGGCAGCCCTGGCCAGCGCGGGTCAGGGTTTGCAGGACGAATGCCGCGTTGGTCTTGTCCAGTTGCCCGGTAACCACCGGGGCGCCCAGTGGCGTATCCCAGACATACAGGCTATTGGCGGGTGCCGGGACATCCGGCCAGGCCCCCGGTATCACTGGCAGCAGGTCGACGACCACCCCCAGCTGCGCAGCCCGCTCAAGGAGCAGGTCGCGGCTGGTGATGGCTATCAAGGGATGTGGCTGGGGTTGCGAGGCGAGCAGCAGGCACAGGTCGGGACCGATGCCGGCAGGCTCGCCGGGTGTCAGCGCGAAACGCTTGGGTTTCACTGCGCTGCCTGGTCTGCACCAGGGAGTTTGATTTCGACGTAGGCTTCGTCGCGGATCTGACGCAGCCAGGTTTGCAGCTCTTCGTCGTACTTGCGGTTGCGCAGCACTGTCATCGCCTGTTGTTCGCGAGCCTGGGTGGTGCTGTCTGTGGCGCGGCGGCCAAGGACTTCCAGTACGTGCCAGCCATAAGGGCTCTTGAACGGCTTGGACAGCTGGCCTTGTGGTGTTTCGGCCATCACCTGGCGGAACTCGGGTACCAGTGCGTTCGGGTCAACCCAGTTCAGGTCGCCGCCGTTGAGGGCTGAACCCGGGTCTTCGGAGAAGCTCTTGGCCAGCTCGGCGAAATCTTCACCCGCCTCGATGCGCTCATAAAGCTTTTCCGCCAGACGCTTGGTCTCGGCTTCGCTGCGGATCTCGCTTGGCTTGATCAGGATATGACGAACATGCACTTCGTCACGCACCTGAGCACCACCACCGCGCTTTTCCAACAGCTTGAGAATGATGAAACCGCCGGGCGTGCGGGCTGGTTGGGTGATGTCACCCACGGCCATGCTGCTCAGTTCGCGATCGAACGGCGGGGGCAATTGGGCGGCCTTGCGCCAGCCCATGTCACCACCTTCCAGGGCGTTGTCACTGCCAGACCTGGCAATGGCCATCTGACCGAAGTCGGCGCCTTGCTTGAGTTGCTGGTAGATGTCCATCGCCTGACGGTAAGCATTCTGGATGGCTTCGGAGTTGGCGCTTTCCGGGGTAGGAACCAGGATGTTCGCCAGGTGCAGTTCCTCGGAAAGCTGCATCTTGCCCAGATCGGAGGCGAGAAAGTTTTTCACTTCCTGCTCGGACACCTGGATGCGCTCGGCCACACGACGCTGGCGCACACGGCTGATGATCATCTCGCGGCGGATCTGATCGCGAGCGTCCTCGTAAGAGAGGCCGTCGCGAGCCAGGGCAGCGCGGAACTGGTCGACGGTCATGTTGTTGCGCTGGGCAATGGTGCCGACGGCCTGGTTCAATTCTTCATCAGTGATGCGGATGCCCGAGCGTTCGCCAATCTGCAATTGCAGGTTTTCGACGATCAGGCGTTCGAGCACTTGTTGATCCAATACGCCCGGAGGGGGCAGGCCACCACCGCGCTTGGCGATGGTCTGCTGCACTTCATGGACGCGCTGGTCCAGCTGGCTCTGCATGACCACGTCGTTGTCGACGATAGCCACCACTTTGTCGATGGGCTGTACCGCGGCGTTGGCCGCAGTACCCAGGAACAGCGCGCCCAGCATCAGCGGGCGCAGACAATCAGAAAGCTTGGTCTTCACGTTCACGATAACCTTGGATGCCTTTGTCGAGGAAGCTCTCTACCTTGGCGCCGGTGAGGCCGCCGAGTCCCTTCAGGACAATTTGGAGGAAGATGCCGTGGTCGCCCTTCTCGTTTTCCGGGGCGGCTTGACTGAACTCTTCATAGTCGACCCAGTAACGGTTGATCAGGCGCAGTTTCCAGCAGCAGTTGTCGTATTCGAAACCACCGAAGGCTTCCAGGGTACGGTTGCGGTTGTAGTCATACTGCCAGCGGCTGATGAGATTCCACTGCGGCACGACTGGCCAGATGACCGAGAAGTCGTGCTGCTGGATCTTGTAGTAGTCCTTCACGTAGCCCGGAGTGCCCGGAGTTCCATAGTCGCCGCCACCCACGGACCATTGGCCAGTAGTCTGGTCGTAGCGCACCTGGTCGTTGCGGTAGCGGTAACCGGCGTTGATGACCTTGTTCGGGTTGTCTTCCGGCTGGTAATGGAACATCGCGCTGCCCGAGCGAGGGCTGCGAGTGTCCGGGTCCCAGTTGTAGGTGGCCGTGGTGCGCCAATCGCGGTTCCAGCGGAATTCGTATTCCAGTGCGTATGGCGATACGTCCGACTTGGCATCTTCACGCGTGTTGAAGTCGATGCCTGGCAGTTGGACTTCGCGGTCCTTGAAGTAAAAGGCCTGGCCGACGCTGACGCGCTGGCGCTCGAAACCGTTTTCCTGGATCCAGCGGCTGGTCACGCCCAGGGACAGTTTGTTCTCGTCGCCGACACGGTCGGAGCCGGAGAAGCGGTTGTCCCGGAACAGCGAGGAGTAGCTGAAAGTGGATTCGCCGGTGTCGAAAACCGGGATGTCGCTCTGATCTTTCTCAGGCACATAGAGGTAGAACAGTCGCGGTTCCAGGGTTTGACGGTAATTACTGCCAAACCACTGGGTGTCTCGGTCGAAGTACAGGCCGCTGTCGATGCTGGCGATTGGAACGCCGCGGCTCGGGGTGCTGTCGTAGCTGTTTCCGACGGCAGTCTTGCCCTTAGAGTCCAGATCCAGATCGTACTGGGTGTACTGATATTTAAGCGATGGTTTGATGAAGCCATAGCTTGCCTCCATCGGTAGGCTCACAACTGGCGCCAGGTTCAGGCGATTGCCGTTCGCCCGAGCCAAACCACTGACGTTCTCGTCCAACCACCGCTCGGTGTTGCCGTCCTCATCGGTATAGTTACCGGTCCGCAAATCCCGATCAAACCGCACCAGTTCCGTCTTGTAGGCGAAATCCAGACCATACGGCTGTTGGGGAAGGGTGCCATTGAAGGTGATCTGCGGCAGGCGGTTATACGGCGTGATCTTCGAAATCGTCGCCATCTGATAAGCCTGGGCATTCAGCCGTGCAACGTAGTTGTCACCTCGATAGCTGACGGCACCCTGCTGGTTTACGTAGTCATTGGACTCGACACCAATCTGATCGCTCGCCAGATCCTGGAAGTAATAAGGGTCGCTGATCTTGGTGTAGTCGACTTCCGTCAGCACGCGCGAGTCGAGCCCGCCCTTATGCTGCCAGTTGTACATGTAGCGGGTCTTGTCGTAGTCGGACTGGCCGCTGCGATCATCGTTTTCGTCGTTGAGGTACGCCGCACCGAACTGACCTTCGCTGGACTTGGTCAGGTAGCGGAACTCGCCTTCCATCAACAGGCCGCGCTTGCTCATGTAGCGCGGGTACAACGTGGCATCGTAGTTGGGTGCCAGGTTGAAGTAATACGGAGTGACCAGCAAAAAGCCGGTATCGCTGCCGGTGCCGATGGTCGGCGGCAGGAAGCCGGACTGGCGACGGTCATCGATCGGGAAATAGATGTACGGGGTATACAGGACCGGGAAGTCCTTGACCCGCAGCGTCACGTTGGTGGCGGTGCCGAAGCCGGTAGCCGGGTTCAGGGTGATGTTGTTGCCCTTGAGTGTCCAGGCGTTGCTGCCTGGCTCACACGTGGTGTACGTACCATCCTTGAGGCGGATGATCGCGTTTTCAGCACGCTTGGCGTACAGCGCGTTACCGCGGATGCGCGACTTATGCATCACGTATTCGGCGTTGTCGACCTTGGCTTCGCCAGTGTCCAACTGCACATCGGCGTGGTCGCCGACGATCAGCGCACCGTTGTCGCGAACTCGCACGTTGCCGCTCAGCTCGCCGCGGTTTTCAGCCTGGTACAGGTTGGCCTCGTCGGCCTCGACCTGCATGCTGCCTTGACGCATGACCACGTCGCCGGCCAGCGTTGCCACCTGTTCTTCCTGCTGGTAGCGCGACGCCTTGGCGCCGAGGAAGGTCGGAGCGTCGCTTTTGTCGGTCTTGTCATTCATGCCAGGACGAACGGGCTCGATATAGGCACCGGCGCAATAAGGACCGGTTTCGGCCAATTGGGCAGGGGTGAGGTTCTCCCGTGGAACCCAGTCCAGGTGACTGTAGTCCGCACTGCGAGACTTCAGGCCGCGGCCTTTGGCTTCGGTGACGAGCACGGGCTTGTCGCCGGCTTCTTCGCCCGAGCCGCTGTCGGCCGGAGCCTCGCCGCTGGCGGAAACCGCACTGCCGTCATGCACCGGACGTGGCGGCAATGCAGCAGCCGGCGTCTTGGGCGAACAGTCCCAGGCACCCGAAGCGGAGACGGAGCAGTCATACTGCTGCGCCGCAACGACGAATGAAGAGGCCAAGGGTTGCAGGGCCAGCAGACTGCCGGTGACCAGCAACGGAAATTTTTTACGAAACGCGGGGGATTTCAATGCCATCTTATTAGTCCGGGCTTCCTGCGTGCCATCTGCCCGCGGTGTGGGCCGCACGCCTCTCGATGGTCTGAAAAAGATGCTGGATAATAAAGCATGACCCGCTTGACGGCTAGCGCCGTCGGAGACCCTTGCAATGCCTGACCAAGATGTACGCCTGCAACACCTGAAAGTTTGGCTCGATGAGCAGCTGCCGATCCTTTTTGTTCAGCAGGGCTGGGGCGCCGTACCCCCGGCTACGTTGACTGCGGCCAGCAGTGACGCGAGTTTCCGTCGTTATTTCCGCTGGGAAGGCGAGGGCCGCAGTTTGATCGTGATGGATGCGCCACCGCCCCAGGAAAACTGCAAACCCTTCGTGGACATTGCTTTTTTGTTGGCGAAATCCGGCATCAACGTGCCGAAAATTTATGCCGAAGACCTCGAGCGCGGTTTTCTCTTGCTCAATGACCTGGGCAATCAGACGTATCTGGACGTGATCAGCGGCGACAATGCCGACGCATTATTCCGTGACGCCCTGCAGGCCCTGTTGGCTTTCCAACAACTGCCGATGGTCGCGCCACTGCCCAGCTACGACGTCGCTTTGCTGCGCCGGGAGCTGGAGCTGTTTCCTGAGTGGTACGTCAAGCATGAGCTGGGTATCGAATTGGATGCTGCTCAACAAGCGCTCTGGCAACAGGCCAGCGACCTGCTGATCAACAGCGCGCTGGCTCAGCCGAAAGTGCTGGTCCATCGCGACTACATGCCGCGCAACCTGATGCTCAGCGAACCGAACCCCGGCGTACTGGACTTTCAGGATGCGGTTTATGGCCCGGTGACTTATGACGTCACGTGTCTGTTCAAGGATGCCTTTCTCAGTTGGCCCGAGGAGCGCGTGCGTGGCTGGCTCGAGGATTACTGGCAGCAGGCCGGTGCGCTCGGCATCCCGGTCCAGCCGGACTTCGAGGATTTCCTGCGGGCCAGCGACCTGATGGGCGTGCAGCGCCATCTCAAGGTCATCGGGATTTTCGCGCGTATTTGCCACCGCGACGGCAAGCCGCGCTACCTGGGTGATGTGCCGCGCTTCTTTGCCTATATAGAAGCGGTCATTGCCCGTCGCCCTGAACTGGCGGAACTGGATCAGTTGCTCTCCAGCCTGCGTCAGTCGGCCGGAGCGACGGCATGAAAGCGATGATCCTGGCGGCGGGTAAAGGGGAGCGCATGCGGCCCTTGACCCTCACCACGCCCAAGCCGCTGGTTCGTGCCGGCGGCGTTCCCTTGATCGAATACCATCTGCGTGCCTTGGTTCGGGCCGGGTTCAAGGACATTGTGATCAATCACGCCTGGCTCGGTCAGCAAATCGAAGATTATCTCGGGGACGGTTCACGTTTTGGCGTGAGCATTCATTTCTCACCCGAAGGTGAGCCGCTGGAAACCGGCGGTGGCATTTTCCGCGCCCTGCCGTTACTGGGCGAGGAAGCGTTTCTGGTGGTCAACGGCGACATCTGGACCGATTACGATTTCAGCGCCTTGCGCCGACCTCTGGACGGCTTGGCGCACTTGGTGCTGGTGGATAATCCCGAACATCATCCGGGCGGCGATTTCATTCTGGCCGACGGGCAGATTCATGATGGCGGGGCGGCTGCCGACAAACTGACCTACAGCGGCATTGCCGTCTTGCATCCACGGTTGTTCGAGGGCTGCCTGGACGGCGCGTTCAAACTCGCACCGCTGCTACGCAAGGCCATGGCCGAGGGTCAGGTCAGCGGCGAGCACCTGAAGGGACACTGGGTGGATGTGGGGACTCATGAACGTTTGGCGCAGGTTGAAACCTTGATAGAAGCGAGCCGTTGATATGTGGTGGCCAGGGACTCTGATTGGAGCCGGGGCGGGCTTTGCCATAGCCAGCATTCCGGGGGCCATGCTGGGAGCGTTGTTAGGACAGGCGCTGGATCGGCGACTTAATCTGCAAGGCTGGGCGCAGGTGCGCGAGCGTTTGGGTGGTCGTCCGGCATTACGCAACGATGAGTTGCTGTTTGTATTGCTTGGCCGGCTGGCCAAGAGCGACGGACGAGTGGTCGATGGGCACATCCAGCAGGCTCGTCAGGAGATGCGTGCGCTGGACCTGAGCGAACCGGCACAACGCCGGGCCGTTGCCGCATTCAACCGGGGCAAATCCGGAAACGATCATCTGCGCGGTTATTTGCGCCGCCTTGCGACCCAGCCCCATGCAGCTGAAGGCGTGCTGCGGGCCTGTTGGCGGATGGTTTGGGCGGACGGTCGCGCGGGCACAAGCGAGCGTGAGTTGCTCGCCCAGTGGGGCAAATGGCTGGGGTGGACGCCGCAACAGGTCCAGGCACTGGCGGTGGATTACGAGCCACACAAACCGTCGTTGCCCAACAGCGGCGCGACCTACCAGGAGGCGTTGCGCTTGCTGGGGGTGTCGGCCACCAGCGAGCCGTCGCAGATCAAGCGGGCTTACCGCCGCCTGCTCAGCCGTCACCACCCGGACAAGATTGCCGGCAGCGGGGCGACGCCATTGCAAGTGCGTGACGCCACCGACAAAACCCGGGAGTTGCACAACGCCTATCGGTTGATCCGCGAGCGCCGGGATTTTCGCTAGAAGGGATCACAACGCTGGCTGGGTTGGGGCTTGTCTAAGCCTCACTCCCCCGGCTTCTGCGGGTTGAGCCAACCCCGAATCCGACGAAACAGCTGTTCCTGCTGCGCCGATGAGTTGGGCACTGCTTTGAGCGACACCTGGCTGAAACTCGACCCTTTGAGACGCTTACTGGCCTGTAAACGCTCCAGCGCTGCATTGCGATCCTGCGGTTTGTCCATGTAGAAGATGTCGGCGGTGGCCAGTTTCAAGGTGGGGGTCAGTTCGGCCAGGGCGGGCTTGACTGCGAGCGGGGTCTGGGCGGCGACCATCACGAAACGCTCGATCTGCGAGGGCTGTTTTTCATTCAGGTAACGTGCCGCCCAATAGGCGCCGGTGCCGTGACCCAGCAGAACGATGCTGCGGGCGCCCTGCTGTTCGGCGTAGGCCAGCGCTGCATCGATGCGGGTATAGATACGGTCGGCATCGGCCAGGAGGTGATCCTCGCTGGTTTGGGCAACGACCGGATCCACCGCGTCGGCCTCGCCGCCCGCCACCTGTTCAATCGGCGCTGCGGTCGTGGCATCCGGTGCCGCGCCAGCCACGTCGGCCGGTTTGGTCTCGGGCGGTGTTTCTACCACGCGCGGTGCGATGACGTCGCTTTGCAGGTCCGGCAGGGTGATACTCAGGCTGCTCCACTCGATATCCGGTAACTTTTTGCGCATCGGGCCAATCACTTGAGGCCAGTCAGCAGTTTCGCCAGCGCCGGGGACTATGATGACCGTGCCCTTGGGTTCGCTGGTGTTGGCTGGTTTCCAGAGTGCCAGGAAGGTGTCGCTGCCGGTTTGCAGCTGTTGTTGCTCCTGGGCCGGGATCTCCCGTTCAAGTGCTGTCGCTTCTTCTTCGCTGCGTTCGAGCAAAGGCGGACGTTCGACCGGTTTTTCCTCGGTGGCTTGATCCGCCGCTGCGGGCGCCGGTTCTTCAGCCTGTACAGAAAAGGCACTCGGCAGCATCAGCGACAGGCACAATGCTGGCAGTGCCAGGCGATAAACAAAGGGCATCGGATATTCCATGACCAGAAGTATTTCCGGCAGCCTAATGGGTTGGTCAGTATTTGTCAGTGCATGAGACTTCAATGATGCGTTTTTGCTGCCTGTGGGTTATCGGCTGTTTATGGCTTCCCTTGATGGCGTGGGCCGCGCCCGCACCGTCGCTAACTGGGGTGCAACTGGACGCGGGCCAGCGACAATGGCTGCTCCAGCATCCGCAACTGCGCGTCGGCCTCGTGTTGCAGGCGCCGTACGCGCAATATGACCGGCGCTTGCAGCGCCTGTCCGGCACCAATGTCGAGCTGATGCAATGGTTGGGCAAGGCGTTGAATGTCGAACTGACCTGGCGCAATTTCCAGGACGTGGCGCAACTGGAAGCCGCGTTGCGCTCCGGGGAGGTGGATGTTGCCCCAGGGCTGACCCAGACCCCGGCCGGGTTGCGACTCTGGCGGTTCTCCGACCCCTATATGCGCGTGCCGCAATTGATCGTGGGTCAGAAGAAGGGCGCCGAAGGGGTCGAACTGGAAAAGCTCGATGCTCAAGTGCGGGTGGCGGTGCGCATGCCCAGTACCACGGCCGATTATTTGCGCAGCAATTACCCGACCTTGAATCTTCAAGGCGTACCGTTGGAGCGTCAGGCCCTGCAACTGTTGTTGAGCCAACAGGCCGGGTACGCGGTGGTCGATGAGGCGCAGCTGGGGCGACTGATGGTCGAGCCTGAATTCGCCGGGTTGGTGGTTGTAGGCGATATCGGCCTGCCGCAACTGTTGCGCGTCGCCACTCGCCGGGATTGGCCGGAGTTGGCCGACATCATCGAGAGCGGTTTGCAGGCGATCTCGGCCAAGGAACTTGAGCAACTGCACAGTCGCTGGCTCAAGCCCAAATATCCGCGGCTGACCGACACTCCGGGTTTCTGGCAAAACCTGACTCTGTTGCTGCTGGCCCTGTTCCTGAGCTGCGTGGTCATCGTGTTCTGGCAGCGCCGCGAGCAAAGAGCGCTGGAGCGGCGCCTGCGCAATGCGCGAAATGACATCGCCCAGCGGGCCGCCAGCGAGGAAGCCCTGCGCCTGACGCAATTTTCCATCGATCAAAGCACTGTCGGCATTCTCTGGGTCAATTGGGATAGCCATGTACGTTATGCCAACCGCGCCGCCGAAATCATGTTGGGCTATGCGCCAGGCGGCATTATTGAACGTCCCTTGATCGACTTCGAACCGGGCCTGCACATGGATCGCTGGCTGAACCTGTGGAAACGCGCCCGGGCCAGCGAAGAGGGGCCACAGAGTTTCGAAACCGAATGCGTCCGGGCCGATGGAAGTATTCTTCCGGCCGATGTTTCCTTGAGCTTCCTGCGTTTTCGCGATGCCGAATACCTGGTGGTCTACATAAACGACGTCACCGAGCGCCGTCGTGCGCTGGCGGCGCTGCGCGAAAGCGAGGCGCGCTTGCAGGGAATCGCCGCCAACGTCCCGGGCCTGGTCTTTCGCCTGGAGCGCGCCCCGGTGACCGGGCAGATCGACTTTGCCTACATCAGTGAAGGCAGCGAAAGCCTCGTGGGCTATTCACCCGCGACCCTGGCTCGCAGTGACACCGGCCTGCGCAGCCTCGTCCACCCACAGGACAAGGCCAGCTACCACCGCACTCAGGATCAGGCGCTGGACAGCGATAGTGATTGGTCGTGGCAGGGCCGCATCCTGACCCGCGAGGGCCGGGAACGCTGGGCCGAGATCAAGGCCATTACCCGTCGTCTCGAGGATGGCGCCTACGTTTGGGACGGCATCGTCTGGGACATCACCGAAAGCAAGCGTATCGAACTTGAACTGGCCAGCTCCCGGGAACAACTGCGCGAATTGTCGGCGCACCTGGAGAGCGTGCGGGAAGAGGAAAAGGCGCGTATAGCTCGGGAGGTCCACGACGAGTTGGGTCAGATGTTGACCGTCTTGAAGCTGGAAACGTCCATGTGCGAACTGGCCTATGCGCAACTCGACCCGGGTCTGCAAGAACGGCTCAACAGCATGAAGCGCCTGATTGCCCAACTGTTCCAGTTGGTGCGGGATGTGGCGACGGCGCTGCGACCTCCGATCCTTGATGCCGGCATCGCCTCCGCCATTGAATGGCAGGCGCGGCGTTTCGAGGCGCGCACACAGATTCCCTGCCTGGTGCAGGTGCCGGACAATCTGCCGCCCTTGAGCGACGCCAAGGCCATCGGTCTGTTTCGGATTCTCCAGGAAGCGCTGACCAATGTGATGCGCCATGCTCAGGCGCATACTGTAGAACTGACGCTGGTCCAGGAAGACGACCAACTCTGTCTGACGGTGAGTGACGACGGTGTAGGATTCGTTCCCGCCACGGGGCGACCGACCTCCTTTGGTCTGGTCGGCATGCGGGAGCGGGTATTGATCATGGGCGGTCAGTTATCGTTGGAAAGTGAACCGGGGGAGGGTACGACCCTGGCGGTGCGGGTTCCGTTGACCGAGGCCTGATGGCTTTCGCTAGGCTTGCCTGAGGCCATCGCGAGCAGGCTCGCGATGAGATTCTGAATCTGGAGAAAAACGTGATCCGTGTACTGGTAGCCGAAGACCACACCATCGTCCGTGAAGGCATTAAACAGTTGATTGGCCTGGCCAAGGATCTGGTGGTGGTGGGGGAGGCGAGCAATGGCGAGCAATTGCTGGAGACCCTACGGCATGTGCCCTGCGAGGTGGTGCTGCTGGATATCTCCATGCCGGGCGTCAATGGCCTGGAGGCGATCCCGCGGATCCGTGCGTTGAACAATCCGCCGGCCATCCTGGTGTTGTCGATGCACGACGAGGCGCAAATGGCGGCGCGGGCGCTGAAGGTCGGTGCCGCGGGTTACGCGACCAAGGACAGCGACCCGGCATTGCTGCTCATGGCGATTCGCAAGGTCGCCGCCGGCGGACGTTACATCGACCCGGAACTGGCCGACCGCATGGTTTTCGAAGTGGGCCTGACCGACAGCCGACCGCTGCACTCGCTGCTGTCCGAGCGTGAGTTTTCGGTCTTCGAGCGCCTGGCCCAAGGGGCCAACGTCAACGACATCGCCCAGCAACTGGCCCTGAGCAGCAAAACCATCAGCACTCACAAAGCACGACTGATGCAGAAGCTCAACATCACTTCCTTGGCGGAACTGGTGAAGTACGCGATGGAGCACAAATTGCTCTAAGCCCACCACAATCCCCTGTGGGAGCGAGCCTGCTCGCGATAGAGTTGGACCATTCAGCATCGTAGTTGACTGACACACTGCCATCGCGAGCAGGCTCGCTCCCACAGGGGCAGTGCGCCGGCATATCCATTTACGACACGCCCCAACACCGCTTCTACCCCTGCTTGCGGCTTGCAGCTCATAACTTGCCGCTGCTCTTACCCAATCCCGCCATCCTTGTAGGGAAATCCCTACACCGACTCTTCCATCCGGCTGAGGCCATTCTCTCCTGCGTCCCGATTTGCGCGGCCCCCAGGCTCCACTAGGCTTGATTCACAAGCAGTCATCAATACAAAAGGTGCGGGTATGAGCCAGGTCGATTCAAGCGCGGGGGCCAGTGATGTGCTGGTCAGCTTTCGTGGTGTGCAAAAGAGCTACGACGGCGAGAACCTGATCGTCAAGGACCTCAACCTGGACATTCGCAAAGGCGAATTCCTGACGCTGCTCGGGCCGTCCGGTTCCGGCAAAACCACCAGCCTGATGATGCTCGCCGGTTTTGAAACCCCCACCGCTGGGGAGATTCAGCTGGCCGGGCGCTCCATCAACAACGTGCCGCCTCACAAGCGTGACATCGGCATGGTGTTCCAGAACTATGCTTTGTTCCCGCACATGACCGTTGCCGAGAACCTGGCATTCCCGCTGACCGTGCGCGGTTTGAACAAAAGCGACGTGAGTGATCGGGTCAAGCGCGTCTTGAGCATGGTCCAGCTAGACACGTTTGCCCAACGCTACCCGGCGCAGTTGTCCGGCGGCCAGCAACAGCGCGTGGCCCTGGCCCGGGCATTGGTGTTCGAACCGCAACTGGTGCTGATGGACGAACCCCTTGGCGCCCTGGACAAACAACTGCGTGAGCACATGCAGATGGAGATCAAGCATCTGCATCAGCGCCTCGGTGTCACCGTGGTCTATGTGACTCACGACCAGGGCGAGGCCTTGACCATGTCCGACCGCGTAGCGGTGTTCCATCAGGGCGAAATCCAGCAGATTGCCCCGCCACGCACCCTCTACGAAGAGCCAAAGAACACCTTCGTCGCCAACTTCATCGGCGAGAACAATCGCCTCAACGGCCGCTTGCACAGCCACACCGGTGATCGTTGCCTGGTAGAGCTGGGGCGTGGTGAAAAGGTCGAGGCCCTGGCGGTGAACGTCGGCAAACCCGGCGAGCCGGTGACCCTGTCGATCCGCCCGGAACGGGTGAGCCTCAACGGCGCAAGCGAACAATGTGTCAACCGCTTCTCAGGGAGGGTGGCGGAATTCATCTATCTGGGCGACCACGTCCGGGTTCGCCTGGAGGTCTGTGGCAAAAACGACTTCTTTGTGAAACAACCGATTGCCGAACTCGATCCCGGGCTCGCTGTTGGGGACGTGGTTCCGCTTGGCTGGCAAGTCGAGCATGTGCGTGCGCTCGATCCCCTTCTAGAGGCGAATTGATCGCCCCCTGCTGTACCAACACCAACCCTGCACGTGGAGAGAACAATAAATGTTGAGATCCCTGAAGTTCACAGCCCTGACCCTGGGCATGATGGGTGCGGCAAGCGCGATGGCGGCGGGCCCGGACCTGACTGTGGTGTCTTTTGGTGGGGCGAACAAGGCGGCTCAGGCCAAAGCCTTTTACGCACCGTGGGAAGCGGCCGGCAACGGCAAGATCATCGCTGGCGAATACAACGGTGAAATGGCCAAGGTCAAGGCCATGGTCGACACCAAGAGCGTTTCGTGGGACCTGGTGGAAGTCGAGTCTCCGGAGCTGTCCCGTGGTTGTGACGAAGACATGTTCGAGCAACTGGACCCGGCTCTGTTCGGCAAGGCCGAAGACTACGTCAAGGGCGCCATCCAGCCTTGCGGCGTGGGCTTCTTCGTGTGGTCGACCGTGCTGGCCTACAACGCCGACAAACTGAAAACCGCGCCGACCAGTTGGGCGGATTTCTGGGACACCAAGCAATTCCCAGGCAAGCGTGGCCTGCGCAAAGGCGCCAAGTACACCCTGGAATTTGCCTTGATGGCCGACGGCGTTGCGCCGAAAGATGTCTACAAAGTGCTGGCCGGCAAAGATGGCCAGGATCGTGCCTTCAAGAAGCTCGACGAACTCAAGCCGAACATCCAATGGTGGGAGGCAGGCGCCCAGCCGCCGCAGTACCTGGCTTCCGGTGACGTGGTCATGAGCTCGGCCTACAACGGTCGGATCGCTGCGGTGCAGAAGGAAAGCAACCTGAAAGTGGTGTGGAACGGCGGCATCTACGACTTCGACGCGTGGGCAATTCCACGTGGTCTGGACAAGACCCGCGCCGAAGCTGCGAAGAAATTCATCGCTTTCTCGGTGGCACCGCAGCAGCAAAAGACCTACTCGGAAAACATCGCCTACGGCCCGGCCAATACCCAGGCTGTACCGCTGTTGTCCAAGGATGTCTTGAAAGACATGCCGACCACCCCGGAAAACATCGCCAACCAGGTACAGATCGACGTCAGCTTCTGGGCTGACAACGGTGAGCAACTGGAACAGCGCTTCAACTCCTGGGCGGCCAAGTAGGAGCTGCCGAAGGCTGCGATCTTTTGATCTTCAGTGTTCATGAGGGCCTCAAAAGATCGCAGGCTGCGCCAGCTCCTACAGGATTTGCGTTTCACCTTAAACAGAAGCGGCACGCCGCTTCTGTAACGATCAAAAAGATTTGCGGAGTTCGCCATGGCCATCGCCGTTCCACTGAACGCGGGCACCAGCCCCACCCTGAAGCAGCGGCTCAAGCGCGCCGAGCGGGTCAACCGCTGGAAGGCCCAGGCCTTGATCGCGCCGCTGGTACTGTTTCTGTTGCTGGTGTTCCTGGTGCCGATCGTGGCGCTGCTGTTCAAAAGCGTCAGCAACCCGGAAGTGGTCAACGGCATGCCGCGCACCGTCGCCGCGGTCGCTGCCTGGGACGGACGTGGGTTGCCCGGCGAGCCGGTGTACAAGGCCGCCAGCGAAGACCTGGCCGAAGCCCGCAAGAATCAGACCTTGGGCGATTTGTCTAAGCGCCTGAACATGGAACTGGCCGGCTATCGCAGCCTGCTGACCAAGACCGCCCGTGCGCTGCCGTTCGCCACTGAGCCGGTCTCCTATAAAGAGGCGATGGAGAACCTCGACGAACGCTGGGGCGATCCGGCGTATTGGCAGGTGATCCGCCGCAACACCAGTGATGTCACCCCGTATTACCTGCTGGCGGCCGTCGATCATCGCATCGATGACCTGGGTGAACTGGCCCCGGCCACCCCCGACCAGGCGATCTACCTGGATATTTTTGCCCGTACGTTCTGGATGGGTCTGGTGATCACCGCGATCTGCCTGGTGCTGGCCTATCCGTTGGCCTACCTGCTGGCGAACCTGCCGTCGCGCCAAAGCAACCTGCTGATGATTCTGGTGCTGTTGCCGTTCTGGACGTCGATCCTGGTGCGGGTGGCGGCGTGGATCGTGCTGCTGCAATCGGGCGGGCTGATCAACAGTGGCCTGATGGCCATGGGTATTATCGATAAGCCGCTGGAGTTGGTGTTCAACCGCGCCGGTGTCTACATCTCCATGGTCCATATCCTGCTGCCGTTCATGATCCTGCCGATTTACAGCGTGATGAAAGGCATCTCTCCGACTTACATGCGTGCGGCGATTTCCCTGGGTTGCCATCCGTTCGCCAGTTTCTGGCGCGTGTATTTCCCGCAGACCTATGCCGGTGTCGGCGCCGGTTGCCTGTTGGTGTTCATCCTCGCCATCGGCTACTACATCACGCCGGCACTGCTGGGCAGCCCGAGCGATCAGATGGTCAGCTATTTCGTCGCGTTCTACACCAACACCAGCATCAACTGGGGTATGGCCACGGCGCTTGGCGGGTTGTTGTTGCTGGCAACCGTCGTGCTTTATCTGATTTACAACTGGTTGGTGGGCGCCAGTCGCCTGCGCCTGAGCTGAGGGGAGATCGAAATGCTGAGTCCTTACATGTCCCCCGTCGAGCGGGTGTGGTTCTACAGCTTGCGCATATTCTGCGGGCTGATCCTGTTGTTCCTGATTCTGCCGGTGCTGGTGATCATTCCATTGTCGTTCAACTCCGGCAGCTTCCTGGTGTACCCGTTGCAAGGCTTTTCGTTGCAGTGGTACCACGATTTCTTTGCTTCGGCGGAGTGGATGCGGGCGCTGAGGAACAGCGTCATCGTCGCCCCGGCGGCGACGGTTCTGGCGATGGTCTTCGGCACCCTGGCGGCTATTGGCCTGACCCGTGGCGACTTTCCGGGCAAGGCGCTGGTGATGGCCCTGGTGATCTCGCCGATGGTGGTTCCGGTGGTGATCATCGGGGTAGCCAGCTACCTGTTTTTCGCGCCGCTGGGGATGGGCAACAGTTTCTTCTCGCTGATCGTGGTCCATGCCGTGCTGGGCGTGCCGTTCGTCATCATCACGGTGTCGGCGACTCTGCAGGGCTTTAACTACAACCTGGTTCGGGCCGCCGCCAGCCTTGGAGCTTCACCCTTGACGGCGTTTCGTCGAGTGACCCTGCCGTTGATCGCCCCGGGCGTGATCTCCGGCGCACTGTTCGCCTTCGCGACGTCATTCGATGAGGTGGTGGTGACGCTGTTCCTGGCCGGTCCCGAGCAGGCAACGTTGCCAAGGCAGATGTTCAGCGGTATCCGCGAGAACCTCAGTCCCACCATCGCCGCCGCCGCGACGCTGCTGATCGCCTTCTCGGTGATCCTGTTGCTGACTCTGGAGTGGTTGCGCGGGCGTAGCGAGAAACTGCGCACCACCCAAGTCTGAGGTCCAACGCAAAACCAATGTGGGAGCGGGCTTGCTCGCGAAGG
>NZ_JABWQV010000349.1 GCF_014268615.1 Pseudomonas tehranensis | reverse complement strand
GTGGGAGCGGGCTTGCTCGCGAAGGGGGCGACTCGACCTGTCGAACTGAACAAGCCACCCGCCCCACAAACAATGCGCAATATAAAAAACCCCATGAGCACTGGGCTCATGGGGTTTTTGTGTTTCCCGCTGTCGACTGTCTATTTATGCCGGCGCGGAGGTACGGATCAGGTGGTCAAAGGCGCTCAGCGAAGCCTTGGCCCCCTCGCCTACGGCGATCACGATCTGCTTGTACGGAACAGTCGTCACGTCACCGGCGGCGAACACACCCGGGATCGAGGTTTCACCGCGGGCATCGACAATGATCTCGCCCCGTGGCGACAACTCGACGGTGCCTTTGAGCCAATCGGTGTTGGGCAACAGGCCGATCTGCACGAAGATCCCTTCCAGCGCCACATCCCGTACTTCAGCGCTTGGGCGGTCTTTGTAGCGCAAACCGTTGACCTTCTGGCCATCGCCCGTCACTTCGGTGGTCTGGGCATTGGTGATCACGGTCACGTTCGGCAGGCTGTGCAGTTTGCGCTGCAACACCGCGTCGGCACGCAATTGCACATCGAACTCCAGCAAGGTCACATGGGCGACGATACCGGCCAGGTCAATGGCCGCCTCAACGCCGGAGTTACCACCGCCAATCACCGCCACACGCTTGCCTTTGAACAGCGGACCGTCGCAGTGCGGGCAGTACGCCACGCCCTTGTTGCGATATTGCTGCTCGCCCGGCACGTTCATTTCGCGCCAGCGCGCACCGGTCGCCAGGATCACGGTCTTGGCCTTGAGGCTCGCACCGCTGGCGAACTTGATTTCGTGCAGCGCGCCATCTTTGCCTGGCACCAATGCATCGGCGCGTTGCAGGTTCATGATGTCCACGTCGTACTGCTTGACGTGTTCTTCCAGGGCGACGGCCAGTTTCGGCCCTTCGGTTTCCTGCACCGAGATGAAGTTCTCGATGGCCATGGTGTCGAGCACCTGACCGCCGAAGCGCTCAGCCGCGACACCCGTGCGGATGCCCTTACGGGCCGCGTAGATGGCCGCCGAAGCGCCGGCTGGGCCACCGCCCACCACCAGCACATCGAACGCATCCTTGGCGCTGATCTTTTCAGCCTGGCGCTCGATACCGCTGGTGTCGATCTTGGCAAGAATCTCTTCCAGGCCCATACGGCCCTGGCCGAAGTTCACGCCGTTCAAATAGATGCTCGGCACGGCCATGATCTGGCGCTCGTCGACCTCGGCCTGGAACAGCGCGCCGTCGATGGCGACGTGGCGAATGTTCGGGTTCAGCACCGCCATCAGGTTCAGTGCCTGGACCACGTCCGGGCAGTTCTGGCAGGACAGCGAGAAATAGGTCTCGAAGTTGAACTCGCCTTCAAGGGAGCGAATCTGTTCGATGACTTCGACACTGGCCTTGGAAGGATGACCGCCAACTTGCAGCAAGGCCAACACCAGCGAAGTGAATTCGTGGCCCATGGGGATACCGGCAAAACGCAGGCTGATATCGGCGCCCGGGCGATTCAACGAAAACGAAGGCTTGCGCGCATCGGTGCCGTTGTCGAGCAAAGTAATCTGGTTGCAAAGACTGGCAACGTCTTTGAGTAACGCGAGCATTTCCTGGGATTTCGCACCGTCGTCGAGGGAGGCGACGATCTCGATCGGCTGGGTGACCCGTTCCAGGTATGACTTCAACTGAGCTTTAAGATTGGCGTCCAACATACGGGCGATTTCCATTTTTTGAATTTCAGAAAAAACAACGCCCGAGCGAATCTCGCCCGGGCGTTTTTTGGGGCGAAGCGGCTTGCTTGATTAAGAGCGGATCGCCCTCGGATGACTCACAGACTTAGATCTTGCCGACCAGGTCCAGGGACGGAGCCAGAGTGGCCTCGCCTTCTTTCCACTTGGCTGGGCAGACTTCGCCCGGGTGAGCGGCAACGTACTGAGCAGCCTTGACCTTGCGCAGCAGCTCGGAAGCGTCACGGCCTACACCGCCGTCGTTGATTTCAACGATCTTGATCTGACCTTCAGGGTTGATCACGAAAGTACCGCGGTCAGCCAGGCCAACTTCTTCGATCAGCACGTCGAAGTTGCGGGAGATGACGTGGGTCGGGTCACCGATCATGGTGTACTGGATCTTGCCAATGGCTGGCGAGGTGTTGTGCCAGGCAGCGTGAGCAAAGTGAGTGTCGGTGGAGACGCTGTAGATTTCGACACCCAGCTTCTTGAATTCAGCGTAGTTGTCGGCCAGGTCTTCCAGCTCGGTTGGGCAAACGAAGGTGAAGTCGGCCGGGTAGAAGAACACCACGGACCACTTGCCTTTCAGGTCGGCATCCGAAACCTGGACGAACTCGCCGTTTTTGAAAGCGGTAGCGTTGAACGGTTTAACTTGGCTGTTGATGATAGGCATCTATGACTCTCCGTCAGGGGTTGAAAAGTTGATGGCGTGAATCTTAACCACTCATCCCCCGGCAGGCTCATTGGCAAACCTCATGTGAATGATTGGTTTTGGCTATCAGGAATCTATATAGATAGAAAAAATCTGTAGGAGCGCTGGCGAAGCCTGCGATCTTTTGATCTTGCGTGGGAGCTGTTGGGGTTCGCTTGGGACTCAATGGGCTGGGGAAAGATCGCAGCCTCGTTGCTCTCGTCAGCTCCTACACACAGTTCTCGCAGGCTCCTACATAGCTTCTGCACAGCTCCTGCAGTGTCAGGCGGTTGGGGTTCGCATCGTCACGAATTCCTCGGCGGCTGTCGGGTGTACGCCGATGGTCTCGTCGAAATCACGCTTGGTGGCGCCCGCCTTGAGCGCGATGGCAAGCCCCTGGACGATTTCCCCGGCATCCGGCCCGACCATGTGACAGCCCAGCACTTTGTCCGTGCGGGCATCCACCACCAGCTTCATCAACGTGCGCTCCTGGCAGTCGGTGAGGGTCAGTTTCATCGGGCGGAAGCGGCTTTCGAAAACCTGAACGTCATGCCCCTCCTCCCTGGCCTGCTCTTCGGTCAGGCCCACCGTGCCAATATTCGGCAAGCTGAACACCGCCGTGGGGATCATCCGGTAATCCACCAGGCGATACTGCTCGGGCTTGAACAACCGCCGCGCCACCGCCATGCCTTCAGCCAGGGCAACGGGAGTGAGTTGTACACGACCGATGACATCGCCAATGGCCAGGATCGATGGCTCGGCGGTCTCGTACTTTTCGTTGACCTTGATAAAGCCCTTCTCGTCCAGCGTGACACCGGTGTGTTCAAGGCCGAGATTGTCGAGCATCGGCCGCCGGCCGGTGGCGTAGAACACGCAATCGGTGGCCAGTATGCAACCATCCTTGAGCTCTACCTCCAGGCTGCCATCGTCCAGTTTTTCGATGCGCTTGATGTCCGCGTTGAATTGCAGGTCCAGACCACGACGGCTCAGTTCTTCGGCCAGATGCTTGCGTACCGCACCATCAAAGCCGCGCAGGAACAACTCACCGCGGTACAGCAACGACGTCTGCGCGCCCATGCCATGGAAAATCCCGGCGAACTCCACGGCAATGTAGCCACCGCCCACCACGATGACGCGCTTGGGCAGTTCCTTGAGAAAGAACGCCTCGTTGGAGCTGATGGCGTGCTCACGGCCCGGGATATCCGGTATCACCGGCCAGCCACCGGTGGCGATCATGATGTGTTCGGCGGTGTAGCGCTGGCCGTTGATCTCGACCTCATGGGGCCCGGTGAGCCTGGCGTGACCCTCGTGCAACACCACACCGCTGTTGACCAGCAGGTTGCGGTAAATCCCGTTGAGGCGATTGATTTCCCGATCCTTGTTGGCGATCAGCGTGGCCCAGTCGAAACTCGCCTCTCCCGTCGTCCAGCCATAGGCCGACGCTTGCTCGAGGTCCTCGGCATAATGCGCACCGTAGACCAGCAGTTTCTTCGGCACACACCCCACGTTCACGCAGGTACCGCCCAGGTAGCGGCTCTCCGCCACGGCCACCTTGGCCCCGAAACCGGCCGCGAACCGCGCAGCCCGCACACCGCCGGAACCGGCGCCAATCACATACAAGTCAAAATCGTAGGCCATCTTCTATCTCCTTCGGCAGGCCATCAGCATACCTGCTGTTTTCATCTCTGTGGCGAGGGAGCTTGCTCCCGCTCGG
>NZ_JABWQV010000348.1 GCF_014268615.1 Pseudomonas tehranensis | reverse complement strand
GCGGGAGCAAGCTCCCTCGCCACAAAAGCCCCCTCGCGTCTATACCGGAGAAATCGTTGCCAGCACGCCAATCAAAAGCGTCAACGCCAGGAACCCACCCAAAAAAATCGCCATCTTCGCCATGAGCACACCTGATAGAAAAGTTTGCAGTACACGGACCGTGTGAGGCGAGCCGCGTGTTTATTCTGGGGAGGGAATGGTGTTCATTACAGAGGCACCTGACGCCGAAAAATACGGATCAGACGAAAGCATCCCCGGCCAGCACAGGACTCGCTCAATGCATCAACCTGAGCCTGGCCGCAGGAACGACGCAAGCCGGTAAGACTCAATGAGGTAAATCGCTGGCATAACGCAACCTGTGGCGAGGGAGCTTACTCCCGCTGGGCTGCGCAGCAGCCCCAAAACAGCGCGTCAGGGTAAAAGATTCATTGATAACCCCCAGCTCAATCCGGGTCAGGTAATCCTAAATCCGCGACAGAATCAGCCCACTTTTGCCCCGTTCCCCGGTTCAACACTCAACGCAAACACACTCACCAACACGATAACCGCCCCAACAATGACCATCGCTGACGGGCGTTCGGCCAGCACCCAAGAAGCCATCAACATCGCCGTGGGCGGTATCAGGTAAAGCGCCATGGATGCTCGGCTCACGTTGCTGTGCGCCAGGACGTAAGCCCAAGCGAGGTACGCCAGCGCGCTGGGAAAAACACCCAATATCAACACCGCCAGGTTCACCGAAACAGAGGCATGTTGTGCGTTAATTAGCAGTCCCGGCGCGAAAATAAATAGCAGGACTGTGCCCGACCAGACGGTGTAACAAACCATGGTCAATCCATCGTATCGCTGGGAATGACGTTTCTGGAGAGAGAAATACAGACTCCAGGACAACGCCGCCAGCAGGATCAATAGTCCATGGGCGTTCATATCACCCAAGCCACGATCCCCCGCCACGACCACGGCAGCGCCAAACAAGCCGCACGCTACGCACCCCCACTGCCAACCACTGACTCTGTCCTTGAAGAAAAAATGTGCGAGTAAAGCGCTGAACAAAGGCGTGGACTGGGCGAGCACACTGGCAGCCCCGGCACTGACGCCACGCTGACCGTAATTGAGGGCGATGTGGTGCAGGCTGACGGCAAAAAAACCCAACAACGCCAGCAACGGTAAATCCCTGAGACGTGGCCGGGCAATACCCTTGACCATCGCGACCAGGGCCATGAACACCGAAGCGATGAGAAACCGCATCAGCGCCAAGTGACCCGGATCGTAAGCCTGCAAGCCGATGCGAATGCCAATCGGAGAATAGGCCCAGCAAAAAATCACGAATGTCGTCGCGAGAATAACTTTCACGCTGGGTCTGCTGGGGTCTTTCGAGCCTTCAAACGGCACACAACGGGTTTCCATTCAGAGTTCCTGCGCTTTGAGCGTCTGACCGATTTACCCCGAAGTATCGAAACCACCCAACATCAACACAAGTGACTTAAACTCAACCAACCATTCACTTTGGGTGAGCTATGGAACTGTCCCAACTGCGCATGCTCAAGACCGTTTGCGATACCGGCAGCATCGCCCGCGCCGCCGAAGTGCTGCACTGCGTGCCGTCCAACATCACGGCACGCCTCAAATCCCTGGAGCGCGAGCTCGGTACGCCGTTGTTTTTTCGTGAGGGTCGTGGGCTGCGGGTCAGCCCGGCGGGAAAAGTGTTTTTGGAGTACGCCACAAAAATATTGAGCCTGACGGAAGAAGCCCGCCGCGCAGTCGCACCTACCGGCGCTCCACACGGACCGCTGCGCATCGGCGCCATCGAATCCAGCGCCACGGGGCGCCTGCCTCAGTTGTTGGCCAAGTACCATGCGAAGTACCCGCAGGTTTCGCTTGAGCTGAGCACGGGCACCTGGGCTCAGTTGCTGGACGATATCCAGCATCACCGGCTCGATGGTGCGATCGTAGCGGTGGACATGGAGCGGCCCGGACTCAAGCGCGCCGTGATGTACCGCGAGGACCTGGTGCTCATCGCATCCGAGTCTCATGGCCCGCTGCGCAGCGCGGCAGATTTGCGAGGCAAAGCGATCTTCATGTGGCCCACAGGCTGTCCGTACCGATTGGCGCTGGAGCAGTGGCTGCTGCATCATGAGCAAACACAACCGATCATCAGCATCGCCAGCTATGGCGCCATCGTCGGCTGCGTCAGTGCGGGTGCAGGTGTCTCGCTGGTGCCCCGGGGAATCTATGAGCAATACCGCCAGGGGGCTGGTTGGACGGGGTATGAATTTCCCGAGCTGATGGGGATCGACAACCTTTTCTATTGGCATGAAAACGCCGGCCTGCATCCTGCCAGAGAGGCGTTCTTGGCGATGTTGCAGACGGAATTCGAAGGTTAGACGCGCCTTCACCCAATGACCGACAGGGAGTCAGCTTTGAAGTTAGCACCGCAATTCATCCTCCATGAAACCACCCATTGGATCGTCAACCACCACCTGGCATCCGCCCTACCCGGCTACCTCATGCTCGGCTCCAAAGCTCATGTAAACTCATTGGCTCAATTGCCCGTCCCTGCGCTCGCAGAGCTCGGCGGTCTGATGGCAGACATTCAGCGCGTTCTTGAAACGCAACTGAAGCCCAAATGGCTTTACATCAGTCGATTCGGTCACGATCCCCGCTACCCTATCCACTTCCATTTCATCCCGGTGTACGACTGGGTCGAGGAACTGTTCTGGAAAGATTCGCGGTACAGGCTGCTGGAGACGTTTGGCACTCAAGAGAACGCTCAGACATTGACCGATGGCGCGGAGCTGACCTTGTTCATTTGGCGTGAATTCGGGGAGAGCTCTACGCCGCCAGCAATCCAAGGACCTTCGATTTGTCAGGTGATTAATCGGTTGCGGGAATCGTTCAAGACTGCGCCGACACCAAACCATCCTCCAGCGCAATGGCGATGATGTCTGTTGCAGGTACGTTGACCCAGGTTGAAACATCAACCTCGCCCCTCGACGCTAGCCAGCGTCCGACCATTTGATAGCCCAACGAGTAACCGAGCCATTTGGGCTTGTCGCCGAAACCAAAGAACCACTCGTTGTGATCGTAATATCTTGATTCGAGAGCTTGGCGTCCAACCGCTGGACTTGAAAGATCGGCGCAGGCAATGGCACGCTCCCAAGGCTCCGGATCGCTTCCGAGCAAATGCCGAACAAACTGGCCGGCCAGCCCTTCGCTGACCAGAGCCTCGCCCAAAGTCCAGCCGTAGCCAGGACCGCCCATGCGCAGGCAATGATGAACCTCATGAATCACATGTCGACGCAACGCACCGGTGCGTAGGCTGGAAAGGAAATTGGGATTATCGGGATCAAGGGTCATGGAAAACATGGAACTGCGAAACGCCCGCCCTACCAGGCCCATTTCCGCAATGGTTTCGCCCGGTAGCCGCTGAATCAGAACATCGAGTCGCGGCGGGAGCATCAGACAAGCTATGGCTTCATAAGCGGCGGCGAATTCGTCAGTCAATTCGCGGCGAAACTCGGCCAGGCTCCCCGAAGCTTCCAGCCAGTGCAGCGTCCATTTCTCCATAACTCTCTCCTTAAATCAACGTACTGGCTCGATGGCTCCAGGCCGCTCGCGACAGTAAATTTCCCTAGGGCAGTTGTCCACTGTCGATAGATTCGACTCTCCCTCTGTCTGTAAGACATCTCTGGCAAAAAACCATCGCGATTCCTACAAAGCTCTCGGAACCGGGTGCCTTGTCCGTCGAGCGCGGGGAAACCTATAGTCATTCCGTCGCCAGAATGGCGATCAGGTTTGGCGACCTGAGGATCGGATCAGCCCTTTAACCTGACCGGAGCAATCCCATGCAAAGATACATCCCCATCACCGGCATCGACTGCACGCCTGCCTCTCTACTCATCGATACTCAAGCCCCGCTGGACGTCTTGCACGCCACCGCTGATTACCGCATCCGTGTGGTGACTCAAGTACTGGAAAACATCGCGTTCCGATCCGAGATCGCCAGCGACACAGTGGTGCTTTCGGACTTGGCGCAACTTTTGGTGATTCCGTTGCGTGATGGGTGTGATTTGCTGGAGGTCATTGGTCGACGGCTTCAGGAGCAGGTTGAAAATTGATAGAGCTTCGGGCGCTTAAAGCGCC
>NZ_JABWQV010000347.1 GCF_014268615.1 Pseudomonas tehranensis | reverse complement strand
CTGTGGGAGCGAGCCTGCTCGCGATAGCGCTGTGTCAGTCAACATCAATGTCGGCTGATACACCGCTATCGCGAGCAGGCTCGCTCCCACAGGTCTTGCGCCGATCTCAGGGTTCCACTTGCGCCCACTGCTTACTCAAGCGCTTATCCGAAATCGGCACCTTGGTGCCCAGTTGCTGGGCGAACAGCGACACCCGGTACTCCTCCAGCCACCAGCGGTACAGCTCCAGTTGCGGATCGCGCTTGCCTTCCTGGGCGTGTTTGCTGGCGCGCGCCTGGTATTGGGCCCAGAGGTTCGACAACTCGCCGCTCCAGACCCGATCCTTCTGCACCTGGCTGCCGAGTTTCTCGAAGCGCTGCTCGATGGCCTTGAGGTAGCGCGGCAACTCCTTGAGCCACTGATGCGGGGTTTCACGCACAAAGCCTGGGTACACCAGATGGCTGAGCTGTTGCTTGATGTCGTTCAAGGCCACGGCCTGGGCCAGGTCGATCTTGCCCTTGAAGCGTTTTTGCAGGCCGTGCCAGAGCTTGAGGATGTCCAGGGTCAGCTTCGCCAGGCGTTCGGCGTGTTCGGTCCAGCCGCCGCGTTTGCGCTCGGCCAGGGATGCCAGTGCGGCGCCATCACGGGGCAGGCTCGGCTCGCCTTCCAGCACGCAACTGTCGAGACTGACCAGCAGGATGTCTTCCACCAGGCTGTCAATGCGCCCCAGTTCGCGGTACAGCAGGCCCAGCTCCGTCAACCCGGGCAGTTTGCCGCGCAGGAACTTGGCCGATTCAGCCAATTGCTGCATCAGCAAGCGCTGCAAGGCGCGACGGTGCTGGAACTCGGCTTCGGCCGGGGTCGGGAAACGGCCTTCCTTGACCACGCCGCCCTCTTCCACCAGCGCCGGGTAGACCGTCATCGACAGCCCGGCGATCTTCTGTTGGGTTTTCTCAGCCACCGGGGCAAAGATTTTCGCTTCCACCGGCGCCTGGCTTTTCGCCGTCTGCGGCACGGCCAAGGCGGCCTGGCTGGCTTCGGCAAAGCGCGCCGTCAACTCGGCCAGGTCGCGGCCTTCGCCAAGAAACTTGCCCTGGCCGTCGACGATTTCCAGATTCATGCGCAGATGGCTTTCCACCTGCTGCGCCGCTTCCACCCAGGCTTCGTCGCTGACCCGTGCCCCGGTCATGCGCAGCAGCTCGCGACCCAGGGATTGCGGCAGCGAACCTTCAGCAAAGGTGATGCGTTGCAGCGCGGCCTTGACGAAGTCCGGCACCGGCACGAAGTTTTTGCGCAAGGCCTTGGGCAGGTTGCGCACCAGGGCAACGCATTTGGCTTCGATCATCCCGGGCACCAGCCATTCCAGGCGCTCCGGCGGCAGCATGGGCAGCAGCGGTGCCGGCACGCGCAAGGTCACGCCGTCGCGGGGATGGTTGGGCTCGAAGTGGTAGCTCAGCGGCAAGGTCAGCTCACCGACGCGCAACGTGTCGGGGTAGTACGCGGCAGTGACTTCACTGGCCTCGCGGGCCAGCACGTCTTCTTCGCGCATGATCAGCAGTTGCGGGTCTTTCTGGCTATTGATCCGGTACCAGCTGTCGAAGGTCGCGGTCTGGTGAATTTCGGCTGGCAGACGCGCATCGTAGAAGGCGAACAGGGTTTCCTCGTCCGCCAGAATGTCACGACGGCGGGCCTTAGCTTCCAGTTCGTCGAGTTGTTCCAGCAGTTGGGTATTGGCACTCAGGCACTTGGTCCGGGACTGGATCTCGCCGCGCACCAGCGCCTCGCGGATGAACAGTTCCCGCGACACCACCGGGTCCACCGGCCCGTAATGCACCGGCCGGCGACCGACCACGATCAGCCCAAACAGGGTGATCTGCTCATACGCCACCACCTGCCCGCGCTTCTTCTCCCAATGGGGTTCGAAGTGGTTTTTCTTGATCAGATGCCCGGCCAGCGGCTCGATCCAGTCCGGTTCGATCTTGGCCACCATACGCGCGTAGAGCTTGGTGGTTTCCACCAGTTCGGCGGTCATCAGCCACTGCGGACGCTTCTTGCCCAGGCCTGACGAGGGGTGAACCCAGAACCGTCGTTGACGGGCACCGAGATAGTCGCCGTCTTCGGTTTTCTGGCCGATCTGGCTCAGCAAGCCGGAAAGCACCGCCTTGTGCAGTTTCGGGAAGTCGGCCGGCTCTTTATTGAGGCTCAGTTGCATGTCACGGCAGATCAGGCTCAATTGGCGATGGGAATCGCGCCACTCGCGCAGGCGCAGGTAGTTGAGGAAATTCTTGCGGCACCAGTTGCGCAGCGGGCTGGCGGTCAGGGCCTGGCGCTGCTCTTCGAAACCGCGCCACAGATTGACCAGCCCGGCGAAGTCCGAGTCGGGGTCTTTCCACTGGGCGTGGGCCTGGTCAGCCGCCTGCTGACGCTCGGGTGGACGCTCGCGCGGGTCCTGGATCGACATGGCGCTGGCGACGATCAGCACTTCCTGCAAGCTGCCCAGCTTCGCCGCTTCCAGCAGCATGCGGCCCATGCGCGGGTCCACCGGCAAGCGCGCCAACTGGCGGCCCAGCGGGGTCAGTTGGCTGTTGCGGTCCACCGCCGACAGCTCTTGCAACAGGTTGAAGCCGTCGCTGATGGCCTTGCCGTCCGGCGGTTCGATGAACGGAAAATCGGTGATCTCCCCCAGGCGCAGGTGCAGCATCTGCAGGATAACCGCTGCCAGGTTGGTGCGCAGAATCTCCGGGTCGGTGAATTCCGGCCGGCCGAGAAAATCCTCTTCGCTGTACAGCCGCACGCAAATCCCCGGTTCGACCCGCCCGCAGCGGCCCTTGCGCTGGTTGGCGCTGGCCTGGGAAATGGCTTCGATGGGCAGGCGCTGGACCTTGGCACGATAGCTGTAGCGACTGATGCGCGCGGTGCCGCTGTCGATCACGTAGCGGATGCCCGGCACGGTGAGCGACGTTTCAGCAACGTTGGTCGCCAGCACCACGCGCCGGCCTGGGTGGGTCTGGAAGATCCGCTGCTGTTCGGCTGGCGACAGCCGCGCATACAACGGCAGGATTTCGGTGTGCTTGAGCTGGGCCTTGCGCAGCATTTCGGCTGCGTCGCGAATCTCCCGCTCGCCCGGCAGGAACACCAGCACGTCACCGGGGCTGCGGCGTTCGCTGCGCTCAAAGGCGGCGATTTCATCCAGCGTGGCGAGGATCGCCTGGTCGACGGTCAAGTCGTCCTCGACCCGGTTGCCCTCCTCATCCTGCTCCAGGGTCAGCGGGCGATACCAGGTGTCCACCGGGAAGGTGCGGCCCGAGACTTCCACGATCGGCGCGTCATCGAAGTGCTTGGAAAAACGCTCCAGGTCGATGGTCGCCGAGGTGATGATGACCTTGAGGTCCGGGCGGCGCGGTAGCAGGGTCTTGAGGTAGCCGAGCAAGAAATCGATGTTCAGGCTGCGCTCGTGAGCTTCGTCGACGATGATCGTGTCGTAGCGTTCGAGGTAACGGTCATTCTGGGTTTCGGCCAGCAGAATGCCGTCGGTCATCAGTTTGATCAGGGTGTTGGCGTCGCTCTGGTCTTCGAAGCGCACCTGATAACCCACCAGTGCGCCCAGCGGCGTGGCCAGCTCCTCGGCGACCCGGCTTGCGACGCTGCGCGCGGCGATCCGTCGCGGCTGGGTATGGCCGATCAAACCGTGCTGGCCGCGACCGATTTCCAGGCAGATTTTCGGCAGTTGCGTGGTTTTGCCCGAACCGGTTTCACCGGCGATGATCAGCACCTGGTGCTTGAGCAGCGCCTCCTTGATTTCGTCGCGCTTGGCGGCGATCGGCAAGCTGTCGTCGTAACGAATGACCGGCAGGCTGGCCTTGCGCGCCAACACCTGATCGCACGACGCCTGCATGCGCGTCACCCACTGGGCCAGCTTGGCCTCGTCGGGTTTCTTGCGCAGCTCGAGCAACTGACGCCGCAACCGATGGCGGTCAGCGAGCATGGCGTGGTCGAGGTTTTTCAGCAGCTTGTCGATAGCGGGAGCTTGGTCAGTCATCAGGTACGCAAGGGTCGTCGGTTTGTGCAGGGGGCCGATTGTCGCAGATTTGCGCAGGTTGCGCCGACCCATGGCAGCCTGCCCGCTCCCACAGGAGATTTGCGTCGAGAATGCTTTTGTGG
>NZ_JABWQV010000346.1 GCF_014268615.1 Pseudomonas tehranensis | reverse complement strand
TTCGCGAGCAAGCCCGCTCCCACAGGGATTTGTTGTGGATGTAAGAGCGGGTTACAACCCCACCACATCCTCAGCCTGCAAACCCTTTTGCCCTTCCACCACCGCGTACTCGACCTGCTGGCCTTCAGTCAGTGAACGATGGCCTTCGCCACGGATCGCGCGGTAATGCACGAATACATCCGCCCCGCCTTCACGCTGGATGAAGCCATAGCCTTTGGCGTCGTTGAACCACTTCACATTGCCGGTTTCGCGTGCTGCCATGATTGCTCACTCCCATTTTTATTTTTAAGTCGGCCTTTCGAAGGAAAGCCGTACGATCTTCGCCGCCGTCCAGCCGTCCACGAGGAAGGCAGAGGCAGTCAGCCGCCCGAGTATATGACAGACGCAAAAACTCTCAACTGACTTTACTTCGGCGCTTTTTTGCCGATTTTCGACGAATCCGGCACACTAGCCGCCGCTTTATCTTATCCACTCATGCAGAAGCCGTATGACCCGTTCCCCGTTCCGCCGTCTTGTGTTTGGCACCCTGCGCCGACTGTTGTACCTCTGGGTTCGCTCCGAGACGATCAACCAGTCGTCCTTCACCCTCAACCTCGACCGCAGTCGTCCGGTGTTCTACGTCCTGCAAAACCCTTCGCTCACTGACCTGGCAGTGCTCGACACCGAGTGCACCAAGGCTGGCCTGCCCCGTCCGGTACTGCCGGTGTCCGTGGGCAACCTGTTGGAACCGGCAGCGTTTTTCTACCTGACCCCGGCGCCGGACTGGCTCGGCCGGCAGGACAAACGTGGCGCGCCGCCAACCCTGACGCGACTGGTCAATGCCCTGACCCACAACGCCGCCGAAGATGCGCAGATCATCCCGGTCAGCGTGTTCTGGGGGCAGTCGCCCGACAGCGAGTCCAGCCCATGGAAGCTATTGTTCGCCGACAGCTGGGCCGTCACTGGCCGCCTGCGGCGCTTGCTGAGCATCATGATCCTGGGACGCAAGACCCGCGTGCAGTTTTCTGCGCCGATCCATTTGCGCGAACTGATCGAGCACGACAAGGGCCACGAACGCACCGTGCGCATGACCCAGCGGATCCTGCGGGTGCATTTTCGCAACTTGAAAGCGGCGGTCATTGGCCCCGACATTTCCCACCGTCGCAACCTGGTCAAGGGGCTGCTGAACCAGCCGCTGGTCAAACAGGCGATTGCCGACGAGGCCGAGCGGGAAAAAATCACCCCGGAAAAAGCCAAGGCTCAAGCGCTGCGCTACGGCAACGAAATCGCCTCGGACTACACCTACACCGCGATCCGTTTCCTGGAAGTGGTGCTGAGCTGGTTCTGGAACAAGATCTACGACGGCATCAAGGTCAACCACATCGAAGGCGTGCAGAAGGTCGCCCAGGGCCACGAAGTCATCTACGTGCCGTGCCACCGCAGTCATATCGACTACCTGCTGCTGTCGTACCTGCTGTTTCGCAACGGCCTGACCCCTCCGCACATCGCCGCCGGCATCAACCTCAACATGCCGGTGATCGGCGGCCTGCTGCGTCGGGGCGGGGCGTTTTTCATGCGCCGCACCTTCAAGGGCAACCCGCTCTACACCGCGGTATTCAACGAGTACCTGCACACGCTGTTCACCAAAGGCTTCCCGGTGGAGTATTTCGTCGAGGGCGGTCGCTCGCGCACCGGGCGCATGCTGCAACCCAAGACCGGCATGCTCGCCATCACCTTGCGCAGCTTCCTGCGCTCATCGCGCATGCCCATCGTGTTCGTGCCCGTCTACATCGGCTATGAGCGTGTCCTGGAAGGCCGCACCTACCTGGGTGAACTGCGTGGCGCGAGCAAGAAGAAAGAATCGATCTTCGACATTTTCAAGGTCATCGGCGCCCTCAAGCAACGCTTCGGCCAAGTAGCGGTGAACTTCGGTGAGCCGATCAAACTGGCGGAGTTTCTCGACGGCGAACAGCCGGGTTGGCGCCAACAAGAGCTGGGCCCGCAGTTCAAGCCGGCCTGGCTCAACGCAACCACCCACCGCCTCGGCGAGCGGGTGGCCCGACACCTGAACGAAGCGGCGGCCATCAACCCGGTCAACCTGGTGGCCCTGGCGCTGCTGTCCACCAGCCGCCTGGCCCTGGACGACCGTGCCATGGCCCGGGTGCTGGACCTGTACCTGGCGTTGCTGCGCAAAGTGCCGTACTCGCCCCACACCACCTTGCCCGAGGGCGATGGGCGTGCGCTGATCGAGCACGTCAAAGGCATGCACTTGCTGTCAGAACAGAGCGATGCCCTGGGCAAGATTCTGTATCTGGACGAGCAGAATGCCGTCCTGATGACCTACTACCGCAACAACGTGCTGCACATCTTCGCCCTGCCGGCGTTGCTGGCGAGTTTCTTCCAGAGCACCTCGCGCATGAGCCGCGAACAGATCCTGCGCTACACCCGCGCCTTGTATCCCTATCTGCAATCGGAGCTGTTCATTCGCTGGTCACTGGAAGAACTGGACGGCGTGGTCGACCAATGGCTCGACGCGTTCGTCGAACAGGGCCTGCTGCGTTTCGAAAAAGACCTGTACCTGCGCCCAGCCCCGAGTTCGCGGCATTTCGTGCTGCTGACTCTGTTGTCCAAGAGCATCGCGCAGACCTTGCAGCGCTTCTACATGACCGTCTCCCTGCTGCTCAACAGCGGCCAGAACAGCATCAGCGCTGAAGAACTGGAAGACCTCTGCACGGTCATGGCCCAGCGCCTGTCGATCCTGCACGGCCTGAACGCACCGGAATTCTTCGACAAGAGTCTGTTCCGGCATTTCATCCAGACCATGCTGGACCTGGACGTACTGCGCCGGGACGAAGCGGGCAAGCTAAGCTATCACGAGCTGCTGGGTGAACTGGCCGAAGGTGCGGCCAAGCGCGTCCTGCCGGCGGAGATCCGTTTGTCGATCCGTCAGGTGGCGTTGCATCGCAGTGAAGATGCGGCAGATCAGGTCACCCCGGTGGCTGCAGACTGACCCCACAGGCGCCAGGTTTTCTCTGGCGCCCTCAATATGGAAATGCCCCAATGAAAAAGCTTCTTCTCGTCGCCGTTGCCACGTTACTCAGTGCCTGCTCCAGCGCACCGCTGGCGAGCAAAAACAGTCTCGACGGTGAAGTGTTCTACCTGCAGCGCATCGCCCTGCCGCCCACCGCTGTCTTGAGCGTGAGCCTGCAGGATGTGTCCCTGGCCGACGCCCCTGCGGTGGTGCTCGATGAACAGAGCGGTCCGGTCAAGGGCCAGGTCCCGCTGCCGTTTCACCTCAGCTATGATCCGGCCCAGGTCAAACCCGGCCATCGCTATGCCGTGAGCGCGCGCATTGAAGTGGACGGCCAGTTGATGTTCATCACCACCGAACAACACACCGTGCAGCTCGATGGCAAAGATCCACAGCCGCTGAAGATCCGCGTCAACGCCGCACGCTGATTTCTCTTTCCAATTTTCTTCAAGGAAGCTGCCATGCTCCGCTCTACGCTCCGTTTCACCAGCCTGTGCGCCGGCCTGTTGTTCTGCGCCAACACCATGGCCCTGTCCCTGGCCGACCTCTCGCAGAAGGACGCCACTGGCGGCCTCAAGGACGCACTGACCCAGGGCGCCCAAGTAGCGGTCAAGCAGCTGGGCACACCCGGTGGCTTCAGCAACAACCCCGAAGTGAAGATCGAACTGCCGGGCAAGCTCGGTAAAGTCGCCAGCAAGATGAAAGCCTTTGGCATGGGCGATCAAGTCGAACAACTGGAAACCAGCATGAACCAGGCCGCTGAAGCCGCTGTGGTCCAGGCCCAGCCGATCCTGGTCAATGCTGTGAAGAACATGAGTGTGAGCGATGCCAAGGGGATCTTGAGCGGCGGCAACGACTCCGCTACGCAGTACCTGAACAAGAGCAGCCGCGAGCAGATTCGCGCCAAGTTCCTGCCCATCGTCAAGCAAGCCACCGACAAGGTTGGCCTGGCGCAGAAATACAACACGTTCGCAGGCCAGGCGGCCACCTTCGGTGTGCTGGACGCCAAAAGCGCCAACATCGAAAACTACGTGACCGAACAAGCGCTGGACGGTTTGTTCGAGATGATTGGTAAACAGGAAGCCACCATCCGCCAGAACCCTGCGGCGGCGGCGACCAGCTTGGCGAAGAAGGTGTTTGGCACCCTTTAAGACTCAGCACAAAACACTGTGGGAGCGAGCCTGCTCGCGA
>NZ_JABWQV010000345.1 GCF_014268615.1 Pseudomonas tehranensis | reverse complement strand
CCAAAAGTGACCCGCCGTAAGGGCGGAACCGCCAGTGGCCGTCACCGAACAAACGGATATACACACCGCCCCCCGAAACGAAGCCATAAAAAAAAATCGCGCCTCCCCGTTCAGGAAAAAGCGCGGTTTTCTCTTAGCGATTCCAGCTTAGTGCGATACGCGACTCGTACCATCCACAGTAGAAATACGAACCCGCTCACCCACACGGAACACTTCGTTTTCCTGAACCTGCTGCACATAGGCGCGCATGCTGCCGTCGTCTTCGCGAACGGTGATTTCCACACCCTGGGTACGGGTCAGGCCTTCTTCGGTCGCGGAGCCGATCAGGCCGCCGGCCACGGCGCCGATCACGGCAGCAACGATACTGCCACGGCCACCACCGATGGCGCTGCCACCCACACCACCTACCACCGCACCCGCCGCGCCGCCGATCGGGGTCTTGGTGCCTTCGATCTTGACCGGACGCAAGGCTTCAATGGTCCCCATGCGAATCGTCTGCACGCGACGCGCTTCGTCACGGGAATAGGAGTCACCGGTCAGGCTCGACTGACAGCCAGTGAGCAACATCGCCATCGTGGAAAAGGAAGCAACCAGCAAAACAGACTTACGCATAGCATCAAACTCCAAAAGACAGGTATTCATTAAACTCCGCAGCTTGACGCCTGTCACGGCTTCGCCGGGATAAAATTGTTTTCATTCAGGTGGGATACAGACTCGCCCGAAAAATTCACCCAAACAGTAGCGCCAATTTCCGCTATCCGCGTCACTGACCTGAGGGTTTCTCATGGATTACTTCATCATAGCCGCTACCACCGTAGCCGGTTTGTACTTTCATTGGTGGCTGTACGTGCGGATCAAGCGCTGGATGGACCGCGATCTGGCACTGTCATTGGCGGGGCAGGATGAGCTGAAAAAAGCTTACATGCTGCAACAATTGGCCGACGCCCAACAGCAAGGGATCAAGCGGCGCGCCCTGCCGCAATGGCTTCAGGCCGCCGCCGCGGACTATCCCCAGGTTAAGGCGCCAGACGCTCGCGGACCCAGTTCGCCTCTTGCAGGCGATAGTTGAGGCGATCATGCAGACGGCTCGCCCGCCCTTGCCAGAACTCGATACGCTCGGGCAGCAGACGATAGCCGCCCCAATGCTCCGGGCAGTGAGGCTGGCTGTCACTGAAGCGTTGTTCGGTGGCCTTGAGCAAGTCTTCCAGCTCACCTCGACCGGCAATCACCCGGCTTTGAGGTGACGCCCATGCCCCGAGGCGACTGCCCAATGGCCGCACCTGGTAATAGGCGTCCGACTCTTGCGCCGTGACCTTCAGCACCTTGCCCTCGATACGCACCTGACGCTCCAGCGTCGGCCAGAAAAAAGTCATGGCCGCGAACGGGTTCGTGGCCAGTTGCTGACCCTTGGCGCTGTCGTAGTTGGTGAAGAACGTGAAGCCTTGGGCATCGAGCCCCTTGAGCAGCAGGATCCGGCAATGCGGGCGCCCATCGGCATCCACGGTCGCCAAAGTCATGGCGTTGGCCTCCACCGGCGCCTGTTCGGTTTTCACCGCGTCGGCGAACCATTGGTGGAACAGCGCGAACGGCTCCGCCGGGGCCTGCGCCTCGGTCAGGCCATCGCGGGTGTAGTCGCGGCGCATATCAGCCAGCGTCTGGGTCATGGCGCGCTCCTTGTAATTAGCCCATCACTGCTTGGATGCATCGGCGGCCGCGACTTTCTTGGCATCGGTAGCGGCTTTGGTCGGTTGCGGCTTCTTCGCCACCGTCGCTTTCTTGGCCGGGGCTTTTTTGGCAGGAGCCTTGGCGGCGGCCTTTTTGACCGGGGCTTTTTTGGTGGCAACAGCCTTGGATTTGTTAGCCGCTGGCGCAGGCGCTGGCGCCAAAGCCGCAGGTTTCACGTCCTGGACCGCCACCAACCTTACTGGCGCCGGCGCCGACGCCGGCATGTTGTACTTGCTCAGCAGCGCAACCATGGTGTTTTGCGGCGTGACCAGCAGCTCGACACGACGATTCAAAGCGCGACCTTCAACGCTGTCATTGGCGGCACGGGGCGCAACCGAACCCATGCCACGCAGCATCAGGCGATCACGCTGCAAGCCGCTGAGACGGAAAATCGCCGCCACGGATTGGGCGCGTTCCTGGCTGAGCTTCAGGTTGACCGGCGCAGCGCCCGACGTGTCGGCGTGGCCGAGGATCAGCACGGCAGTTTTCGGATCAGCTTCCAGGATTTTCGCCACACGGGTGAACGGGCCGAGGCTCACCGGCAGCAGCATGGCCGGACGGTCCGGGTTGAAAGAGCCGTCCACCGGTGCGGTGACCACCAGCACGTCGTCGCGGCGTTCAAGTTCGAGCTTGCTGTCCTTGATGGCCGTGCGCAATTTCGGCTCGTAGTCGTCGAGCCAGGCCTGGGTGACTTTCGGATCCGGCATCGGTACCGCCTTGGCGGTTTCCTGATCGTTGCCGCCGAATGGCCACCACCACTTGCCGTTGCTTTCAGCTTCGGCCTTGGCGACGGTAACCGGCGTCTTGACTTCAGGTTTGGCGTCGACTTTTTTGGCGACGCCGTCGGTGGTGTCATCGGAAGAGAACGGCCACCACCAGTGAGAGGCACCCTCGGCCTTGGCTTGTGGCGCGACAGCAGCCGGTTTCAGCGGCGCCGTTGACGTCGGTTCTTTGGCCGCGACCTTGTCGGAGGCGCCGAACGGCCACCAGCCACTGCCGCCCTCGGCATCATTTTGTGGGTTTTGTGCGCAACCGGTGATAGCGAAGCACAGCGCCAGAGCGAGGGTTTTATTCGATGACATTGGATATCCACAAAATGATGTAAATGAAAAAACAAAAGGCCGTGTTCGGGCCGCATAAACAGACGGTTGGAAACTGAAAGGAACACGAGGTTCCTATGCCCGCCGCCTTCGCTAAGGTTTTATAGACAAGTGGCAAGTACCCGCGCAAGGTTCTGCGCCCGCGGATCCATCAAAACGTATGGCCCGAGGGTATTTGTCACAAAGCCAAAAGCCACATCGTGTTCGGGGTCGGCAAAACCGATGGAGCCCCCCGCCCCAGGATGACCGAATGCCCGAGGGCCGAGGCCATAGGTCGCGTTCGGCACATCCGGCTGATCGAGCATGCAACCCAGGCCGAAACGGGTCTGGGTCAACAAGGTCTTGTCGTCGCCGAAGCTGTGCTGGCGAGTCAGTTCGTCGAGCATTTCGCCCTCCAGCAGGCTGCCGTCCAGTAGACCGGCATAGAACCCGGCCAGGCTGCGGGCGTTACCATGGCCGTTGGCCGCCGGTTGCTCCATGCGCCGCCACTCCGGCTTATTGGTGCTGGTCATGATCGAGGGCGGGTTAGTGAAGGCCCGGGTCGTCATGGCCGTGGGTTCGCGCATCGTCACTTGTAAAAGGCGCTGGGCCGCCGCATCGCCCACATTGCCTTTGCCGCGAGCGATGTGGGCCACGCGATGAAACTCTTCATCAGCCAGGCCGACGTGGAAATCCAGACCCAACGGCTTGGCAATCCGGGCCACGATGGATGCCCCCGGCCCACGACCGTCAGCCCTGCGCAGCAGTTCGCCGACCAGCCAGCCGTAAGTGATCGCCGCGTAGCCGTGACCCTCTCCCGGCGTCCACCAGGGCGTTTCAGCGGCCAATGCATCGACCATGGTCTGCCAGTTATAAAGTGCTTCGGGCGCCAGCAGTTCACGTAACGCCGGCAACCCGGCCTGGTGGCAAAGCAACTGACGGAGCGTGACGGCTTGCTTGCCGGCTGCCGCGAACTCGGGCCAATAACGGGCGACAGGGGCATCCAACTGCAGCTTGCCTTCGGCCACCAGTTGCAGGGCGGTAACGGCGGTGAACGTTTTGGTGCAGGAAAACAGGTTGGCGATGGTGTCGCTGTGCCAGGCTTCACTGCCATCCTTGTCGGCCGTGCCGGCCCACAGATCGATGACCGTGCGGCCACCGACCTGAATGCACAACGCCGCGCCGCGCGCCTGAGGATCGTCGAACAGCGCCGCGAAGGCTTCACGCACCGCCTCGAATTGAAGCTCATAATGGCCTTGAATCTGCACCCGCAACTCCCTTGAAACAAACACTTTTTTGAAGTGGCCTGTATTGTTTCAGCCATTGAGGTTTTTGGGAACTGCTGGGAGACGGCTGACCGGACTGGCACTGGCCTTTGTGGCGAGGGAGCTTGCTCCCGCT
>NZ_JABWQV010000344.1 GCF_014268615.1 Pseudomonas tehranensis | reverse complement strand
ATCGCGAGCAGGCTCGCTCCCACAAGGGATCTGTATTGAACACAAACTCTCCGTTCACCCAGATCAACTGTGGGAGCGAGCCTGCTCGCGATGGGGCCAGTAAAGACACCCCACCTCTAGAATTCAAACCGCCCGCACCACATGCTTGATCTCCTGAAATGCCGCCAGCCCCCAAGGCCCCAACTCGCGGCCCAGGCTGCTCTGCTTGTAGCCGCCCCACGCCGCCTGGGGAAAGATCACCTGGGGGGCGTTGATCCACACCAACCCCGCCTGCAATGCATTGGCCACCTGCTCGGCAACCTCGGTATCGCGACTGACGACACTGGCCACCAGGCCAAAACGGCTGTCATTGGCCAGGGCAATCGCTTGCTCCAGGGTGGTGAAACGGCGCACACACAGCACCGGCCCGAAGATTTCTTCGCACCACAGCGCGCTGTCCACAGGCACGTCGGTGAAGACTGTCGGCTGTAGAAAATAGCCGCGCGGCAAATGCGCGGGGCGTTGCCCGCCGCACACCAGCGTCGCCCCGGCGCTCAGGCCCCGGTCGATGTGCCCGAGCACCCGCTGGTATTGCGCCTGGTTGACCAGCGCGCCCATCTCCACGTCAGGGTCAAACGGGTCAGCCACGCGAATCGCTTCGGCGCGAGTCTTGAGTCGTTGCAGGAATTCATCGGCCAGCTCATCGGCAACCAGCACGCGACTGGTGGCCGAGCACATTTGCCCGGCATTGAAGAAACCGCCACCGCAGGCCAGTTCCACCGCCAACTCCAGATCAGCGTCGGCCAGCACCAACAACGACGACTTGCCACCCAGTTCCAGGCTCACGCCCTTCACCGTTTCCGCCGCCCGTTGCATCACCTGCACGCCCACCGCATTGCTGCCGGTAAAGGAAATCTTCGCCACGCGCGGATCGCTCGCCAGTGGCGCACCCACCGCCAGGCCTGTGCCACAGATCAGGTTGAACACGCCCGGCGGCAAGCCACAGCCGCCGATGATCGACGCCAGTTCCAGCTCCGGCAACGGTGTGACCTCCGAAGGTTTGAGCACCACACAACAGCCGGCAGCCAAGGCCGGGGCGAGCTTCCAGGCGGTGGTGACCATCGGGAAATTCCACGGCACGATCAATCCCACCACACCGCAGGGTTCGCGGCGCAGGCGGGCACTGAAGTCTTCGCTGGGCAATGCCAGTGGGCTGTCCTGCCGGGCGTCCAGCCCTTCGGCCAGTTCGGCGTAGTACTCGAAGGTGGCGACCACGTCGTCGACATCGATGGCCGCTTCGAACAGGGGCTTGCCGTTATTGCTCGATTGCAAGTGCATCAACCGCTCACGCGCGGCCTGCACACCCGCGGCGATACGGCGCAGAATCGCCCCGCGCTCGGTGCCGGTGGTGTTCGACCATTGGGCCAACGCCTGGGTCGCCGCGTTCAGGGCCTGATCGACCGCACGCTCATCGCCGCCATTGACCGTGGTCAGCAGCGCCTCGGTGACCGGATTGATCACCCGCAAATGCTGATCGCCCGATGACCATTGGCCGTTGATGTACAGGCCGTCCTGGGTGGTGGGGAAATTCATTGGGCCACCGCCATCATCCAGCGCGCCTGATCGATCTCGATCAGGGTCGGGCCCTGGCGGTTGTGGGCCGCCAGCAATGCGGTGCGCAATGGCTCCACGCCGTCGACCGCGTGTGCAAAGCAACCCAGGGCCTTGGCCACGCCAATGAAGTCCGGGGTGTAGATGTCCACGCCCACCGGTTCAATGGCGCGGTTGACCATGTATTTCTTGATCTCTTCGTAACCCTGGTTATTCCACAGCAGCACGATCACTGGCACGCCTGCTTCCACGGCGCTGGCCAGCTCCGGCAAGGTGAACTGCAAGCCGCCATCACCGATCAGGCACACCACCGGCGGACGACCGTGACCGGCGTCGACGCCGCCGAGCCAGGCGCCGATGGCCGCCGGCAAGGCATAGCCGAGGGTGCCGTAGCCGGTGGAAGCATTGAACCAGCGACGTGGATGTTCCGGGTTGAAGGTCAGGTTGCCGGTGTACACCGGTTGCGTGGAATCACCGACGAATACCGCGTCGGGCAAGGCCTGCAAAACCGTGTCGATGAACAAGGTCTGCGCGCGGGTCGCGACGTCCCAGTCCCGGTCCAGATCCGCCCGTAACCGCGCGGCACGCACCGGGCCCCAATCGCTGTCGCGCCGGGTCAGGGATTGTTGCTTCAACCCATCGAGCAAGGCTTGGCTGGCGCTGCGGGCATCGGCCACCAGCGCCAGGTGCGGCGGGTAGTTGCGCACGGTCTGGTCCGGGTCGATGTCGATGCGCAGCAATGCACCGGGGATCTCGAAGCCGCCGGCGAAGGTGATGTCGTAGTCGGTCTCGGCCAGCTCGGTACCGATGGCCAGCACCACGTCGGCCTCGGCCACCAGCGCGCGGGTGGCCACCAGGCTTTGCGTGGAGCCGATCAGCAGAGGATGGCGGGACGGCAACAAGCCTTTGGCGTTGATGGTCAATGCCACGGGCGCGCCGAGGCATTCAGCCAGTTCGGTCAGTTCGCGGCCTGCGTCGATGGCACCGCCACCGGCCAGAATCAAGGGCCGCTGCGCCTTAGCCAGCATGGCCGACATCTGCGCCACCGCACTCGGCGCGGCCCCGGCACGGCAGATGTTCACTGGCGTGCTGGCGAGCAAGGCATCGGCGTCCTCGACCAGAACGTCCAACGGAATTTCGATGTGCACCGGCCGCGGGCGACCGGCCTGGAACAAGGCAAAAGCCCGAGCCAGTACCCCCGGCAACTCGGCGGCGGACATCAGCGTATGGGAAAACGCCGCCACGCCAGCCACCAACGCACTCTGGTTCGGCAGCTCATGCAACTTGCCACGCCCCCCGCCCAACTGGCTGCGCGACTGCACGCTGGAGATCACCAGCATCGGGATCGAATCGGCGTAGGCCTGGCCCATGGCAGTGGTGATGTTGGTCATGCCGGGGCCGGTGATGATGAAGCACACACCGGGCTTGCCGCTGACGCGGGCATAACCGTCGGCCATGAACCCTGCACCCTGTTCGTGACGCGGCGTCACATGACGGATGCTGGAACGGGCCAGCCCGCGATACAACTCGACGGTGTGCACGCCGGGAATCCCGAACACCTGCTCCACGCCATAACCTTCGAGTAACTTGACCAATACTTCGCCGCACGTCGCCATTGCCACTGCCCTTCTTGTTTTCGGGGAATGGCGTTATTGGAACGGCCAGGCCATAGCCGCAACAATGGATAAAAAGTCATACTAGCCATGTCCCCACGTCATGGCTCGATCCCCAATGAAACGCCTTCCCCCGCTCCCGGCGCTGCACACGTTTCTGATCACCGCCCAATGCTGCAACTTCACCCGGGCGGCGGAACAGTTGCACATCACCCAGGGCGCGGTGAGTCGGCAGATCGCCGGGCTGGAGGAGCATTTGGGTTATGCGCTGTTCCTGCGTCAGGCACGGGGCCTGAGCCTGACGCCGCAGGGGCAGGCGTGGTTGCCACGGGTGCAACAGGTGTTCGGCCTGATCGCTGAAGCGGTGGAGCAGATCGACGAGAAACGCCAGAGCGTGCAACTCAAGGCGCCGACCTGCGTGCTGCGCTGGCTGATGCCGCGTTTGCTGCAATGGCAGAAGGAACGGCCGGACATACCGGTGGAGTTGACGACTACCGCGCGCCACGGCGTGGATTTCCAGCGCGAAACCTTCGACGCGGCGGTGGTCTACGGGCCACCGCCGGATGCATCGCTGGCGGGCCTGCACCTGTTCGATGAACAGCTGACGCCGGTGTGTTCACGTCCATTGCTTGAAGGTCCGGTGCCGCTGCGCACACCCGCCGACCTGCAACACCATCTGCTGCTGCACCCTACCGCGGACGGGCGCGACTGGAACGCCTGGCTGGAGGCCGCGGATGTGCAACTGAGCAACGTCAGCAAAGGCCAGCATTTCGAAACCCTGGACCTGGCGATGTCCATGGCCTCCCAAGGCACGGGCGTGGCGATTGGCGACTGGTCGCTGATCGGCGACGACCTGAGCGCTGGAAGGCTGGTGATGCCGTTCGAACTGAAGGTCAGGACCGGGTTGGCCTATCACTTGGTGTACCCGCGCAAATCCCAGGCTTCGGAGCAATTGCAGGCACTGATGGGCTGGTTGGTGGAACAGGCGCAGGCGCGCTAGCTGTTTCACCGCAAGCCCCCTGTGGCGAGGGAGCTTGCTCCCG
>NZ_JABWQV010000343.1 GCF_014268615.1 Pseudomonas tehranensis | reverse complement strand
GGCTTGGCAGCCGCCACCCACAGCACCTCCGCCACTCCCTGCCTGCGGGCAATGACCCGCGCCGCGACGAACAACAGATCCGACAGGCGATTGATATACGCCAGTCCCGGCCCGGCCAATGGCTCCACGGCGTTCAACTGCTGACAGCGGCGTTCGGCGCTGCGGGCCAGGCTGCGGCAGACATGGGCCTGGGCGATCAGTGTCGAGCCACCGGGCAGGATGAAATTCTCCAGCGGCCCCACTTCTTCGTTCCATGCATCGATGGCGGCTTCCAGACGCTCGACTTCCTTCATGTTCAAGGCTTGATAGGCTGGCATCGCCAGTTCACCGCCCAGGTCGAACAGCCGGTGCTGACACGGCGCCAAGACCTCGATCAGCTCCTGTAGCGCCGGATATTCAGCTACCTCTATCGCGAGGCTGGCGAGCAACAATCCCAACTGACTGTTGAGCGTGTCGACCTCGCCAATGGCCTCGACCCGTGGATGGTCCTTGGCTACACGGCGACCATCCCCCAACCCGGTTTCACCTTTGTCGCCGGTGCGGGTGTAAATCTTCGACAGGCGAAAACCCATGTTCAGCGCTCCAGTTGCTTGTGTTCCTGCGGCACCATTGAAGTGCCAGTCAATGGCAGGCGCAAGGTGAAGCAGGTGCCCTGGCCCGGCGCCGACTGCACTTCCATCTGGCCCTTGTGGTTATTGGTGATGATGAAATACGACACCGACAGCCCCAGTCCGGTCCCTTGGCCGATTTCCTTGGTGGTGAAGAACGGCTCGAAGGTGCGTTTGCGCACGTTCTCGCTCATGCCGATGCCGTTGTCCTCCACCTGGATCTCTGCCCACGGTGGGTTCAGCCGCGTGCGCAGGATAATCCGGCCAGGTTCGCTGTCGTCCTGGCGTTGATGGATCGCTTGGGCGGCGTTTTTCAGCAGGTTGAGCAGCACCTGCTCCAGCTCGTTGGCGGTGCCGGGCACCGGGCCCAGGTTCGGGTCGAACTGCCGGATGATCGCTTGGCCCTTGAAATCGAAACCGATCGCCAGGTCAAAGTCGTTACCGGCGATCTCCACCGCCTGGTCGATCAGCGCCGGCAGGTCGCAGGGGGCCATCTGCCGGGTGCTGCGCCGGCTGAAGCTGAGCATGTGGGTGACGATTTTCGCCGCCCGGGCGCCGGCCTGCTGAATGCCATCGAGCAATTGCGGGATTTCCCGGCTTTGCAGGTAAAGGTTCACCCTTTGCAGTTCGATATTCAGTTGTTCGGCCTGTTCGATGTTCTTCGCAAGTTCCGGTGACAGACGCCGACGGATGTTTTGCACGTTGTGCAGGATGGCTCCCAGCGGGTTGTTGATTTCATGGGCCATGCCCGCCGCAAGGCCGCCGACCGAGAGCATCTTCTCCGACTGCACCATCATTTCTTCCAGCGACAAACGTTGGGTGATGTCATCGATGCGGATCACCACGCCGCGCCCGGCGCCGCCCATCAGTGGATAGAAAGTCAGGGCGTAGTGCCGGGCCTCGTCGTCCTTGGTCCAGGTGACACGTTCGATCTTCGCCACCGTGTGCTGTTCGACCGTTTGCTTGAGCTGCGGCAGGTAAGGCTTGAGTGGTTCGAAGGCGAGGAAGATCGGCTGGTTCAGCGCCTCGTCCAGGCGTGTGCCGGAGAGGGCGCTGGCTTCCTGATTCCATTGGGTGACGTAGAGCTGTTCGTCGAGGGCAATCAGGGCCGAGGGCATGGAATCGATAATGCTGTTGAGGTAGTTCTGAAAGCCGGTGAGTTTTTTCTCGATCTTGCTGCGCACTTGGACTTCCAGTTCCAGTTTGCGATTGGTGTGGCGGGTTTCTTCCGCCAGGCCCTGGGCCTGGTCGTAGGCGGCCTGGGAATCGTCCCGCGCGCGCTTGAGCTGCTGCTCCCGGGCTTCGATCCGCGAGAGCATGGTGTTGAACGCCTCAGCCAGACTGCCGATTTCGTCGTGGTTGCCGCGGGCGGCGCGCAGGGAATAGTTCTCCTCGCGGGTAACCTGGCGCGACAACTCCTCGAGCTGATGAATCGGCTGGGTGATCAGGCGCTTGATCTGCTGGGCAATGACCAGCCACAGCAATACGCTGAAAATCAGGATGCCGAGGCTGGCGGTCAGGGTGCCGGTGTAGAACGCCGTCGGCAGTTCGCTGCTGGCCACCAGCAACAGATGACCCGGCGCCGTGCCGGGACGGGGCAGGGTGATGACCTGATTGCTGCGAAACTCACTGGCTTGCCATGCCTGCATATGGCGGTAATGGTCCGGCAGCTTGAGCTTTTCGCCCTCCTGCAGTTGCGCCAGGCGTTCACCTTCGCCGTCATACAAGGCGGCGGCCCGCAACGGTGTGTAGCTGTTGAGTTCATCCAGCAAGCGCTGGGCGGTCTGGGGCGACTGCAGGGCGTCGGCGATCAGGCTCGGGTTGGCCACCAGTCGACCGATGGTCTGCAGGGCCTGGGGCGCCATGCTTTCCTGGGAGATGTAATAGGCGGCGCTGATAAAGGTCAGGTTGGCCACCAGCAGGACGGTGGTCAACAACACCAGCAGGGCGGCCAGCAGTTTCTGGCCGACCGGGAGGTTTTCAAGACGCTGGCGCAATGGCATCGGACTCTTCGTTAAAAAGGAACACGAGGGCCAGCGTAGCCGCTGCTCAGTCGCCGGGCAATCCGAGGTTGTGCAAGTGGGCAATCAGTCGCTGCCGCACTTGTTCCAGATGGGGCAGCGCCAACCGGTGGCGCTCGGCAACCTTGCACGCGTGGCCGAGCAGGTAGCTGATTTCGGTGCGGCGCCCATTGGCGACGTCCTGGTACATCGAGGAGTAGTTGGCCGCGGTGGCCTGGATGACCCGTTCGACTTCCGGCTGCAAGTCTTCGGCTGCCATGGGCTGGCCGCAGCGTTCCAGCAGGTCCGTGAGTTCTGCGCAGAGGGTCGCCACTTCGCAGTGATGCGCCTGCAAGCCGCCGTTCTTGCAGTGGTGCAGGACGGTCAGTGGGTTGATCGCACAATTGAGCGCCAGTTTGCGCCAGAGCCGGGTGAGGATGTCAGCCGTCCATTCGTGGGGTATACCGGCGGCGGTGAGGTCGTCCAGCCAGACCGGTGCCACCGGGTGCGCGGGGTCACCCAGCCAGGTGTAGCCGTGGCCGGCAAACACCACGCGCCAGTCACCGTCGCGGAACGCCCCTTCGGTACTGGAGGCACTGATGCAGCGGGCCAAGGGAACACGATTGGCCACCGCGTCCTGACTGCCGAGGCCGTTCTGCAGCAGGATCAGTTCCGAGTCGGCGCTCAGCCGATGGGCCACAGAAGCCACGGCCGCTTCGGCGTCATAGGCTTTGCAGGCCAGGAGCAGGCGTTTGATCGGCTCGGGGGCGTCGGCTGTTTGCCCAGGTACCGGGTAATGCCGGGCCTGGCCCTGTTCCACCAGCGTCAGTCCCCCGGCGGCCTGATAGGCCTGCAAGCGTTGTTCATTGCGCAGCACCAGCCGCACCGGCAAACCGGCCCGGGCCAGGCGCGTTGCCCATAACATGCCGAGGCTGCCGGCCCCCAGGACATGCCAGGTGGTGGACATCAGTTTTTTACTCGGTTTGGCGCAGGCATCTGGGGGCTCGCAGTGTCGACAGGAAAAGACCCGTTATAATGAGCCCGATTTTAACCACAAGCCAAGCACGCGCCTTTGTTACGGGCGCGTCTTTTTTATTGGAGAACACTACATGCCGTCATTCGACGTGGTATCCGAACTGGACAAACACGAAGTCACCAACGCCGTTGAAAACGCCGTCAAGGAACTCGACCGTCGTTATGACCTCAAGGGCAAGGGCAGTTTCGAGTTCAAGGAGAAGGACCTGACCGTCAACCTGACCGCCGAGGCCGACTTCCAGCTTGAGGCAATGATCGAGATCCTCAAGCTGGCCCTGGTCAAGCGCAAGATCGACGTGCAGTGCCTTGAGGTCAAGGACGCCTATGCCTCGGGCAAGCTGATGAAGCAGGAAGCCGTGCTCAAGGAAGGCATCGATAAGGAACTGGCAAAGAAAATCGTTGCTCATATCAAGGACGCCAAGCTCAAGGTGCAAGCCGCCATCCAGGGCGAGCAAGTGCGCGTCACCGGCAAAAAGCGTGATGACTTGCAGGAAGCCATCGCGGCATTGCGGGGCAAGGAATTCGGCATGCCTTTGCAGTTCAATAATTTCCGCGACTGATAGCCGGTTGCACAGGAAAACGGTTGGCACAGAGAAGTACTGTGGCGAGGGAGCTTGCTCCCGCTTGGGT
>NZ_JABWQV010000342.1 GCF_014268615.1 Pseudomonas tehranensis | reverse complement strand
CAACGCTCCAGTCACCGGCGCTCCGCTGGTTGTCACGTTAAGCAACGGTCAAAGCATTACCATCCCCGTCGGCTCCAGCTCCGGCTCGGTGAACTTCGTTACGCAGAACGACGCATTGTCAGGTGGAGATTCGCTGAGCGTTAAGATCGACGACGCCCAGGGCGGTAACTACGAAAAACTCGACATCGATGCCACTCCGGCGGACACCACTGTCACTGACGTGCAGGACACGACTGGCCTGAGCCTGAGCGCTACCGACTCGGTTGCCGAAGGCGGTCAGATCACCTACACCGCAACCCTGACCAATGCCGCCGGCACCCCGGTCACCGTGACCCTGAGCAACGGCGCTGTAATCAACATCGCTGCCGGCGCCACCACCGGCACTGTGACCGTCGATGCGCCAAAAGACGACGTCTACAAAGACGCCGGCAAAGTCGAAGTCAGCATCGATAACGCCACCGGCGGCAACTTCGAGAACCTCGTCCCGAGCACCACGCCAGCGGTGACCGATGTCACCGACACCGTCGATAACACCATCGTCAGCATCACCGGCAGCACCTCGGTCACCGAAGGCCAGGCCGCCACGTACACCGTAAGCCTGACGAACCCGGCGCAAACCGAAGTGACGCTCAAGATCGTCTACAGCGGCACTGCCGCCGACGGTACGGACTTCACCGGCGTCTACACCGTGAAGATTCCGGCCAATGCCTCCAGCGCCACTTTCAACGTGGCGACGCTGGACGACAAGATCACCGAAGGTACCGAAAACTTCGTGGTCAAGATCGACTCGGCCACTGGCGGCAACTTCGAAAACCTGGCCGTCAGCGGCACCAACGGCAGCGTCAGTACGTCGATCATCGACAACGATGCACCGCCGGTACTGGACCTGGATGCCAACAATTCCAGCGGCAAGACTGGCGCCGATTACCAGGTGACCTTCACCGAAGGCACCACCGGCCCGGGCGTGTCCATCGGCGACACCGACCTGAAAATCACCGACCCGGACAGCACGATGCTGACCGGCGCCACCATCGTGCTGACCAACCGTCAGCCCGGTGATGCGCTAAACCTGGGTAACAGCGTCAACGGCATCAGCATCAACGCCAACAGCACCAACGGCACGGTCACCCTGACCCTGTCGGGCAATGCGACGCTGGCCGACTACATGCAGCAGATCAAAAACATCAGCTTCACCAACAGCAGCGACGACCCGAGCACCGTGCCGCGCATCATCACCGTGACGGTGACCGACGGTACGAGCTACTCCAACACCGCCACCACCACCGTGAACGTGGTCGGGGTCAACGATGCGCCGGTCGCAATTGGCGGCGCGGTAACCGGTACCGAAGACACCTCGCTGATTCTTGGCTGGTCGACCTTTGGTGTCAGCGATGTGGACAGCTCCGCATCCAGCCTTGGGATAAAAATCACCGGACTGCCTGCTGACGGCAAGTTGCAGTATCTGGACGGTGCAACCTGGAAGGACGTGGCCAACAACCAGACCTTCACCAAGACCGACATCGACGCCGGCAAGCTGCGCTTCACACCGGATACCAATGAATCCGGTGCCAACGGCAACGCGAACGGCGTGGGCGACCAGAAATCCGATTACGCGCAGATCAAGTTCCAGCCCACCGACGGCCAGGCACTGGGCACCACCGGTACCGTGAAAATCGACATCACGCCGGTCGCCGATGCACCGACCCTCAACGTGGCCGGCAACACCGTGACCTCCACGGGCCTGGTCAAGGAAGTCTGGACTGGCCTGTCGGGCCTGGGCACCGATGGCAGCGGCGCGCCGTCTGGCACGCTCAAGTCGGTGATCGATGCTGCGGGAACACCCAACAGCAGCACTACCGTGAACAACGTGCAGTCCGACAGCAACGTGAACCCGGGCACCGCGTCGAAAACCTCGGGCCTGATTTTCCTCGAAGCTGGCAAGACCTACACCTTCAGCGGCACCGGCGATGACAGCCTGTTGGTGACCATCGGTGGCAAGGATGTCGCGGGCATCACCTGGGGAGCGGGCGGCAAGCTCAACGGCTCGTTCACCCCGACCACCAGCGGCTACTACACCCTGGACATCTACCACCACAACCAGACCGGCCCGGGCAGCTATGACGTGAACCTGTCGGTCAACGGCAGCACCCCGACCGACCTGAGCAGTGCCGGCGTGCCGCTGTATACCGGCGTGGCTGATCTGGTGAATGCGGGCGTAACCGTTTCCGATCTGCACGGCACCAATGGTGAAGGCTACTACGACGGCTTCAAACTCAACGAAGGCGCCGAAGGCGGCAGTGTGAACCTGTCGAAGATCACCACGGCGCTGACCGATACCGATGGCTCCGAAAGCCTGAGCGTGAAAATCGGCGGGATCCCGGAAGGCAGCGTGCTGAGCGACGGTGCCGGCCACACCGCGACCGTGGGCAGCAATGGCGAAGCCTCGGTCACCGGCTGGAATCTGGGCAGCCTGACCCTGACGCCACCGACCTACTACAACGGCCAGTTCAACCTGACCGTCACGTCGACTTCCACCGAAGCCCTTGGTGGGTCGGCAACCACTACGGCGCAGATACCGGTCACGATTTATCCGGCGGTGTACACCTCCACCACGGCCACCTCTGGCAGTGACAATGTCACCGGCACTGACGGCAACGACATTGTGGTCGCCGACATCGGCGGTCTGACGGTGGTGCCGGGCGTCAACTACAACATCGCCTTCATGGTCGACAGCTCCGGCAGCATGAGCGCATCGTCCGTCACAGCCGCCAAGGATTCGTTGACCTCGGTGTTCAACACCCTCAAGCAGAGCATGGGCGGCAACTCCGGGACGGTGAACATCTTCCTGGCAGACTTCGACAGCCAGGTGAATAAAACCGTATCGGTCAACCTCAATGATCCGAACGCACTCGTACTGCTCAAAAGCGTGCTGGATTCGATGGTGTCCGGCGGCGGTACCAACTACGAGGATGTGTTCAAGACCACGGCCAACTGGTTCAAGAGCAGCGAAGCCCTGAGCAACACCGGCGCGACGAACCTGACGTACTTCATCACCGACGGCCAGCCGACCTACTACCAGTCCGGCGAGCAAACGAACCCGACCTTGTATGGCGACGTGAAGCTCGACAGCCTGATCACGACAGCCAACTACAAGCTGGGCCAGACGTTCAGCGCCGACCTGGACAGCACGCATCGCATTCAGGTAAACGCGTCCGGCGATGTCACGCTGCTGACCTGGAAAAAATCCTGGGGCGGTTATTGGAACAGTGAAGAGTTGGGCACCCTGCGCGCCCAGGGCGACGGCACGTATGAACTGTCGTATCGCGACGGCACGGGCAGCAGCACCAGCTCGACCACCACCAGCAACTCCCTGAGCGCTTTCGCACTGTTGAGCTCGGTGTCGGGCGTGGAAGCCATCGGCCTGAACAAAGGCGTGACGCTGGACGACCTGAAGGACTACGACTCCGACAAGACGCCGCAGACCAACATCGATCCCAAGAACCTGGCCGACTCCATCATCGGGCACACCGAAGCGACCCTGCCGGGCGCTGACACAGTCAATGGGGCAGACGGCAACGACATCCTGTTCGGCGACCTGGTGAGCTTCAATGGCATCGCCGGCGAAGGCTACCAGTCCATTCAGGCCTTCGTAGCCCAGCAGAACGGTGTGGAAGTCAGCAAAGTCACCACCAGCAACGTGCACCAATACATCACCGAGCACTACAGCGCTTTCGATGTGTCCGGTGCCAACGACGGTAATGACACACTGCTGGGCGGTGCCGGCAATGACATCATCTTCGGCCAGGGCGGCAACGACCTGCTCGACGGTGGCAAGGGCAATGACATCCTGCTCGGCGGCAAAGGCAACGACACGCTGATCGGCGGCCAGGGCAATGACACCCTGATCGGCGGCCTGGGTGGCGATACCTTTGTCTGGAAGTCCGGCGACACCGGCACCGACGTGATCAAGGACTTCAAGGCCGGCGAAGGTGACCGGATCGACCTGCGGGATCTGTTGCAGGGCGAGACCGGCAGCACCATCGACAATTTCCTGAAGATCAGCACGGTCGATGGCGTGTCGTCCCTGCAGGTCAGCACCTCCGGCAAGTTCAACGCGGGCGACGCCGCAGCGGCCACCCCGGACGTGACGATCAAGCTCGAAGGCAACAACTGGTCGAACATCAACCTGAACTCGTTGATCGCCGGCAGTGACCCGACCATCAAGATCGATCACAACAACAGCTGAACCTGACACAAACCCGTGGCGAGGGAGCTTGCTCCCGCTGGTTGCGCAGCAGCCCCTAAACAGGGGCCGCTTCGCGCGGGTGCGCCGGCCCGGCCCAGCGGGAGCAAGCTCCCTCGC
>NZ_JABWQV010000341.1 GCF_014268615.1 Pseudomonas tehranensis | reverse complement strand
GCGGGCTTGCTCGCGAAGACGGCGGCACAGTCAACATTGATGTCGCTTGATGCACCGCCTTCGCGAGCAAGCCCGCTCCCACAGGGGTTCAGTGCTTGACCCAGAGATTCAGTCGAGAATCAGATGCGGCAGGAACCGGCTCGAATCCTTGGTGATCAGGCTGTTGTCTTCCCGCACGCCGATGCCGGCGGCCTGGTCGCCGATGACCCAGGAGCCGATCAATGTGTAGCTGTCGCCAAACTTCGGCAACGGGGCGAATTCCTGGAGGATGAAGGGGGCGTCGGTGTAGGGGCCGTCTTCTTTGACGATCAGGCCATCAGCGGTTTGCAGCTCGATGTTGGCGCCTTCCCGGGAAAAGAACGGTTTGCGGACCCAGCCCTTGGGGACGGCTTTACTCGAGTCAGTGTCGAGATGGGCTGCCAATAAGTTCGGGTGACCTTTGTTGAATTCCCACAGCAACGGCAGGATGCCTTTGTTGGAGATGATCGATTTCCAGGCCGGCTCGAAAAACTGCGTATCGCTCTCGGCAATCGCCGCACCAAAAGGCTCGTGGAAGATGAACTCCCAGGCATGCAGCTTGAACAGGTGCGGGATCCAGCGATCTTGCAGATCGACGAAACGGCCCTCACCGGTAAGGCCGATATCCTCGATATCGATGTGCCGCGATTCGATGCCGACTTTTTCCGCGATCAGGCGCAAGTAGTCGGTGGTGCCCTTGTCTTCGATCGAGTCTTTCATCGAGGCGAAGTAAAAGGGTTGCTTGAGTTGCAGTTGGGCAAAGACCTGATGCAGCTTGGTGTCGATGCTGTTGAACTGGTCGGCATGCCCGGGCAACAGTCCGCGCTCGATGCATTGCTCCAGCCAACCCCACTGAAACGCCGACGCCTCGTACAGGCTGGTCGGCGTGTCGTAGTTCAGTTCCAGCAGCTTGGCGGGGCCGCTGCCGTTGTAGGAGAAGTCCATGCGCCCATACAGGTGCGGATGCCCTTCGAGCCATGAGGTGCGAACCATGTCGAAGAACGGCGCGGGAATACTCAGACGCTCCAGCAGTTCCTCGCTCTGAACCACGCGGGCCACCAGGTCCATGCACATCTCATGGATCTCGGTGGTCGGGTCTTCGAGATCGTCTTCGATCTGCTTGAGCGTGAACTGGTAGTACGCGCTCTCGTCCCAATAGGGTTCGTCGTCGATGGTGTGGAACAGAAAGCCGAGACTCTCGGCGGTCTGTTTCCAGTCATGACGTTCGGCGCAATGGACTTTCTTCATGACGCGCGTTCCTTAACTGCTCGATCGCCCGGAGCTGCTCGAGCCGCCCCAACCGCTGCGGGCGCTGGCTTTGCTGCCGAAACCGCCACGGGAGGTGGACGAAGCAACAGAGATCGGTTTGCTGGCGGAACGGACCGTGTCGGTGTAATTGCCATACCTCGCCTGATTGGACTTGGTAAAGGTCGAGCCTTTGGAAATCCGCTGGGCGAGTGTTGAGGACGCGTAGTTGCCGCGATCATCGCGATAGCGGTAGACCGGTTGGGAGTAGTAGCTGTTGCGGTTGCTGCTCAACATGTTGCCGATCAGCAGCCCGGTCAGCAGGCTGGTGCCGGAGAACCCTGAGCCTTGCGCGTTGGCTTCGGAAGCCGGCAGCTGCGCCTTGGCCGCGTCCACCTGGGCTTGGGTGACCTGGCCATCGGCGGTCAGTTCGAAACCACCCAGCCTGGGGATGAACTGACCGGTGGAATCCTGTTGGCACCAATCGGCAACAAAGTCGGCATCACAATCGGCCTGGTTGCTGTACGCCGGCGCGATGCGGCGATGCTCGGCCATGGCGGTCATGTAGGCGTCGGAGCAAACGTCTACCGGGAGTTTTTCATCGGCACATTGCTGCACGGACTGGAAGTTGTACTTCTTCTGTACCGGGTAGGTTTTTTCCGTCGGGCCGCAGCCTGATATCGCCATGGCGACCGACGCGGCCAGCGAGAGCTGAACGTACTTGCTTCGTTTCATGGGATCTCCGTGGCGCAATCAGTTCTGGGAAGGCGTCATGCACGCGGCGTTCAACATGCCGACGCTGATGGCCACTGCCGCGATATAAATACCCGCGGCGATTTCACCCTTTTTAATGCGTTCAGAGGCGCCTTTGAGCACCAGACTGGTCACCAGGAACGCCAGCAGTTGCACGAACGCTGCGATCACGGCCCAGACGACGAAGTCCAAAAGACTGATGGAGTAGGCAATCACATTGCTGGCCGGGATGGCGAAACCGATGATGGCGCCGCCCAGCGCGATGGCGGCGGCCACATTGCCCGAACGGATCAGTTCGAACTCCTTGTGCGGGGTGATCCGGGTGTAGATGAACTGGTACAGCGCGAACAGCACGGCCGCACCGAGGATGTACAGCACAAACCCGAGCACGGCGGCTTTGTTCAGGGAAATGGAGAGCGCTTCAAGCATGGACTTCTTCCTTTTTTAAAAAGTGTTCAGGTCAGTGGTGTACAGCGAAATGCCCAGCGACGTGCTCAAGCTGATGGTGCCTTCAGCGTCTTCTTCGACGGAAAACAGCAGGAACTCCCGGCGATCGGTCAGGCCGGTTTCGCGGGCATACAGCATTGAGCGGTGCTCGACGCTGTAGGACTCATCTGGATTGCTCACGCGCTCGCTCAACGCCACCAGTTCTGTCTGGCCTTCCTCGGTGCCCCATTCGCGGCTGTACTCGACACCGTCGTGCTGGTAGGTCGGCAGGCCGATCAAGCTTTCGGGCCCGGCCAGCCGCCGCAACTCCGCTTCACTGTTGAGGGTGACGTAACTGAGGTAATTGAACAGGATCACCGACTCGACCTGCCCGGCCACATCGCCACTGGTGTGCACTTGCAGCCAGTAGTCCTCGTCGTTCATGTAACAGCGCGTCAGCCAGTTCGACTGGCCGAGGTCGACAATGCCGGTGCTCCAGATCTGTTGGGCATCGGGGATGACCACGCCAGTGTTGTCGTCGAGCAACAGTTTCAGCGTGCTATCGAACCGGAGCTCTTTGCCCGAGGCCAGGCCCAGCGGCCCGACGGAGGCCGGGATTGGGTTGGCGACCCATTTGGAGTCCTTGCCCGAGTTCGGCGCCTCGATGCCCATCAACCGCTTAAACCAGCCCATTGGAGATTTCCTTGAGACGCGCGGAGGCGATATAGAAGAGGTCACCGCCGCCGCCCACGCGCGTGTCGCAGGGTGGGTTGATCGACGGGTGCCGGGCGCCTTTGGCGCGGTAGCCGATAAGAATGGCGTTGTGGTGCTCTTTCATTTGCACATACAGATCGCCGAACGCAGCATCAAACGCTTCGGGAAGTTTCATCAGGTATTGAGTGGCGCCCTCGCCCACACAAAGCAGTTCGTTGATGACCACTGACGAACCCGGATCCTGTGAAGCACGCACCAACATCTCGATGGCCATGCTGGAGGTGCACTCCAGGCTGGGCGCGTAGGCGCTGGCGAGTGCAGCCACTTCACTGTCGTTGAAATGGGCGACCACATGCCCGACCGGGTTCAGTTGATTGACCGCCAGCACGGTGGACAGAGTCAGATCGTCTGAGTGGGTGCGCACCAGGACGCGTTCGGCACCCGGCACACCTGCGCGTTGCAAAAGTGCGACAGAGGACAGGCTTTCACCTTTGATGTAAGTCGTCTTGCCGGGCATGGGGTTTTCTTCAAGCTCGCAATCGCAGATGACAATCAGGTTGTCATTGGACGTCTCGTCCTGCAGCAGCAACTCGATGACCCGCTCGCTGGAGGCGCCCTCCCAGCCGATGAGAACGGTGTGGCCGGTCTTGCCGGTGAAATCGCCTTTGCCCTTCATGCCTTTTCTCCATACATCAATGACGCTGCTGGTGGTTTTGCCGATGACCGTCGTCAACAGGGCAATGCCCCCGAGCATGATCCAGGTCGCCACGAAAATCCGCCCGCCAGCTGTCTGCGGCAACAGATCGCCATAGCCAACGGTGAGCGTGGTGGTGAGATAGAAGTAGATAAACGTGGCGGCAGCGATGAGGTGCTGTTCGCCCAGAAGCACCAGGCCGATCCAGGCGATGGACAGGTGCACGCCCAACGCAATGGCCAGGCCCGCCCAGCCGAACCGATGGAAGAAGGACGAGGCGTAGGTTCGCAGTAAAAGAAAAATCGACATTTCGTCCCTGACTCCGTGGGGCTTTGTTCCTGGCGGGAAATCGCTCTGGCGTCTGAGCACTCGAGCGTAGTGGCCGGACAGCATTAAACCTGTTGCGGGGTTTGGATAAAAGTACCTGCACCACAATTAAATCCAACGAACGCCGGACATTCTTGTGGCGAGGGCGCTTGCTCCCCTGAGCCCCAGCAGCTGTGTAGGAGCTGTGTAGGAGCTGTCG
>NZ_JABWQV010000340.1 GCF_014268615.1 Pseudomonas tehranensis | reverse complement strand
CTTCGCGAGCAAGCCCGCTCCCACAGTCGATCGTTGGTGTACGCAGCTTTTGTGTTCACAGCAGGTCCATTGTGGGAGCGGGCTTGCTCGCGAATGCAATCGTCAGAACAACAAATATCCCTCTGAGATAACAACCCTTGAACATCCAACCCAGCACCTACTCCCCCGACACCGCAGTGCCCCTGGACAAACGTGTCTTCGGCGCCCGCGATCTGTTTTCCCTGTGGTTCTCCCTCGGCATCGGTTTGATGGTCTTGCAGGTCGGCGCCTTGCTCGCACCGGGGCTGGGCCTGAGTGGTTCGTTGCTGGCGATTTTTCTCGGCACGCTGGTGGGCGTCCTGCTACTGGCGGCCGTCGGCGTAATCGGCAGCGACACCGGCCTGTCGGCCATGGCCGCCCTCAAGCTCAGCCTCGGCGGCAAGGGCGCGAGCGTGCCGGCGGTGTTGAACCTGCTGCAGTTGATCGGCTGGGGCTCGTTCGAAATCATCGTCATGCGTGACGCCGCCAGCCTGCTCGGCGCGCGGGCCTTCAGCGAGGGGAGCCTGGGGTCGAACCCGCTGCTGTGGACGTTGTTTTTCGGCGCCCTGGCAACCCTGCTGGCGGTGAGTGGGCCGCTGACGTTCGTGCGTAAGGTCCTGCGCAAGTGGGGCATCTGGCTGTTGCTGGCAGCATGCATCTGGCTGACCTGGAACCTGTTCGCCAAGGCTGATCTGGGTGCGTTGTGGGCGCGGGCGGGCGATGGTTCGATGCCGTTTGCCGTCGGTTTCGACATTGTGATCGCCATGCCGCTGTCCTGGTTGCCGCTGATTGCCGACTACTCGCGCTTCGGCAAGCGCGCAAAAAACGTCTTCGGCGGCACCGCGCTGGGGTTCTTCATCGGTAATTTCTGGCTGATGAGCCTGGGTGTGGCCTACACCCTGGCGTTCGCGCCGAGCGGTGAAGTGAACGCGCTGCTTCTGGCCTTGGCGGGCGCCGGGCTGGGGATCCCACTGCTGCTGATTTTGCTGGACGAGTCGGAAAATGCCTTTGCCGATATTCACTCGGCGGCGGTGTCCAGCGGCATGCTGACGGGGTTGAAAGTCGAGCACCTGGCCTTGGCGATTGGGGTGGTCTGCACCTTGATCGCCTGCTTCGCACCGTTGGCGCAGTACCAGAACTTCCTGTTGCTGATCGGCTCGGTGTTCGCGCCGCTGTTCGGTGTGGTGCTGGTGGACCACTTCATCCTGCGCAAACGCAGCAGTCATGTGTTGTCGTCTGCGTTGCGCTGGCCGGCACTGTTGGCCTGGCTGGGGGGGGGTGAGCACTTATCACCTGCTGGCCAACGTGTATCCGGACATCGGCGCGACCCTGCCGTCGCTGGTCCTGGCAGGGTTGCTGCAACTGATACTGGGTCGGGCGTTCAGCTACGGCCGGGGAACAGCTCGGGCTTGAGGATGCCATTGAGGCGTGGGTAAGCGATCTTCAGTTCGATGTGGCCCAAGGCGTAGGGCGCGATGGTGCTCACTTGGTACTTGAGGATCACCCCGCCGTAGGTCAGCGCCACGTTCGGGGTTTTCTGGAACGGCCACTGCTTCACGAACTCCGGTTCCTGATCCAGTTTGGTGCTGATCAGCCAGCTGTTGTGGGCGACCTGCGCGGCTTTCCAGAACGCTTCTTCCTGACCCGGCAGCAGCATGTCCGACAGGGTCAATACCTTGTGCTGCTGGCGCGAATAGTTGATGAAGCCGCGCCCCGGCGTGCCGTGGGCACCGCCGGTGTCCAGGTAGCTGGACAATTCGATGATCACCAAGCCGTCATGCTGCTCGCGTACTTTGGCTTGCAAGTAACTGCTGTTGCGCGGCGCGGCGCTGTGCAAAAACTGCTCGCGGTAGGCGGCCAGCGTTGGCGCCACTGGGGCGTCCGGCGTGGTGCGGGTCATTTGCAGCAGGCGTTTCTCGATAATGCCGTCCAGGGCTGGCTCGGCGGGAAAACGCAGGGTGTCAATGTTGACCAGAGGACAGTCAGCGCTGGCGCAGCCGGGTTGCAATTGTTCCGAGGCATCACGGGTGGTTTCCAGCGGAGCGCGGTAGTTGGGTTGGAACAGGCTTTGGCAAGCGCCCAGGGTCAGGGCAATAGCGGCCACGCAAAGGGTTTTGAAAAGCGACATGGGCGTCCTTCATGAAACAGGGAAAGGCGAAAAGTTACCCGCTTCGACTGTCGGCAGGGCAATCAGTTCGCCACTAAGCTCATTAGAGTGGCTTTGAGGGCAGCCGTCTATCCCGATGACTGCAAAGGGGCTGCATCAAACGGTACGGGCGCGTTAGGATGGCGCGAAGCCGAGGCAGGAGCCTCGCATCGATCCGCTGCAAACGAGGACAGTCATGACCGATTTCGCTAACGCCACACCGAGCGCCGTGGACATCGTCAAGCGTGAAAACTGCTTTCAGGGTTTCTACAAACTCGATCGCGTGCACCTGCGCCACGAGTTGTTTGCCGGTGGCATGAGCCGTGAAATCAGCCGTGAACTGTTCGTGCGTCATGACGCGGTGTGCGTGCTGCCCTACGATCCGCAACGCGATGAGGTGGTACTGATCGAGCAGTTTCGCGTCGGCGCCATTGGCAAGACCACCAATCCCTGGCTGGTGGAACTGGTCGCCGGACTGATCGACAAGGACGAGCAACCGGAAGAAGTTGCTCATCGCGAAGCGCAGGAGGAAGCTGGGCTTGTCTTCGCTGCGCTCTGGCCGATGACCCAGTATTTTCCATCGCCGGGCGGCAGCAATGAATTCGTGCATCTTTACCTGGGGCGTTGCGACAGTGCTGGGGCCGGTGGCCTGCATGGGCTTGTGGAAGAAGCCGAAGACATTCGTGTGAAGGTCTGGGCTTTTGAAGATGCCTTGCAAGCAGTGCGCGACGGGCAGATCTGCAACGCGGCCAGCATCATTGCCTTGCAATGGCTGGCCTTGAATCGCGATGAAGTGAGGGGGCTATGGTCTTAAGCAAGCTGCGCGACCGTTATCGCGTCGATCTGGTCGGGTTGCAGGCCGCCTGCGAGGCCAACTACGCCCGCTTGATGCGCTTGTTGCCGGACATGCGCAACGACCCCGCGCCCCGGCGCATCGCCGTGACCCATGGCGACCAGATGCTCGGCGTGCTGGCCCTCGAAGTGCTGCAGACCTGCCCGTACACCACCACACTGCAGGTGCGCCAGGAGCACAGCTTGCCCTGGTTGCCGGTGCCGCAGTTGGAAGTGCAGGTCTATCACGATGCGCGCATGGCCGAAGTCGTCAGCGCCGAACATGCGCGACGCTTTCGTGGCATCTATCCTTACCCCAATGCGTCAATGCACCAGCCGGATGAGAAGGCCCAGTTGAATCTGTTCCTGGGTGAATGGCTGAGTCATTGCCTGGCGCTGGGTCATGAGTTCGAAGTCGTTCGGTAGTGCGTGGTCTGTGAACCGGTTCCGGTTCGTGGGTTTCCCCTTTCGATCTTCCCCAGCATAATTGCCGCTTCATCCAATGGCGTGGTCGCGCCTGGGAGAGAGCGATTTGCCGAGCGTATCCACCTTGACCACCGCCGATGCGGCGCTGCTGGTCCAACTGTCCGACAGTCACCTGTTTGCCGAGGCCGACGGCTCGCTGCTGGGCATGAACACTCGCGACAGCTTGCGGGCGGTCATTGATCTGGTTCTCAAGCAACAGCCGAAGATCGACCTGATGCTTGCCACGGGGGATTTGTCCCAGGACGGGACGCTGCAGTCCTATGAGGCGTTTCGGCAACTGAGTGCGCGTATCGACGCGCCGGCGCGGTGGATTCCCGGTAACCATGATGAGCCGCAGGTGATGCTTGAGGCGGCGGTCAAGAGTACGTTGCTCGATCCGGTGGTGGACATTGGCAATTGGCGGGTGACGATGCTCGATTCTGCCGTGCCGGGTTCGGTGCCGGGGTTTTTGGCTGAGGAGCAGTTGATTCTGTTGGCCAATGCCTTGAGCGAGGCGCCGGAGCGGCATCACCTTGTTTGTCTGCATCATCATCCGGTGTCGATTGGGTGTGCGTGGATGGAGCCTATTGGGTTGCGTAATCCGGAGGCGCTGTTTGCGGTGCTGGATCGGTTTCCTCAGGTGCGTGCTGTTCTGTGGGGGCATGTGCATCAGGAGGTTGACCGGGTGCGTGAGGGGGTTCGTTTGTTGGCTTCGCCTTCGACTTGTATTCAGTTTGAGCCGGGGAGTGAGGATTTTGCGGTCGGGGGGCAGGCGCCGGGGTATCGGTGGTTGCGGCTTTGGCCGGATGGGCGGTTGGAGACGGGGGTTGAGCGGGTGGTTGGGTTTGCATTTACTCCTGATTATGAGTCCAACGGTTACTGAGTTTTGATTGAGTACATATCCATTGCTGCGGTAACGGCGGC
>NZ_JABWQV010000034.1 GCF_014268615.1 Pseudomonas tehranensis | reverse complement strand
GCTAAGGCTTAGCGCGGAAATGCTGGCGGGTTTACACCAGCCATGTCTTCCATCACGCGAACCACCTGGCAGCTGTAACCGAACTCGTTGTCGTACCAAACGTACAGCACAACGCGGTTGTCCTGAACGATGGTCGCTTCAGCGTCGACCACACCGGCATGGCGCGAGCCAACGAAGTCGGTGGACACCACTTCCTGGGAATTGACGAAATCGATCTGCTTGTGCAGGTCGGAGTGCAGCGCCATGTAGCGCAGGTACTCGTTCATTTCTTCACGGGTGGCAGCCTTCTCAAGGTTCAGGTTGAGGATGGCCATCGACACGTTCGGCGTCGGTACACGGATCGCGTTGCCGGTCAGCTTGCCGGCCAGCTCAGGCAAAGCCTTGGCTGCGGCGGTGGCGGCACCGGTCTCGGTGATCACCATGTTCAGCGCGGCGCTACGGCCACGACGGTCGCCCTTGTGGAAGTTGTCGATCAGGTTCTGGTCGTTGGTGTACGAGTGAACGGTTTCAACGTGACCGTTGATGATGCCGAACTTGTCGTTCACCGCCTTGAGCACCGGCACGATGGCGTTGGTGGTGCAGGAAGCGGCGGAGACGATCTTGTCGTCAGCGGTGATTTCGCCGTGGTTGATGCCGTGAACGATGTTCTTGAGCTTGCCCTTGCCAGGTGCGGTCAGAACGACGCGGTCGATACCCGGGCAGGCCAGGTGCTGGCCCAGACCGTCGGCGTCACGCCAGACACCGGTGTTGTCCACCAGCAGTGCGTCCTTGATGCCGTACTGGGTGTAGTCCACCTCGGTCGGGCTCTTCGCGTAGATCACCTGGATCAGGTTGCCGTTGGCGAGAATGGTGTTGTTTTCTTCATCGATGATGATGGTGCCGTTGAACGAACCATGGACCGAATCACGACGCAACAGGCTGGCGCGCTTGGTCAGGTCGTTCTCGGCGCCTTTGCGCACCACGATCGCCCGCAGGCGCAGGCCGTCGCCGCCACCGGTTTTTTCGATCAGGATGCGCGCCAGCAGACGGCCGATACGACCGAAGCCGTAGAGCACGACGTCAGTGCCTTTGCGAGGCGAAGCGTTCTGCTGGCCAACCACATCAGCCATCTCTTCACGAACGAACTGCTCGGCGCTACGGCCATTGCCTTCGTTACGGAATTTGAACGCCAACTTGCCCAGGTCCACCGAAGCCGCGCCGAGCTTGAGCTCGCTCATGGCCTTGAGCAGCGGGAATGTTTCGTGGACGGAGAGTTCGCTGTCGTCGGAAGAACGGTGGCGAGCAAAGCGATGAGCCTTGAGAATCGCGATGACAGACTGGTTGATCAGGCTGCGGCCATAGATCGAGCTCACCACGTTGTTATTGCGGTAGAGCTGACCGATGAGAGGGATCATCGCTTCTGCGAGTGCTTCACGATCGATCCATTCACCAAGACACTGGTCGGGCTTCTGAGTCACGGGAACCTTCCACATGTAGGGGCTGAAAAAAGGGGCTACATTATGCCGCCGAGTCTTCGGCGGAGCAATGCGCGCCTGTCGCACCGTGGTTTTCCTGTTCGCCAGGGTAGTCTGCGACTGACAGCCGCCCCCTTCCCCCGCTACAATTGCCGACTTTGTCGCAACGCTGGAGCTCAACCTTCCGTGCCCGTTCTGCGTCTCCCGCTTCTCCCTGCCGCGGCAGGTAAACAGCACTGGGGCAACCTGCCCGGTGCCGCCCTGAGCCTGGCCATCGCCGAGGCTGCCAGCGCTGCAAAGCGCTTTACCCTGCTGCTGACCGCCGACAGCCAAAGCGCCGAGCGGCTCGAACAGGAACTGAGTTTCTTCGCCCCGGATTTGCCCGTACTGCATTTCCCGGACTGGGAAACCCTGCCCTACGATCTGTTTTCGCCCCACCAGGACATCGTTTCCCAGCGAATCGCCAGCCTTTATCGGTTGCCGGAGCTCAGTCATGGCGTTTTGGTAGTGCCGATCACCACGGCCCTACATCGGCTGGCACCGACCCAGTTTTTGCTGGGCAGCAGCCTGGTGCTGGACATCGGCCAGAAGCTCGACGTCGAGCAAATGCGCAGCCGTCTTGAAGCCAGTGGCTATCGTTGCGTCGATACAGTGTATGAGCACGGCGAGTTCGCGGTGCGCGGCGCGCTGATCGATCTGTTCCCAATGGGCAGCAAGTTGCCTTACCGCATCGACCTGTTCGATGACGAAATCGAAACCCTGCGCACCTTCGACCCGGAAAACCAACGCTCCATCGACAAAGTACAGTCGGTGCGCCTGCTGCCGGCCAAGGAATTCCCGCTGCAAAAAGACGCCGTGACCCGCTTCAAGGCGCGCTTTCGCGAACGCTTCGATGTGGATTTCCGTCGCTGCCCGATCTTCCAGGACCTGAGCAGCGGGATCACTCCCGCCGGCATCGAGTACTACTTGCCGCTGTTTTTCGAAGAAACCTCCACCCTGTTCGATTACCTGCCCCAGGACACCCAGGTGTTTTCCCTGCCCGGCATCGAGCAGGCGGCGGAGAACTTCTGGAACGATGTGCGCAATCGCTACGAGGAGCGCCGCGTCGACCCTTCCCGCCCGTTATTGCCCCCGGCCGAGCTGTTCCTGCCGGTGGAAGACTGTTTTGCCCGACTCAAGAGCTGGCCACGCGTGGTGGCAAGCCAGCAGGACGTGGAAACCGGCGTCGGCCGCGAACGCTTCCCGGCCAAGGCCTTGCCGGACCTGGCGATCGAAGCCAAGGCCACGCAGCCACTGGCGGCCCTGGCCGGTTTTCTCGAGGGTTTCCCCGGCCGCGTGCTGTTCACCGCCGAATCCGCCGGTCGTCGCGAAGTGCTGCTGGAGCTGCTTGAACGCCTGAAGCTGAGACCGAAAACCGTCGATAGCTGGCCGGACTTCGTCGCCGGCAAAGATCGCCTGGCGATTACCATCGCGCCGCTGAATGATGGCCTTGTCCTGGAAGACCCGGCCCTGGCGCTGGTGGCCGAAAGCCCATTGTTCGGCCAACGCGTCATGCAGCGTCGTCGTCGCGAGAAACGCGCCGACGCCGCCAACGACGCCGTCATCAAGAACCTCACCGAGCTGCGCGAAGGCGCGCCAGTGGTGCACATCGATCACGGCGTGGGCCGCTACCTGGGCCTGGCGACCCTGGAAATCGACAACCAGGCCGCCGAATTCCTCACCCTGGAATACGCCGAGGGCGCCAAACTCTACGTGCCGGTGGCTAACCTGCACCTGATCGCCCGCTACACCGGTAGCGACGACGCCCTGGCGCCGCTGCATCGCCTGGGTTCGGAAACCTGGCAGAAGGCCAAGCGCAAGGCCGCCGAACAAGTGCGCGATGTCGCCGCCGAGTTGCTGGACATCTACGCCCGTCGCGCCGCCCGCGAGGGGTATGCCTTCGCCGACCCGAAAGCCGACTACGAAACCTTCAGCGCCGGTTTCCCCTTCGAGGAACCCGTCGACCAGCAGACCACCATCGAAGCCGTGCGCGCCGACATGCTCGCGCCCAAGCCGATGGACCGGCTGGTGTGCGGCGACGTGGGCTTTGGCAAGACCGAAGTGGCGATGCGCGCCGCGTTCATTGCCGTGCACGGCGGCAAGCAGGTGGCAATCCTGGTGCCCACCACCCTGCTCGCCCAGCAGCACTACAACAGTTTCCGCGACCGCTTCGCAGACTGGCCGGTGACTGTGGAGGTGATGAGCCGCTTCAAGTCCACCAAGGAAGTGAACGCTGCGGTGGCCGATCTGGCCGAGGGCAAGATCGACATCGTCATCGGTACGCACAAACTGCTGCAGGACGATGTGAAGATCAAAAACCTGGGGCTGGTGATCATCGACGAAGAGCACCGCTTTGGCGTGCGCCAGAAAGAACAGCTCAAGGCCCTGCGCAGCGAGGTCGACATCCTGACCCTGACCGCCACGCCGATTCCGCGCACGCTGAACATGGCAGTGTCGGGCATGCGTGACCTGTCGATCATCGCCACGCCGCCGGCCCGGCGCCTGTCGGTGCGCACCTTCGTCATGGAGCAGAACAAAAGCACCATCAAGGAAGCCCTGCTGCGCGAGCTGCTGCGTGGCGGCCAGGTCTATTACCTGCACAACGACGTCAAGACCATCGAGAAATGCGCCGCCGACCTGGCCGAACTGGTGCCGGAAGCCCGCATCGGCATCGGCCACGGGCAGATGCGCGAACGTGAACTCGAACAGGTGATGAGCGACTTCTACCACAAGCGCTTCAACGTGCTGATCGCCTCGACCATCATCGAGACCGGCATCGACGTGCCGAGCGCCAACACCATCATCATCGAGCGCGCCGACAAATTCGGCCTGGCCCAGTTGCACCAGTTGCGCGGTCGGGTCGGTCGTAGCCACCACCAGGCCTACGCTTACCTGCTGACGCCGCCGCGCCAGCAGATCACCCCGGACGCGGAAAAGCGCCTGGAGGCCATCGCCAACACCCAGGACCTCGGCGCCGGTTTCGTGCTGGCCACCAACGACCTGGAAATCCGTGGTGCAGGCGAGTTGCTGGGCGACGGCCAGAGCGGCCAGATCCAGGCCGTGGGTTTCACCCTGTACATGGAAATGCTCGAACGAGCGGTCAAGTCGATCCGCAAGGGTGAGCAACCAAACCTCGACCAACCGTTGGGCGGCGGGCCGGAAATCAATCTGCGGGTGCCGGCGCTGATCCCGGAAGACTACCTGCCGGATGTCCACGCACGGCTGATTCTCTACAAACGCATCGCCTCGGCCACCGACGAAGAAGGCCTCAAGGACCTGCAAGTGGAGATGATCGACCGCTTCGGCCTGCTGCCGGAGCCCACCAAGAACCTGGTGCGTACCACCTGGCTCAAGCTCAAGGCCGAACAACTGGGCATCAAGAAAGTCGATGGCGGCCCCAATGGCGGTCGTATCGAATTCGAAGCCCAGACGCCGGTCGATCCGCTGGTACTGATCAAGCTGATCCAGGGCCAGCCCAAACGCTACAAGTTCGAAGGTGCCACGATGTTCAAATTCATGGTGCCCATGGAACGCCCGGAAGAGCGTTTCAATACCGTAGAAGCGCTGTTCGAGCGCCTCACTCCGACCCCTGCTTGAAGGACGCCCCATGCGCCTGTTTCGCTCACTGACCTTGTTGATGACCCTGGTCGCTCCCCTGGCGTTTGCCGACGACCTGTATCAGGTTGAAATGATCCTGATGCGCCAGAACGCCGAACCGGCGATTGTCAGCCGCGCCGCGCCGGAGAACTGGGACGCGGGTGCGCAACGCCTGGACGCGAACAGCCAACGCACGCCTGCATTGGGTCACATCGTGGAAAAACTCAACGCCAGCGGCCAGTACACAGTGCTGATGCACAAAGCCTGGCAGCAGAACCTGGGCGAACAGGGCAGCCGAATCGCCGTCAGTGATGGCGCAGAACAGTTCGGCCAGTTCCCCATCGAAGGGACCCTGGAACTGAAACTGGGGCGGTTTACCGATGTGGATGCCGACTTCTGGATCAACCAGATCGACACCAATGGGCTGGTCACTTCCAGCGAACGCCTCAAACAGCAGAGCCATACCAAAAATGGTCAGTTGAATTTCCTCGACAACGGCCACCTCGGCCTGCTGATCAAAATCACCTCGCTGACTGCGCCTGCGCCACGGCAGGCGCCTGACGTCATTCCGGACTGATCGGCGCGCCTATGCCCTCGCCCCTGAGCAAACCCCTGGCACCCTCCTGGGTCAATCGATTCAAGGAACAGAGCCTGGAGCGTGGGCGTCGTTACGCGCTGGAAAACCGCGTCAGGATCGTCGAGGCCGGCGACAGCACCATCACCGCCAGTTGTGAAGGCTCTGGGGGCAACGTTTACCGCCAGACGATTCGCCTGAAAGAGTCAGCCAAAGGCACATTGATTCTGCTCGAAGCCGCCTGTACCTGCCCGGTGCGCATCAACTGCAAACACTGCGCGGCGGTGCTGCTGCAAGTCCAGGAAACCCTGGCCTACCCGGCCGCCGAGAAAGACGCGCAGTTGCTGGAGAAGCTCCAGGCCGTGCTGGAAAACCGCAGCCCCAAGGCCCCGCCGCAAGTGCTGGTGGACAATGTTCAGCCAGTGCCGCGGCTGTGGCTGGCAAGCATCGAGTTCAGCGCTTTCGAGCCGCGCAACGGCAAGATGCAGCGCTATATCCAGCACCGCGCCGCCCTATCTTTCAGCTACCTGGACGAATACGTCAGCGGCCAGCGCAACACTGACGTACTGATTCGCCAGGACACACAGACGCTGCGGATTAAACGCCAGACGGAAGTCGAGCAGTCCTACCGCGAACAGCTACGCATCCTCGGCTTCAAAATCGCAACCCGCCAAAGCAAGGCCCTGCCGGAAAGCGCCGGTGAGCTGTACGAGATGGTCAACGACAGTGCCTGGCTGACGTTCACCCTCAACGATCTGCCGAAACTGCGTAGCCAGGGCTGGGAGTTGCAGATCGACGAGGATTTCGGTTTCGACCTGACGGCGGTGGACGAATGGTACGCCACGGTCGAAGAAACGCCGGAACGGGACTGGTTCGATCTGGAACTGGGGATCATCGTCAACGGTGAGCGATTGAGCCTGCTGCCGATTCTGCTGAACCTGATGCGTTCGCACATCGAGCTGTTCAACCCGGAACGCCTGGCCAGGCGCCGCGATGACGAACTCATCCTGGTCAACTTGCCTAACCGCCCGAACTCCGAGTTCGGCCCGCAGCAAGTGGCCCTGCCCTATGGCCGGCTGAAACCGGTGCTGGCCACCCTGGGCGAGTTTTACCTGCAAGAACCGGGCACCACCAAACTGCGCTTGAACAGCGCAGATGCCCTGCGCCTGAACCCGCTGCAAGACATGCCCCTGCGCTGGGAAGGCGGCGAGCACATCCGTGGCCTGGCCCAGCGCCTGCGGGACATCAAGGACTACACCAGCACGGCGCCAGAAGGCCTGAACGCCACACTGCGGCCTTATCAGCTCGAAGGGTTGAGCTGGATGCAATCGCTGCGGCAACTGGAAGTGGGCGGCATCCTCGCGGACGATATGGGACTGGGCAAAACCCTGCAAACCCTGGCGCACATCCTCAGTGAAAAAAACGCCGGGCGCCTCGACCGCCCCTGCATGGTGGTCATGCCCACCAGCCTGATCCCCAACTGGCTCGACGAAGCCGCCCACTTCACCCCGCAACTCAAGGTGTTGGCCTTGTACGGCGCCGGGCGCAAGAAACATTTTGACCGGCTGGCCGATTACGACCTGGTCCTCACCACTTATGCGCTGCTGCCCAAGGATGTCGAGCGCCTGGCGGCGCAGCCGTTGCATGTGCTGATCCTCGATGAAGCCCAGTACATCAAGAACCCGAACAGCAAAGCCGCCGAGGCCGCCCGCGAACTCAACGCGAGGCAGCGGCTGTGCCTGTCCGGTACGCCGCTGGAAAACCACCTGGGCGAGTTGTGGTCGCTGTTCCACTTCCTGCTCCCGGGCTGGCTCGGGGACGTCAAGAGCTTCAACCGCGACTACCGCGTGCCGATTGAAAAGCGCGGCAGCGATGTGCGCCTGCAGCACCTCAACGGTCGGATAAAACCTTTCCTGCTGCGCCGGACCAAGGAGCAAGTAGCGACAGAACTGCCACCCAAGACCGAGATCATCCATTGGGTCGAGCTCAGCGATGCCCAGCGGGACGTCTACGAAACCATGCGCCTGGCCATGGACAAGAAGGTACGCGACGAGATCACCCGCAAAGGCGTGGCTCGCAGCCAGATCATCATTCTCGAGGCACTGCTCAAGCTTCGTCAGGTCTGTTGTGACCTGCGCCTGCTCAACGATGCCGCCCTGCCCGCCCGAGGCAGCACTTCAGGCAAGCTCGACAGCCTGATGGAGATGCTCGAGGAGCTGTTTGAAGAAGGTCGTCGGGTGCTGCTGTTTTCTCAGTTCACCTCGATGCTGTCGCTGATCGAAGACGAACTGAAGAAACGCGGCGTCGATTACGCCATCCTGACCGGCCAGACCCGGGACCGACGCACGCCGGTCAAGGAATTCCAGAGCGGCAAGCGGCAGATCTTTCTGATCAGCCTGAAGGCCGGCGGCGTGGGCCTGAACCTCACCGAGGCGGACACGGTGATCCACTACGATCCATGGTGGAACCCCGCCACCGAAAACCAGGCGACCGACCGCGCCTATCGCATCGGCCAGGAAAAACCGGTGTTCGTCTACAAACTGATTGCCCGAGGCACGGTTGAAGAGAAGATTCAGCTGCTGCAGAAGGAAAAATCCGACCTCGCAGCCGGCGTATTGGACGGGCGCGTGGCCGGAGACTGGAAACTGCAAAGCGACGATATCGAGGCGCTGTTCGCGCCATTGCCGGACAAGCTGGAAAAACGCTGATTCGCTGCGATCCCTGTGGGAGCCAAGCTTGCTCGCGATAGCGGTGGTTCAGTTGTTGGAGCCTTTAGCTGTGTCGCCGTCATCGCGAGCAGGCTCGCTCCCACATTGCCCTGAGGTGAACGCTGGATAGGGCTGCACCCCGAATCTCCTGTGGGAGCGAGCCTGCTCGCGATAGCTGACTAACCGGTAACAGAGATATTGGACGTGCCGGGCAAATCAGGCCTTGGGCAACGGCGCAAACAGCGCTTCGATATCGCTCTGCTCAAGCCCCAACCCACCCGTCATTCCGCCATCCAGCACACTGCCGGCCAACGCGGCCTTATCCTGCTGAAGCGCCTGCATCTTCTCCTCCACCGTGCCCCGGGCGATCAGCTTGTAAACAAACACAGGCTTGTTCTGACCGATCCGATAAGCCCTGTCGGTCGCCTGATTTTCCACCGCCGGGTTCCACCATGGATCGAAGTGAATCACCGTGTCGGCAGCCGTCAGATTGAGCCCCGTACCGCCGGCCTTGAGGCTGATCAGGAACAGCGACACCTTGCCGCTTTGAAAATCCCTCACCGGCGTACGCCGATCCGTGGTGCTGCCGGTCAACAACGAATAGTCAAAACTACGCTTTTGCAGCTCCTCCTCTATCAAGGCCAGCATCGAGGTGAACTGGGAAAACAACAGAATCTTGCGCCCTTCGCTGAGCAGCTCTTCAAGCATCTCCATCAAGCTGACCAACTTGCCGCTGCCGGAACGCAGTGCTTTGGCGGTCTGCGCGGTATTGAGCAACCGCAGATCGCAACAGACCTGACGCAACTTAAGTAACGCATCAAGGATGATGATCTGGCTGCGAGCCACACCACTACGGGCAATTTCGTCACGTACCTTCTTGTCCATGGCCACGCGCACGGTTTCATAAACATCCCGCTGCCCGTCACTGAGGTCGACCCAATGCACGATTTCAGTCTTGGGTGGCAGCTCGGTGGCGACCTGCTCTTTTTTACGCCGCAGTAAAAAAGGTTTTATCCGGGCCGTCAGATGCCGCATGCGCTCGCTGTTGCCGTGTTTTTCAATGGGCGTCCGGTAGTCCCGGTTAAAGCTTTTGCTGTCCCCCAGCCACCCGGGCAACAGGAAATGAAACAGCGACCAGAGTTCACCCAAGTGATTTTCCAGGGGCGTGCCGGACAGGCACAGACGCTGTCGGGCATTGAGTTCGCGTGCAGCCTGGGCGGCCTTGCTGGTGGGGTTCTTGATGTTCTGCGCTTCATCGAGAATCAGCACACTCCAGGACTGGAGCTTTAACACCTCCAGATCCCGTGGCAACAAGGCATACGTCGTCAATATCAGGTCGTACTGTGTCAGGCTGGCGAAGTCTTTTTGTCGGGCAGCGCCATGAAGCGCTACCACCTTGAGCTGCGGAGTAAACCGTGCCGCCTCGTCGAGCCAGTTGGGAATCAGGCTGGTGGGCATGACGGCGAGCGCCGGGACATCCAGGCGTCCGGCTTGCTTCTCGCACAGCAGATGAGCCAGGGTCTGCAAGGTTTTACCCAGGCCCATGTCATCGCCCAGGATGCCGCCGACCTCCAGCTCACGCAGGGTCTGCATCCAATTGAGCCCTTCGAGCTGGTACGGTCGCAGCATAGCCTTGAGCCCCTCGGGCGCAGGGACATGCACATGAGTTGATTCATGCAATCGCTTTGCGAAAGCGCGCAACCGCTCGCCACCCTGCCACGCCAGCGGAACACCTTCCAGCGTGTTAAGCCTGGCCGCATCGAAAGCGCTCAAGCGCAACGAGTCGCCCCGATGCGCCTTCATGTACAACTCGCCGAGGGTCGCCATCAACGGTTTGACCCGCCCATACGGCAACGCGACTTTCACGCCAGGACCGGCCAAGAGTTTTCCGCTATTGAGATCAACCAACAACAACTGCTCGTCACTGCGCTGATCGAGAGTTCCCGGGTCCATCATTTCGGGGTTTGAGCGAAGCAGATGAAGCAAAATCGGCAACAGACTGTGGCGCTTGCCATTGACGACAACGCCCAACTGTAAATCGAACCACTCCTGGCCAGGAGATTCCTCGATGTCGGCGTACAGCTGCTCCACCGGTTGCAGATCGAAATGAAAGCCGTCTTCCATATCGATTTGCCAATCGGCGGCCCGCAACTGCGGCAGGCCTTTATCCATGAACGCCAACCAGGCTGCGTCATCCGGCATCTGGAACATCTCACCCGCGCTACCCGCCAGCGCAAGGCTCTTGCGAGCGGCCTTTTTGAAACCTGCCTTGCGCAAAACGTTGCGAAAGGCTTGTTCGACATCGGGCTTACGCCGGATGCGCAACGTCTCGGTCCCGGACAGGACCGATACCTGCGTGGTTTCTTTATCGTCCGCAACATGACCGTCGTAAATAAAGGTCAACGCCGCACGATGCTCTGGAACCGACTTCCAGTGCCGAAGATTGAGTTCGCTTCCCAACTTCAGCACCGCCCGCGGCTCAACGTCGTCGATGATGCGCTCGCTCAATTTTTTTGGTGCAGGGATGGGTCGGTCGACAGCATTGAGCCGATGGCTGAAAAGCACAGCCTGGCGCGCGGGTATCTCTGGCGCGAGGCATAAATGGCAGGCCAGTTTGTCGTCTATTTCATAGGTCAGCCGGCCAAGCTCCCTGCGCGATACATCCAGATAATGAAGCGGCTCGAGCGGCAGAATCTTACCCGGCCGTTGATCGGCACTTTGCCACTGAGGCCTGTAGTTGCCGTTGGGTCGCTCAGTCCAGGTGAACTGCGCGGGCTTCCGAGCCCCTGCGCTCAGCGGCTGCGGCGGGTCCAGCTCGAAGTACAAGCGCGAAGACTGCAATGCCAGCGCCAGTACATCGGTGCCATTGCGCCCTTGCAACGGATAGCTGTTCATCTGGCCATGAAAATGTTGACTGCTGATCAGCAACCGACCGATCTGCTGGTCAATGTCAGACATGTAGTTCGGCAAACGAATCAGCATGTCGCCAAGCTGATAAAACGCTTTCAGATCCCGTAGGGAACCATCGTTGAGCTGACGGCCCTTGAAGAGCTCCAGCCCCCACCTCCCGGCCTCTGTGCTCTTGAGCTTGTAAAAGAGCCGGACATCGGAGTTATTCGCGATGGCAGTCGAATCGGAACCTTGCGCAGGAATATGCTCAATCCAGGCCTCAAGATCGCGGCTCAGCTGTTCGCCGCCGGAGCCGCCTTGCAGGGCTTGCTCATTCCCCGTCAGATGGAACATGACGGCGACACAGTGCTTGCAATCGCCGCCAACCGGGCACGAGCATTCATAACGAACCTCGTCATAACCCTGATAACGAATGAGTTTGATCACCTGCTGGTATACATTAGCCTCAGCCCCCTCGCATTCAGCGTGAACCGATCGCTCATCTACTTGCAGTATCCGGACGCGTTCTTCCTCGGCGTAGTCGAACCCACGAGCAAGCGTACGGTGACCGAACGACTCCCCCCACTCAGTCTCAAGAAGCTCTGCAATCGATTTAATCATGGGCTCAGCACTTTAATGACGGATGACGAAACCGAAAATCGGAGCCTTCCGAGAGCTTTGTACGAATAGCCCTTACCGACAGCGGGAAACCTTGCGCCCGTTTTCACTGCCTATTCCGCTAGCCAGCCTTCAATACCCGCGCCAACGTCGACTTCACCTTCCCCATCCCGTCATGCAGCGCCTGCTCGATTTCCGCCATGGTGATCACGGCCGTGGACTTGCCCGCCGCCGGATTCACCACCAGCGCCAGGCAGGCGTAGTCGAGCTCCAGTTCACGCGCCAGCGCCGCTTCCGGCATGCCGGTCATGCCAACGATGTCGCAACCGTCGCGCTCCAGGCGGGCGATTTCGGCCACGGTTTCCAGGCGCGGGCCCTGGGTGCAGGCGTAGACGCCATGGCTGCTGTAGCCACAGCCCTCGGCGGCCAGGGCGGCGATCAGTTGCTGGCGCAGCGCCTCGCTGTAGGGGTAGCTGAAATCAATGTGGGTAACCGCCTCCAGGTCATCGGCAAAATAGGTGTGCTGACGGCCGCTGGTGTAATCGATCAATTGGTGAGGCACGCAGAAATGCCCGGTCCCCATCGCGGCGTGAATCCCGCCCACGGCGTTGACCGCCAGGATCGCCTCGGCGCCGGCCTGCTTCAGGGCCCAGAGGTTGGCGCGATAGTTCACCTGATGAGGTGGAAAGCGATGAGGATGGCCGTGACGGGCCAGAAACAGCACTTCGCGCCCGGCGTAGTCACCGATCTGCACCTCTGCCGATGGCGCACCATAGGGCGTTTCTACTGCCAAGGACTGGCGAATGGTCAGACCTTCGAGCTGGGTCAGGCCAGTGCCGCCGATAATTGCGTAAACGGTCATGACAAATGTCCTTAATCGATCAGTTGGGCGGCTTTCAGCGCGCTGATTGCCGTCAGCCAGCGTGGGTCCTGGCGGTACTCGGTGGAGGCGAAGGCCTGCCCGTGCATGCGTGCGATGCGCGCCGATGGTTTGACCTTCAGCCGCTGGGCGGCGCTCAAGGCCAGTTCGGCGGCGGCGCGATCGTTGCACACCAGCCCCATGTCGCAACCGGCCGACAACGCCGCCTCGATACGACTGGCGGCATCACCCACCACATGAGCACCCGCCATCGACAGATCATCGCTGAAGATCACGCCATCGAACTGCAATTCGCCACGCAGAATGTCCTGCAGCCAGCGCCGGGAAAAACCGGCTGGATTGGCATCGACCTGCGGATAAATGACATGGGCCGGCATGACTGCCGCCAGTTGCTTGCTCAGTTTGGCGAACGGAACCAGATCGTGGGCGCGAATCTGTTCAAGGCTGCGCTCATCGTTGGGAATGGCCACATGGGAATCGGCTTCGGCCCAGCCGTGGCCGGGGAAATGCTTGCCGGTGGCGGCCATACCGGCCGCGTTCATGCCCCGAATGAAGGCACCTGCCAGCAGCGCTGCACGCTCGGGGTCGCCTTCGAAGGCACGACTGCCGACCACCGCGCTACGTTGATAATCAAGGTCCAGCACCGGGGCAAAACTCAAATCGAGGCCGACCGCCAGCACTTCAGTGGCCATGATCCAGCCGCACTGCTCGGCCAGGTATTCGGCATTCGGGTTGTCGGCAATCGCCCGCATGGCCGGCAACCGCACAAACCCCTGGCGCAGGCGCTGCACACGCCCGCCTTCCTGATCGACCGCCAGCAGCAGGTCGGGACGGATGGCGCGAATCGAGGCGCTCAGCTCGCGCACCTGACGTGGATGCTCGATATTGCGAGCAAAAATGATCAGGCCACCCACTTCGGGCTGGCGCAACAGGTGGCGATCTTCGGCCGTCAACCAGGTACCGGCGACGTCCACCATCAACGAGCCTTGCAGGCCAGCAGTCATAATATTTCCTTGATAACAATGAACCCGCACAGCGACGCACGCACGACCGCGCCGCCGGGCTCCAGGCCCGGCAGATCACGGTTATGCAATGAAATATAAAGCGGGTTCGAAACGAGAGTCGGCATGGGCCGCTAGCTTAGCGGATGTAGGCAGCCGCGCCCACCCGTGCACTCAGGCCTTGGCGAGCGCCGGGGCTGATTTGCTGCGCGGGCGCAACTGCGCGGCAGCCATGGCCTCATCGGTGACGCCGCTTTCGGCCCGCATGCCTGCAGCCAGGAATGGCACCATCAGACGCATCACTTGCTCAATCGATGTATTCACACCGAAATCGGTTTCTGCGATGGCCCGCAGCGCCTTGATGCCGGACATGCTGAAGGCAGCAGCGCCGAGCATGAAATGCACGCGCCAGAACAACTCGATCGGCGGAATGCGCGGCGCGGCCTCATTGACCAGAAGCATATAGCGGCGGAAAACCTTGCCGTACATGTCTTCCAGATAACGTCGCAGGTGGCCTTGGCTCTGGCTGAATGCCAGGCCCAGCAAGCGCATGAAAATGGAAAGGTCGTTACCGCTGCGTGGCTGCACGACAAGAGCTTGCTCGACCAGGATCTCCAGTAGCTCTTCCAGGGTCGGCTTGACGTCAGGCTTGGCCTGACGCCGCTCCAGCTCACGATCCAGGCTGACACAGAAAGGCCCTAGGAAACGCGAGAACACTGCCTGGATCAGCGCTTTCTTCGAACCGAAGTGATAATTCACCGCCGCCAGGTTCACCCCGGCCTTGCTGGTGATCAGACGCAATGAGGTTTCAGCGAAACCTTTTTCCGCGAACAATTGCTCGGCAGCATCGAGAATGCGTTCTACGGTTTCCGACTGGGCCATGGCTACTCCGCCTGACAAACACTTGTTTGAAACATACGTTTCAGCCTTGGGGTTGTCAAGCCTGCCGGGACGTTTTGCGAACGCTCGGTCAGATATTTAACCACACCTACGGCCCGCTGTAGCCCATGACGTTTTTGCGGCCCGACCGACCGTCCAGCGGCCTGCGAGAAAAGGAGGATTGCCAAGCCGCGCCCACTGTATATAATCCCAGTCACTGTATAAAAAGACAGAGCGATCAATATGCTAAAGCTGACGCCACGCCAAGCAGAGATTCTGGCCTTCATCAAACGCTGCCTCGAAGACAACGGCTACCCGCCGACCCGCGCGGAAATCGCCCAGGAACTGGGCTTCAAGTCGCCTAACGCGGCTGAAGAGCACCTCAAGGCGCTGGCTCGCAAGGGCGCTATCGAAATGACCCCGGGCGCATCCCGCGGCATTCGTATCCCTGGCTTTGAAGCCAAGGCCGACGAAACCACCCTGCCGATCATCGGCCGGGTAGCAGCAGGCGCTCCGATCCTCGCCGAGCAGCATGTCGAAGAGTCCTGCAACATCAACCCATCGTTCTTCCATCCACGGGCGGACTACCTTCTTCGCGTGCACGGCATGAGCATGAAGGACATCGGCATTTTCGACGGAGACCTTCTTGCGGTCCACACCACTCGCGAAGCCCGCAACGGTCAGATCGTGGTGGCGCGAATCGGTGATGAAGTGACCGTCAAGCGCTTCAAGCGCGACGGTAGCAAGGTCTGGCTGATTGCCGAGAATCCTGAGTTCGCCCCCATCGAAGTCGATCTTAAAGATCAGGATCTGGTCATCGAAGGCTTGAGTGTCGGCGTTATCCGCCGCTAAAGGAGGCTTTATGCAGTTCCCACACACACCACAACACACTCAACTTCCGCTGTTCGAGGCGTTCATGGCCCAACCGCTGGTTCCCGCCCTCAAAGAGGTGATCGAGTCACCTTGGGGCGCCGAGCCCGAGGCCTTCAGCGAACTGTCGTTACGTGGTGCCGCCGGGAACTGCCTGAACCTGCTGGCGCCGATTCTGCGCGAGCTGAGCCAGGACCAGGACGCTCGCTGGCTGACGCTGATCGCACCACCGACCAGTGTCACCCAGGCCTGGCTGCGAGATGCGGGCTTGAACCGTGAGCGCATCCTGCTGCTACAGCCGCGGGGCACTCAAAGCGCCCAGCAACTGACCTGTGAAGCGTTGCGCCTGGGCCGCAGCCATACGGTGGTCAGCTGGCTCAATCCGTTGACCACGACCGCACGGCAACAGTTGATCAGCGCCGCGCGCACCGGGGACGCACAAAGCCTGAATATTCGATTGGGCTAAAAAACGCAGGGCTTCTCCAGGACAGAGAAGCCGGCCAGGAACAGTATCGTCCAAAAGCCGACAGGCGGGATCAATGAAGAACCCGCGGCCCCTCTTCCTTGTTGAATTCGCCTTCAACCAGACGACCTGCCATCTGCACGCCCACACTCAACATCGCCTTGGCGACTTCGACGTGCTGGCCTTGCAGGAAGGCCTTGGCGTCTTCGGAGAAGTTCAAGGTAACCAGAGAACCCTCGTCCTCGGCCCTGCGCAGCTCGATGCGGCCGTCAGGAAGTTCGACAATTTCTAGAAAGGACGTTGGCATAAAAGTCTGTTCTCCACGAAAGGCGAGGATTATATAGTCATCGGCCAGGCTTCGCTCGGGATCTTGACCAAGCGTTATGGGCGAATATTACGGATCGGGGGAAAACTCAGCACTCGTTCAGCCCTTCGCGAAAGCGGATGGCCAGGTTCTTGAGGTTCTGACGCCAGCTTTCCAACTCCTCCCGGCTCAACGCCTGCTCGGGCTCTTCTTCGTCCAGATTGACCGCCATGATCAAAGGCTGAGTCACGTCACCCTTAGGCTTGCGAGGAGCCCGGGGCGGCTCAAACAGTGCCGCGTGTGCCGCCAACAGTTGAGCCAGCCAGGTTTGCGGGTTGTGCGCCAGCTCGACCATTTCGGCCAGTTCCGGAATGGCGATGGTTTCCAACACATCCGGTGTCAACAACAGTTCGGCCCGGGGCGCATTTGCCTGCGGCAGACGGTAGAAACCGGCAATTTCGTGGCAAAGCCCCAACAACGCGCCGTACAGATGAAACAGCGCTGATTCGCGCCCGGCCTGGGTCAGCGCGGGGGAATTCATCGCACGCCCATCCTCTGCCCTGGCGAGCGCTTCGAGCGACAGGCCGGCGAAATAAATTTTCTGATTGGTGCGGGTGTAGAGTTCGTGGGCCATGGCGGCATTCTCCCCAACGAAATAAAAGCTTCACGCAAGGGCGACAGTGTCGTGGAACAACCGAGGCCACTGCAAGGCAAAAACCAAAAGGCCGCATGAAAACCTATGGGTTGTCATGCGGCCTTTTGTTTACTTGAGGCTATTCAGCGCTTGTCCTCGACGGTCCATTTGCCGCCGTCGTAGTACGCCTTCCAGCCGGTTGGCTTGCCGTCGACCTCGGTCTGCACGTACTGCTCCTTGGTCTTGCGGCTGTAACGAATAACCGCCGGCCGACCCTCCGGATCCTTCTTCGGAGCTTCGCAGAGGAAATGGTACTTCGGATCGATTTCGTCCTTGTGCGGCACGATCTCCAGCACCAGCGGCGCACGGGTCTCGCGGTTTTTCGGGAACTGGCTGGCCGCCAGGAACAGGCCGGACGCGCCGTCGCGCAGGATGTAGGTGTCGTTGACCTTCTCGCACTTGAGTTCAGGCATCTTCACCGGGTCCATCTTCGGCGGCGCCGCATCACCGCTCTTGAGCAGTTTGCGGGTGTTCTTGCAGGTCGGATTGGTGCAGCCGAAGAACTTGCCGAAACGGCCGGTCTTGAGCTGCATCTCACTGCCACACTTGTCGCATTCAAGGCTCGGGCCTTCATAGCCCTTGATGCGATAGGTGCCCTCTTCGATCTCATAACCGGCGCAATCGGGATTGTTACCGCAGATGTGCAGCTTGCGCTTCTCATCCAACAGGTAGGCATCCATCGCCGTGCTGCAGATCGGGCAGCGGTGCTTGCCGCGCAGCACCAGGGATTCCGATTCACCCTCGTCGTCCGCGGCTATTTCGTCGCCTGGCACCAGGTTGACGGTCGCCTTGCAGCGCTCCTTGGGAGGCAGGCTGTAGCCCGAGCAACCCAGGAATACGCCTGTCGAGGCGGTACGGATCTGCATCGGACGACCACACGTCAGGCATGGGATGTCGGTCATCACAGGCTGGTTGGCCCGCATGCCGTTCTCGGCACTTTCGGCTACTTCGAGTTTTTTCTTGAAATCGCCATAAAACTCGTCGAGGACGTTTTTCCAGTCCCGCTCACCCTGGGCCACATCGTCGAGGTTCTCTTCCATGCCGGCGGTGAAGCCGTAGTCCATCAGGTTGGAGAAGCTCTCGGACAAACGTTCGGTGACGATGTCTCCCATCTTTTCCGAATAGAACCGACGGTTGTGCAGCGCCACGTAACCGCGGTCCTGGATGGTGGAAATGATCGCCGCGTAGGTCGAAGGACGACCGATGCCACGCTTTTCCATTTCCTTGACCAGACTGGCTTCCGAATAACGGGCCGGCGGCTTGGTGAAGTGCTGGGTCGGATCGAGCTTGATCAGCTTCATCACATCGCCCTGAGCCATGTCTGGCAGGACGTCGTCATCACCCGGCTTGGTGATTTGCGGCATGACGCGGGTGTAGCCGTCAAACTTCAGAATGCGGCCCTTGGCGCGCAGCTCGAAGTCACCGGCACCGACGGTGACCGTGGTCGACAGGTATTGCGCCGGCAGCATCTGGCAGGCCAGGAACTGGCGCCAGATCAGCTCGTAGAGGCGCTCGGCATCGCGCTCCATCCCCGACAGCTTGCTTGGCTCGGTGTTGGCATCGGAGGGACGAATCGCTTCGTGAGCCTCTTGTGCGCCCTCCTTGCTGCTGTAGACGTTCGGCGTCTCCGGCAGGTATTTCTTGCCGAACTCGCTTTCTATATAAGTGCGCGCCATTGTCACGGCGTCGGCCGAGAGGTTGGTCGAGTCGGTACGCATATACGTGATGTAGCCCGCCTCGTACAAACGCTGGGCCATCATCATGGTTTTCTTCACGCCGAAACCCAGGCGGTTGCTCGCGGCCTGTTGCAGCGTGGAGGTGATGAACGGTGCCGACGGCTTGCTGCTGGTCGGCTTGTCTTCACGCTTGACGATGCTGTAGGTGGAAGCCTTGAGCTTCTGCAGCGCAGCCATGGCTTGGGCTTCGTTGAGCGGCTTGAAGGCTTCGCCCTTCTCGCGAGCCACATCGAAGCGCACGGTGGCGCCCTTGGCGGTGCCGAGGTCGGCGTGAACTTCCCAGTACTCTTCAGGGATGAACGCACGGATTTCCCGCTCGCGCTCAACCACCAGCTTCACGGCGACCGACTGCACGCGACCGGCCGACAGGCCACGGGCGATCTTGGCCCATAGCAGCGGCGAGACCATGTAGCCCACCACGCGGTCAAGGAAGCGCCGCGCCTGTTGGGCGTTGACCCGATCGATGTCCAGCTCGCCCGGCTGGGAGAAGGCCTCCTGGATGGCCTTCTTGGTGATTTCGTTGAACACCACGCGCTTGTAGCGGCTGTCATCCCCACCGATGGCTTCGCGCAGGTGCCAGGCAATGGCTTCCCCTTCGCGGTCCAAGTCCGTCGCCAGATAGATGGTGTCGGCATCCTTGGCGAGCCGACGCAGTTCTTCGATGACCTTTTCCTTGCCCGGGAGGATCTCGTACTTGGCTTTCCAGCCGTGTTCCGGATCAACCCCCATGCGAGAGACCAGCTGCTTGCGCGCCTTGTCTTTGGGCGACAGCGCCGGCGCTTCACCGGCAGCAGCCTTGCCGCGCTTGGCGGCTGGCTCCTTGCTGGCGCTAGCCGAACCGCTGGTGGGCAGGTCTCGGATATGGCCGATACTCGACTTCACCACGTATTGGTTGCCCAGATACTTGTTGATGGTCTTGGCCTTAGCCGGGGATTCCACAATGACCAGCGATTTGCCCATGGATCAGAAAATTCCTGAATTCTAAAAAGTGAAAGGCGGTTGGCGCCTGACGCGGCACCGCTATATATAGTGGCTGCAAGGTGAGGTCAAGCGCAGGGTTGCCCCGGTATCGGCCTCAAGGCTTGGAAAAAAGGCTCTCTTCGGCCTGCACCAAAGCAAAGCGTGGCACCTGCTCGCCGTCAACTTCGACAGACTCCTGGAACATGCTCAACGGCCGCACCCAAAAGCCGTAATCGCCATACAGGGCTTGATAGAAGACCACTTCTTCCTCGGTCTCGGAATGCCGCGCAATGCTGAATACGCGGTACTGCGGACCTTTGTAATGTTGGTAGAGCCCAGGTTGTATCGGCATGTCTTGGCCCTCTCTCAAATTTTTTCAAAATAAAAACAAAATTTTTTTACTAAACCCGGGAAAAACAAAAACCGGGGCACTTGGCCCCGGCTTCCATCGACGTAACGCTTAGACGCGTTCGAAGACAGTGGCGATGCCCTGGCCGAGACCAATGCACATAGTGGACACCCCAAAGGTGCCGCCGTTCTGCTTCATGACGTTGAGCAGCGTGCCGGAGATACGCGCACCGGAGCAACCGAACGGGTGACCCAGGGCGATCGCGCCGCCGTGCAGGTTAACCTTCTCGTTCATCTTGTCGAGCACTTTCAGATCTTTCAGCACTGGCAGGGCCTGTGCGGCGAAAGCTTCGTTGAGCTCGAAGAAGTCGATATCGGAAATGCTCAGACCTGCACGCTTCAAGGCTTTCTGCGTCGCCGGTACTGGACCATAGCCCATGATTGCCGGGTCAACACCGGCCACGGCCATCGAACGAATCACCGCCATCGGCTGGATGCCCAGGTCCTGGGCACGCTGGGCCGACATCACGATCATGCACGAAGCACCGTCGGTGATCTGCGAAGAAGTACCGGCAGTCACGGTGCCGCCCTTTGGATTGAAGGCCGGCTTGAGGGCCGCCAGGCTTTCCAGGGTGGTTTCCGGACGAATGGTTTCGTCGTAGTCGAACAGTTTCAGGAAACCGTTCTCGTCGTAGCCCTGCATCGGGATGATTTCGTCCTTGAACTTGCCTTCCACGGTCGCCTTGTGGGCGAGTTGGTGGGAGCGCACGCCAAAGGCGTCCTGCTGTTCGCGGGTGATGCCGTGCATTTTGCCGAGCATTTCCGCGGTCAGGCCCATCATGCCCGAGGCTTTTGCCGCGTACAGCGACATGTGCGGGTTCGGATCGACGCCGTGCATCATGCTTACGTGGCCCATGTGCTCGACACCGCCGACGACGAACACATCACCGTTGCCGGTCATGATTGCCTGAGCAGCGGTATGCAGCGCGCTCATGGACGAACCGCACAGACGGCTGACGGTCTGGCCGGCCGCGGTGTGAGGGATCTGGGTCATCAGCGAAGCCATGCGGGCAATGTTCCAGCCCTGCTCCAGGGTCTGGTTCACACAGCCCCAGATCACGTCTTCGACTTCGTTGGGGTCGACCTTGACGTTACGTTCCAGCAGCTTGCTGATCAGGTGCGCCGACATGTCTTCGGCGCGGGTGTTGCGGTGCATGCCGCCCTTGGAGCGGCCCATCGGCGTACGACCGAAGTCGACAATCACGACGTCTCTAGGATTCAAGCTCATAAATGTTCTCTCGCTCTAGTCGTTGGGCGCTTAACCGAAGAAGCTCTGGCCATTCTTGGCCATTTCACGCAGCTTCGCGGTCGGGTGGTACAGCGCGCCCAAATCAGCGTACTGGTCTGCCAGGGCAACGAACTCGGCTACACCGATCGAATCGATGTAGCGCAGCGCGCCGCCACGGAATGGAGGGAAACCGATACCGTAGACCAGACCCATGTCAGCTTCGGCGGCGGTTTCAACAATGCCGTCTTCCAGGCAACGCACGGTTTCGAGGCACAGCGGGATCATCATCCAGTTGATGATGTCTTCGTCGGTGACTTCGCGCTGCTCGTAGACAATCGGCTTGAGCACTTCCAGCACCGACGAATCGGCGACTTTCTTCTGCTTGCCGCGCTTGTCGGTCTCGTAGGCGTAGAAACCCTTGCCGTTCTTCTGGCCCAGGCGCTTGGCTTCGTAGAGCACGTCGACGGCCGACCGGCGGTCGTCTTTCATGCGGTCCGGGAAGCCTTCAGCCATGACGTCACGACCATGGTGGCCGGTGTCGATGCCGACCACGTCCATCAGGTACGCCGGGCCCATTGGCCAGCCGAATTTTTCCATGATCTTGTCGATGCGCACAAAGTCCACACCGGCGCTGACCAGCTTGGCGAAACCGCCGAAGTACGGGAACAGTACGCGGTTGACCAAAAAGCCTGGGCAGTCGTTGACGACGATCGGGTTCTTGCCCATTTTCTTGGCGTAGGCGACGGTAGTGGCAACGGCCAGTTCGCTGGACTTCTCGCCACGGATCACTTCCACCAGCGGCATCATGTGCACCGGGTTGAAGAAGTGCATGCCGACGAAGTTTTCCGGACGCTTAAGGGCCTTGGCCAGCAGCGAGATGGAGATGGTCGAGGTGTTCGAAGCGAGGATGGTGTCCTCTTTGACCTTGTCTTCGACTTCAGCCAGTACCGCCTGCTTGACCTTCGGGTTCTCGACAACGGCTTCGACCACCAGGTCGACATGGCCGAAATCGCCGTAGGACAGGGTTGGACGAATGCCGTTGAGCACTTCGGCCATCTTCGCCGCGGTCATGCGACCTTTATCGACGCGACCAACCAGCAGCTTGGCCGCCTCGGCCAGGCCTTGCTCGATACCGTGTTCGTTGATGTCTTTCATCAGGATCGGCGTGCCTTTGGACGCCGACTGGTAGGCGATACCGCCACCCATGATACCGGCGCCGAGTACGGCGGCCTGCTTCACGTCACGGGCAATTTCGTCGTAGGCCTTGGCCTTTTTCTTCAGTTCCTGGTCATTGAGGAACAGACCGATCAGGCTTTGTGCAGCCGAGGTCTTGGCCAGTTTGACGAAGCCGGCGGCTTCGACTTCCAGGGCCTTGTCGCGACCGAAGTTCGCGGCTTTCTGGATGGTCTTGATCGCTTCGACCGGCGCCGGGTAGTTCGGGCCAGCTTGACCGGCGACGAAACCCTTGGCGGTTTCGAAAGCCATCATTTGTTCGATGGCGTTGAGCTTGAGCTTTTCCAGCTTCGGCTGGCGCTTGGCCTTGTAGTCGAACTCGCCACTGATGGCGCGCTTGAGCGTTTCAAGGGCCGCTTCCTGGAGTTTGCCAGGCTCGACCACGGCATCCACGGCGCCGACTTTCAGCGCGTCTTCAGCACGGTTTTCCTTGCCGGCGGCAATCCACTCGATGGCGTTGTCGGCACCGATGAGGCGCGGCAGACGTACGGTACCGCCAAAGCCTGGGTAGATGCCCAGCTTGACTTCCGGCAGGCCGATCTTGGCCGTGCTGGACATGACGCGATAATCCGCTGCCAGGCACATCTCGAGGCCGCCACCCAGGGCGATGCCGTTGATGGCCGCGACGGTCGGTACGTTGAGGTCTTCGAAGTCGCTGAAAATACGGTTGGCTTCGAGGTTGCCAGCGATCAGTTCGGCATCGGGCAGCTTGAAGTTATCGACGAATTCGGTGATGTCGGCGCCGACGATGAAGACGTCCTTGCCGCTGCTGACGATCACACCCTTGATCGAAGCATCTGCCTTGATAGTGTCCACGGCCTGACGCAGTTCATTCAGGGTTAGACGGTTGAACTTGTTGACGGACTCACCCTTGAGATCGAACTTCAGTTCGACGATGCCACTTTCAAGAGCCTTAACCGTGATGGCTTTACCTTCGTAAATCATCAACTGATCTCCACGATATGGAAGCTGAACAGTACACGTTGAACGCTGACTGCTGGTTCGGCATTGACGTTACCGCCGATGCTACGCCAATCCGCCAGGCACACCCGTCAACGCGATAGTCGGGGTTCTGTAGGAACGTTCGGAAAATACAAACGCTCAATTCATACGCCCGTTTGATTTGGGTACGCCACCTTCACGGAATTTCCGACAATTGTCAATCGCCCTAAACAGGGGCTTGAACGCGACTTCCCGGTCATTTGCGTACCGCACGGATCCGCAACACGGCGCTGCATACAGGGCCATTCATAGAATCAATATTTAGAAAAGTCGCCCTAATTCCATGCACGTCGGACTCAACCGGCTAAGCTGGCGGGAACGCTTTTAAATCTTTGGAGAAGGACGTTTCGAACGAACGCCCCGCAAACAACTTCGATTACCGGCCTGCCTGGCCAACCCGCCCGATGAGACTGTCGGGCTTTTTTATGCCAGTAGGAGCTGCCGAAGGCTCGGGCTGCGTTCGGACGATCTTTAATTTTCACTTAAGACTCAATCGAGTGCGGACAGATCGCAGCCTCGCTTCGCTCGACAGCTCCTACGGAGGATGCAGGCCAGGAGATTCAGGCCAGCGCCTTCAGCACCGAGGAAATCTCCTGCAAAACACTCGCCTCACCCTTCTCGCCCCAATACAAGGCGATCATTTGCCCGTCGGCTTCAATTTTGTAGACGTTGGCTGGCAATTTTTCGAAATGATTGAGCAACGACTCATCCTGGCAGACTTCGCGCCACTGATTGACCCATACGCCCGGCGCGGTTTGCCAGTAGGTCCAGATAGCCGGCTGCTTGCCCCGTCGGGGCCGATGGTACTGGGCGCAGGGGTTTGGCGCCTGTTGCCCGAGCCAGTGAGGCCACTCCTGACGCGCCAGTTGCATGGCCAGGCCAAGGCGCCGCGCCTCCATGCGCAACGCCATGCGACCGTTCTGAACACGGGACGGGCGCAACCATGCCAGGGGGCTTAATACCACCAACAGGATTGACAGCACTATCCAGACCGTCATATTCGTACTCCCCGAATTCTGATGAGCCCTTTGACGATTGACCCACGTCGCCGTCAATGCGCTTGAAACCAGCCATACTTACCGTATCGCAATTCTCTGGAGTACCTTCCATGTACTACGAACACGTCCTGGTCGCCGTCGACCTCACTGAAGAATGTGATCCCGTCGTCAAGCGTGCTCTGGCCCTTTGCGAAGGTCGAGACACCAAACTGTCGCTGGTTCACATCGTCGAACCCATGGCCATGGCCTTCGGTGGTGATGTGCCGATGGACCTTTCCCAGTTGCAACAACAACAATTCGATCAAGCCAAGGAACGCCTTGACCGGCTGATCGTGAAATACCCTGCCCTGAAAAAGGAATACAGCCACCTGACCTACGGCCAGCCGCGCCAGGAGATCCACCACCTGGCCAAGGAACAGGGTTGCGACCTGATCGTCGTGGGCAGCCATGGTCGTCATGGCCTGGCACTGCTGTTGGGCTCTACAGCCAACGATGTGCTGCATGGCGCGCCTTGCGACGTGCTGGCCGTGCATCTGGTCAAGCGCACTTAACCTTTAAGGGATTGTATTTCAAATAGAAATCCCGGCGCTCAAGGTTGAGCACCGGGATTCTTTACAACAGTGGATCAAGCGTCCAGTTCAGCCCAGCGTTCGACCAATGCGTCCAGCTCGGCCTGCAACTGCTCCAGATGCGCGATCACCTTGGCGGTTTCGGCGGCAGGTCGCTGATAGAAGCCGGCCTCGGCCATTTCAGCTTGCACCGCTGCGATCTGCTGTTCCTTCGCGTCGATATCACCCGGCAATGCTTCCAGCTCACGCTGCAACTTGTAGCTGAGCTTCTTTTTCGCCGGGGCCGGGGCCGCTGTGGCAGCCACCGGAGCAGGCTCGGCCTTGACCACCGCCGAGTTCAGGTCGGCCTTGCCGGACTTGCTCTCAGTCACGCCCAGCAGACGTGGCGACCCGCCCTGGCGCAGCCAGTCCTGATAACCACCAACGTATTCACGTACCAGACCTTCGCCTTCGAATACCAAGGTGCTGGTGACCACGTTGTCGAGGAATGCCCGGTCGTGGCTGACCATCAGTACAGTGCCGTTGAAGGTCAGCAGCACCTCTTCCAGCAACTCGAGGGTTTCCACGTCCAGGTCGTTGGTCGGTTCGTCGAGCACCAGCAGGTTCGCCGGTTTGCTGAACAGTTTGGCCAGCAGCAGACGGGCACGTTCACCGCCGGACAGCGCCTTGACCGGGGTACGGGCACGCTGGGGGCTGAACAGGAAGTCGCCCAGATAGCTCAACACATGGCGGCTCTGGCCATCGATGTCGATGAAATCGCGGCCTTCGGCAACGTTGTCGATGACGGTTTTTTCAAGGTCCAACTGATGGCGCAACTGGTCGAAGTAGGCGACGTCGATCTTCGTGCCCTCCTCCACCTTGCCATTGGTCGGTACCAGGCCGCCGAGCATCAGCTTGAGCAAGGTGGTCTTGCCGGTGCCGTTGGCGCCCAGCAGGCCAATGCGGTCACCACGCTGCAGCACCATGGAAAAGTCCTTGATCAGGAACGGGCCGCCAGGGTGCGCAAAACTCACGTTCTCAAGAACCATCACCTGCTTGCCGGACTTGTCGGCGGTATCCAGCTGAATATTGGCCTTGCCGGTGCGTTCGCGACGCTCACTGCGTTCCATGCGCAGTGCCTTGAGCGCCCGTACGCGGCCTTCGTTGCGGGTGCGACGGGCCTTGATACCCTGGCGAATCCAGACTTCTTCCTGGGCCAGCTTCTTGTCGAACAGCGCGTTCGCGGTTTCTTCCGCCGCCAGCGCCGCTTCCTTGTGCACCAGGAAGCTGGCGTAGTCGCCGTTCCAGTCGATCAGGCCGCCGCGATCCAGTTCGAGGATACGGGTCGCCAGGTTTTGCAGGAAAGAACGGTCGTGCGTGATAAACAGCACCGCGCCCTGGAAATCCTTCAGGGCCTCTTCAAGCCAGGCGATGGCGCCGATGTCCAGGTGGTTGGTGGGTTCGTCGAGCAGCAGCAGGTCCGGCTCGGACACCAGGGCCTGGGCCAACAACACCCGGCGACGCCAGCCACCGGACAACTCGGCCAGGGTCTTGTCGGCCGGCAGTTGCAGACGGCTCAGGGTGCTGTCCACCAACTGCTGCAGGCGCCAGCCATCGCGGGCCTCGAGGTCGTGCTGCACATGCATCAACTTGTCCAGATCAGCGTCGGTGACGATGTTCTGGCTCAGGTGGTGATACTCGGCCAGCAACGCGCCGACACCGTCCAGACCCTCGGCGACCACGTCGAACACCGTCCGCTCGTCGGCCACCGGCAGTTCCTGGGGCAATTCGCCGATTTTCAGGCCTGGTGCGCGCCAGACCGAGCCGTCATCGGGCTTCTGATCGCCCTTGACCAGCTTCATCATGCTGGACTTGCCAGTGCCGTTGCGGCCGATGATGCACACCCGCTCACCACGGGCGATCTGCCAGGACACCTTGTCCAACAACGGCATAGCGCCGAAAGCAAGGGACACATCGCTGAATTTGAGCAGGGTCATGAGCTTCTCCAAAAACCGGGCGCGCATTCTACCTGAGATGAGGCCCTAGAAGTCCGCCAATTTCGCCACTGAAGCACTCTGCATAACAAATGTTGCGAACTTGTGCGGATGCCCCCGCAAAGCTTTCGCCCATTGCTGGCAAAAGGCTAAGCTACAGACAGTTACCCTGGGTCAAACCTTGGGCTTGTCATGTTTTTTCTGCCCGGACGTATCATGCGCAGTCGCCTTTTCAGTGTTTTATCTTGCTTGTTTGTATGTGCCACTGCCGTTCAAACCGCCGAGGCGGTGGATATTTCCACCCAGCGTCAGTATTACGATGAAGCCAAGCGCGCCTTGGCCAAAGGTGATTCCGGCCCCTATTTTCGCTACAGCCAGGCCCTGCGTGATTACCCGCTGGAACCCTACCTGGCCTACGACGAACTGACCGCTCGCCTCAAGAGCGCCAGCAATGCCGAAATCGAGAAATTTCTCGCCGAGCATGGCGACCTGCCCCAGGCCAACTGGATGAAATTGCGCTGGTTGCGCTGGCTGGCCGACCGTGGCGATTGGGCGACCTTCGTCAAGTACTACGACTCCAAGCTCAACTTCACCGAACTGGACTGTCTCAACGCCCAATATCAGCTCAGTCATGGTCTCAAGGCCGAAGGTTACGCCAACACCGAAAAGCTTTGGCTCACCGGCAAATCCCAACCGGCCGCGTGCGATGCGCTGTTCGGCCTGTGGGCGACCCAGGGTCAGCTGACTGAGCAGAAGCGCTGGGAGCGCGCCAAACTGGCCGCCCAGGCCCGCAATTATCCACTGGCCAAAAGCCTGATCAGCGGCCTGACTACCCTTGCCCCTCGCGGCCAACTGCTGCTGGACGTGGCGCAAAAACCGGAACTGCTCAATCAACCATCGCGCTTCAGCCCGGCCGATGAGCCGATGGCCGATATCGTCAGCCTCGGCTTGCGGCGCCTTGCTCGCCAGGATCCAGAGAAAGCCATGGCGCTGCTGGACGGCTACGCCAGCTCCATGCACTTTTCCAAGAACGAAAAAGTAGCCATCGCCCGGGAAATAGGCCTGACCCTGGCCAAACGCTTCGACAGCCGCGCCCTGGGTGTGATGACAAAATATGACCCGGAACTGCGCGACGATACCGTCTCGGAATGGCGCTTGCGCCTGCTGTTGCGCCTGGCCCGGTGGGACGACGCCTATGAGTTGACCCGTCGCCTGCCCGAGACGCTGGCCAGCACCAGTCGCTGGCGTTACTGGCAGGCCCGTAGCCTGGAACTGGCGCAGCCACAAAATCCCGAGGCACTGACGCTTTACAAGCATCTGGCCCGTGAGCGGGACTTCTATGGTTTCCTGGCCGCCGACCGCTCCCAATCGCCCTACTCGCTTAACAACAAGCCGCTGGTGATGAGCCAGGCGCTGATCAATAAAGTGCGCAACACGCCGGGTATTCGTCGCGCTCTGGAGTTTCATGCCCGAGGTCAGATCGTCGACGGTCGCCGCGAGTGGTATCACGTCACTCGCCATTTCAACCGGGACGAGATGGTCGCCCAGGCGAAACTGGCCTACGACCTGAAATGGTACTTCCCGGCGATCCGCACCATCAGCCAGGCCAAGTATTGGGACGACCTGGATATCCGCTTCCCCATGGCCTACCGCGACACCCTGGTGCGTGAAGCCAAGGTGCGCGGCCTGCATTCAAGCTGGGTGTTCGCCATCACTCGACAGGAAAGTGCCTTCATGGAAGATGCGCGCTCCGGTGTCGGCGCCAGCGGCCTGATGCAGTTGATGCCGGCCACCGCCAAGGAAACCGCGCGCAAGTTCAACATCCCGCTGGCCTCGCCCAAGCAAGTGCTGAACCCGGACAAAAACATCCAGCTGGGCGCGGCGTACCTGAGCCAGGTTCACAGCCAGTTCAACGGCAACCGCGTCCTGGCCTCTGCCGCCTACAACGCCGGCCCCGGTCGGGTGCGTCAGTGGCTGCGCGGTGCCGACCACCTGAGCTTCGATGTCTGGGTGGAAAGCATCCCCTTCGACGAAACCCGGCAATACGTGCAGAACGTGTTGTCGTACTCGGTGATCTACGGCCAGAAACTCAACTCGCCGCAACCGCTGGTGGACTGGCATGAGCGGTATTTTGATGATCAGTAGGCGTTAGCGACAGGCGTTAAGCCTCAAGCGGCAAGCTGTTCCTGAACAGCAAAAAATGCCCGTATCGAAAGATGCGGGCATTTTTTTGGTTGGTTGCGGGGACTTGTGGGAGCGGGCTTGCTCGCGAAAGCAGTGGATCAGTCAGCATCATCGCCGGCTGACACACCGCTTTCGCGAGCAAGCCCGCTCCCACAGTGCTTATGTGCGGGCAGAATTCAACCAACCTGCACGCAAGCCCGCTTACCCGACTGAGTAAGGCGATACCGCTGTGCTGGGCTGTTGGGGGATTCGGGGTCAGTCATTTCGACCAAGCCGGCGGCTAATGCCGGCTTGAGATAGTTCCCCCTGAAAGTGGCCTTGTGTGCCAGTCCCAACTGCCCCATCAACTCACTGATCTTAAGTGAAGCGCCGCCACGCAACGCCAGAAGCAGCCGTGCTACTTGGTCGGTTACTGGGTCGGTTACTGGGTCGGTCAGTGGTTCGTTACGAATGGCTTCCCCGAGGGCCACACACAGTGCTTGCAGCATGAACTCCACAAAAGGTGTCGCCTCAGCCAAACGATCGCATTCATTGAGCAGGCTCGCCTTGCTGATTGAACTGCAACGCCGCCAGCCTTGCATACAGGGCATTACTGGCGACCAGTTCCTGATGGGTGCCCACGGCAACCACCTTGCCCTGGTCCATCACTGCGATCCGATCGGCATTTTTCACTGTGGCCAGGCGGTGGGCGATGACCAGGGTGGTGCGATTTTTCATCAGGCTGGGCAGCGCTTGCTGGATCAAGTGTTCGCTTTGCGCGTCGAGGGCGCTGGTAGCTTCGTCCAATAGCAGGATCGGTGCGTCCACCAACAGCGCCCGGGCGATGGCCAGGCGTTGGCGTTGACCGCCGGATAACCCCAGACCGCCGTCACCCAGGTGGGTCTGGTAACCCTCCGGCATTTTTTCGATGAAATCGTGGGCGTGGGCGATCTGCGCGGCTTCGCGCACCTGCTCGGCCGTCGCCTCGGGGTTGCCGTAGCGGATGTTCTCTTCAACCGTGCCGAAAAACAGAGCCGGGTTCTGCGAAACCAGGGCGAAATGACGACGCAGGTCCAGCGGATCAAGTTGGGTCAGCGGTACATCGTCAATGAGGATCTGCCCTTGCGCAGGGTCGTAGAAACGCAGCAGCAGGTCATACACCGTAGATTTTCCGGCACCGGACGGCCCGACCAAGGCCAGGGTCTCGCCAGCCTGGACGCTCAGGTCCAGGCCGTCGACCGCATAGCTGTCCGGCCGGGAAGGATAAGAGAAGCGCACGCCTTCGAGACGCAGATCACCCCGTACCCGCTCAGGCAAGGTCATCAGGCCAGAAACCGGCGGCTGGATGATATTTTCCGAACGTAGCAATTCGGCGATGCGCTCAGCCGCGCCGGCCGCTCGTTGCAACTCTCCGATGACTTCGCTCAGGGTGCCGAAGGCGCTGCCGACGATCAGGCTGTAGAACACAAACGCCGCCAGCTCACCACCGGAAATCCGCCCGGCGATGACGTCCATGCCCCCGACCCAGAGCATCACCCCCACCGCCCCCAGCACCAGCACGATCACCAGTGTGATCAGCCAGGCCCGCTGGGCGATGCGCTTGCGGGCGGTGTCGAAGGCCTGCTCCACGGTCACGGCAAAGCGTCGTTCATCCTGGACCTGATGGTTGTAGGCCTGCACGGTTTTGATCTGGCCGAGCGTCTCGGAGACGTAGCTGCCGACATCGGCAATGCGGTCCTGACTCTGGCGCGACAGGCTGCGCACTCGCCGCCCGAATATCAGGATCGGCGCCAAGACCAACGGCAGGGCAATCACCACGATACTGGTGAGTTTGGGGTTGGTGATGAACAACAACACAATGCCGCCGACCACCATCAAGGCGTTGCGCAAAAATAGCGACAACGACGAGCCGATCACTGACTGCAACAAGGTCGTATCGGCGGTCAGGCGCGACTGGATTTCCGAGCTGCGGTTGTTTTCGTAAAAGCCCGGGTGCAGATACACCAGATGGTTGAAGACCTGCCGGCGGATATCGGCCACCACTCGCTCGCCAATCCAGGACACCAGGTAGAAACGGGAAAAAGTGCCGATCGCCAATCCCACCACAAGCACCATGAACAGGCCAATGGACTGATTGAGCAGGTGCGGGGAGCGCGTCATGAAACCCTGGTCCACCAGCAACCGGATGCCCTGTCCCATGGACAAGGTGATACCAGCGGTGACGATAAGCGCCAGCAAGGCGCCCGCCACCTGCTTGCGATAGGGCGCAATGAAGCCACTGGCCAGGCGTATGGCACGGCGTTGTTGGGAAGAGAGCATCAGAAAGCACCCGATAATGCAGCAGGAAATGGACCGTCCGACGGCACCGAGGCGCAGCGGAACTTGGTTGAATCAGAATGAGTCAGGTTAAATATGACCGTAACGACTAGAGGCTAGATGTTATCGGTCTAAAGTCTGGCTGGAAACGCGACTGCGTTTCTGATTGAGTGGAGCTGTCGCCATGAACCTACAAGGAGTGTCATGGCTCGGTCACCTGGCGACACTAAAATAGGCACACAACCTGATGAGGAGACAGGCCATGTCCTTGCAACACAGCAGCGACGACAAGATTCAAGTGATCCGCACGCAACCGGACCAGTCTCTGGGCTGTTCGATCATCGATGAAGATGGACGCGAAGTACCGATCACTGAAGACATGATCCAGAAAGCCTGCAGCGAGCTGGAAAAGCGACTGGTCAAACCTGCCGAACAAAAGTGATACAGCCCGTCTTCATTGAACCCGACCTTGATGTCGGGTTTTTTATGCCCGCAGCCTCTGCGGACTCTTGAGGGTTGGCTCTTGCTCCCGCTGGACTGCGCTGTGTAGGAGCTGCCGAAGGCTGCGATCTTTTGATCTTTCGCTTGATACTCAACTGCTTTGGAAAGATCGCAGCCTCGCTTCGCTCGACAGCTCCTACACAGCGCAGCCGAGCGGGAGCAAGCTCCCTCGCCACAAGACGATTAAAGGGTGGTGGCGCCCAGAGCGCTCACGATCTGTTGCAACGCCGGCGACTGCCCCTCGATGCGAACCTTCAAGCCGTCGATTTCCCGACGCGGCGGATAATGCTTGCGCAGGGCATCGAAAGCGCTGCGTTGTTCGCTGACGGTTCCCACCAGACTGCGACGAAAATCCGCATCGTCGCGGCGTGGGTCGTACACGCCACGGCACAGCATCGCCAGTGCCCAGGCAGGATCCGTCTCAGCGTCCAGCGTGATGCCACCCAGCCATGGTCGGGGCAGCAGATCGCTCAACCGGACCGCAACCGGTTGCTCGAGGAATGCGCACAAGGATTCGTAGATCTGCGCCGTACCACGCTGGCGACCATCGAGGCTGTAGCCGGCAATGTGCGGGGTGGCGATCACACACAGGTCAGCCAGATCCGCATCGACAGTCGGCTCATGCTCCCAGACATCCAGCACCGCTTGCAGGTCTTCGCGCTCCAGCAACACCTCGCGCAGCGCTGTGTTGTCGATCACCGGTCCACGGGCCGCATTGATCAGCCAGGTACCGGGCTGGAGCCGGCGCAGACGTTGCTCATCGAACAGGTGCCAGGTCGGTTGCGCGCCGTCGCGAGTCAACGGTGTGTGCAGGCTGATCACATCGCACTGTTCGATGATCTGCTCCAGACTCACATAATCGCCGCCTTCGGCAGCCTGACGGGGTGGGTCGCAGACTTTCACCGTCCAACCCAGGCCCTTGAGCACCTCAATCAACCGCCCGCCCACCTGCCCGGCACCGACCACGCCAAAGGTACGCTGCTTGAGGTTCGCGCCTTCGATTTCAGCCAGGGTCATCAGACTGCCCAGCACGTAGTCCACCACGCCACGGGCGTTACAGCCCGGAGCGCTGGCCCAGCGAATACCGGCCTCGGTGAAATAATCCAGATCCAGGTGATCGGTGCCGATGGTGCAGGTGCCGACGAAACGCACCTTGCTGCCTTCCAGCAGCGTGCGATTGACCTGGGTGACGGAGCGCACCAGCAACACATCGGCCTGCTCGACCATCCCCCGGTCGATGCCCCGCCCCGGGACCCGGCGGATTTCACCGAAACCTTGGAAAAACGCATCGAGCAGGGGAATATTTTCGTCGGCGACGATCAGCATGGCAGAGCTCCTTTGGCGGGACGGGCAGTGTAGGCGTTCCGTTAGGCCTGTGCATTACCCGAAGCGAATGATGTTGTGGCGAGGGGATTTATCCCCGTTGGGC
>NZ_JABWQV010000339.1 GCF_014268615.1 Pseudomonas tehranensis | reverse complement strand
ATGTGGGAGCGAGCCTGCTCGCGATGGCGACCGTCAGGACCGCCCACGACCATTCAGTTGGACCAGTGCCTCTTCGGCCAAGCGCCGGGTCAGCTCGGCGGTCGACAATTCCCGGCCCATGGCAAATGCCTGCCCGGCCCAGAGATTGCTGAAGTCTGCTTCATCCTTGGCGCGCAACGGCATCAACGCACCGCCCGCCAGGGGGAATGCCGGCGCCATCGGACTCATTGGCCCGATCTCGCGCATCACCCGGTTGACGATGCCCCGGGCCGGTCGACCGGTGAACAGGTTGGTGACTGCGGTTTGACTTTCCTTGGCCGTGCGCAGCGCCCGGTGATGGGACGGGCTGACTTTAGCCTCGGGCGTGAACAGATAGGCGCTGCCCAGTTGTACCGCCGATGCGCCCAGGGCAAACGCCGCGACGATTCCCCGCGCATCGCCAATACCGCCCGCAGCGATCACTGGCACGCTCACCGCATCCACCACCTGTGGCAGCAAGGCAAACAGGCCGACCTGGGTGTTGAGGTCGTCACTGAGGAACATCCCACGATGGCCGCCAGCTTCATAGCCCATGGCGATGATCGCGTCGCAACCGTGCTGTTCCAGCCAGAGGGCTTCCTCGACGGTGGTGGCTGACGACAGGACTTTGGCACCGGTGGCTTTCACCCGGTCCAGCAGGGACTTTTCCGGCAGCCCGAAGTGAAAGCTGACCACTTCAGGCCGCATCTGCTCCAGCACCCGGCACGCTGCATCATCGAACGGCGTGCGGTTGGACACTGGCGTCGGCCCGTCGAAGTCGGCACCCAGCTCTTCGTAGTAGGGCTTGAGGTGTTGCTTCCAGGCCGCGATGCGTTGTTCGTCGAACACGGGTGACTGGTGACAGAAAAAATTCACGTTGAACGGCTTGTCGGTCTGTTCGCTGATCGTCGTCAGCGCCTGACGCAATTGCTCGACATCCAGCATCGCCGCCGGCATCGAACCCAGCCCGCCGGCATTGCAGGCGGCGATCACCATGGTCGGTCCCGTCACTCCGGCCATCGGTCCTTGGATAATGGGCAGCTCGATACCAAGCAGGTCAAGAATGCGAGTGTCTGGCCACTGGCTCATGTACGGGTCTCCGACGGCAGAAGGAAAGAGGGTTTTTAGCAGGTGTGGCCCAGCCAGGGCCAGTCGAGTTTTTCAATCGGATGCGCCAACTTGATCCCGAGAGCGGGTTACCATGCGGGCTTCATTTCTCAAGGAGCCTGACCCATGGACGTCAAACTCAAGGCAGTCGAACCCTTCACCGTGGCCGGCCTGCAGGTACACACGCGCAACGCTGACGAACAGCAACCCGACACGGCACGGATCGGCCCGATGTGGCAGCAGTTCTTCACTGAAGGGCTGTTCGACAAGATTCCCGCCAGACAGTCGGAGTCGTTTGTCTACGGGGTCTATTCCAGCTACGAATCCGACGCCACCGGGTACTTTGATGTGACGGCCGGGGTACAGGTGGATGCGACCAGCGCAGGCTACGCCGCCGTGGACATCGAAGGCGGGGATTACCTGGTGTTTTCCGCCAAGGGGCCGATGCCCGACTGCGTGATCCAGACCTGGGACCTGATCTGGGCATATTTCGCGGATAACCCGCAAACCCTGCGCCGCTTCACCACCGATTTCGAGGTCTACAGCGGCCCCGACTCGGTGGCGATCTACATCGGCGTTCAGTCCGCGGACGAGCGTTCCAGCGCCAGCAACTGACGCTTGCGCTCCACGCCCCAGCGATAGCCCGACAGGTTGCCGTCGCTGCGCACCACCCGGTGGCAGGGGATCGCCACCGCCAGACTGTTAGCCCCGCAGGCCTGGGCCACGGCGCGCACGGCTTTAGGCATGCCGATGCGCTGGGCGATCTCGGCGTAGCTGGCGGTGCTGCCCGGCGGAATATCCCGCAGGGCTTGCCAGACCCGTTCCTGGAACGCCGTGCCTTGCAGGTCCAGCGGCAGGTCCAGGCCCAGGGCCGGTGCTTCGATAAAACCCACCACTTGGGCGATCAACTGCTCGAAGTCGCGGTCGGCTCCGATCAGGTTGGCGCGGCGGAATTTGTCTTGCAGGTCCCGCACCAGTGCGTCCGGATCATCCCCCAGCAGGATCGCGCACACCCCGCGTTCGCTTTGCGCCACCAGAATCGCCCCCAGGGAGCATTGGCCGACGGCGAAGCGGATATCGGTGTTCTGCCCGGCGGCGCGGTAATTGGCGGGTTTCATGCCCAGCACTTTGTCGGCGGCTTCATAGAAGCGACTATTGGAATTGAAGCCGGCGTCGTAAAGCGCTGCGGTGATCGATCCGCCATCGCTCAGGCGTTCGCGCACCTTGCGCGAGCGGTGGGCGGCGGCATAACCCTTGGGTGTCAGACCGGTGACGGCCTTGAACACCCGGTGGAAATGGAAGGGACTCAAGCCTGCGCTTTGCGCCAGCTCATTGAGCCCAGGCAGTTCTTCGGCAGCCTCGATCTGCCGGCAGGCGGCCGCGACCCGGGCCGCTTGTTGGGCGGCGATCTGGGTCTGGTCCCTGGCCACGCGCTTGCTGGGACGATACCCCGCCGCCTGGGCCTGTTCCGGCGTGTCGAAAAATTCCACGTTACGCGGATTGGGCAGGCGCGACAGGCTGCTGGGGTGGCAATAGATGCCGGTGGTTTTCACGCCATAGACGAATTGCCCGTCGGCGCGCGGATCCCGGGCGAGCACGGCGGCCCAGCGAGGATCCTGTTCAGCGGTGAGGGTGTTCGAAGTGCTGTTCATGGTCGTTATGTCCATTGGCCCGTTTTGCCTAAGGTAGCGAGCCTGTGAGAGGGCAACACTCCGGGTCTTGCGGTTGAATTCTGCGCCTTCATCCGGCGGTGCGAAATGTCAGGTTGATCCGCTGGGCGCCCAGCTTTGGATGTTGGCCTTGCTTGAGCGGCAACACGCCGTGATAACGCAACCGGTCCACGCCGCCCCAGACCACGATGTCGCCATGGAACAACGGGACGCGCAGACTTTTGTCGCTGCGCTCGAAGCCGCCGAATTGAAACACTGCCGGCAAGCCCAGGGACATCGAGACGATAGGGGCGGTGAGTTGGCGTTCGTTCTTGTCTTGATGCAAAGACATCCGTGCGCCGGGCACGTAGCGGTTGATCAGGCAGGAATCCGGCTCGAAGTGCTCGAACTGCGCCTGTCGGGCAGCGGCCTGGGCCAGCTCGCGAAACACCGCTGGCATGTCGGGCCAGGGTTGGCCGGTCTGTGGGTCATGGGCCGTGTAACGATAGCCACTGCGATCGGTGGTCCAGCCCAGCGCGCCGCAACTGCTCAGGGCTACTGACATGGTAAAACCGCCAGGCGTGACCATCTGCCGGAACGGCGCGGCCAGCAACACCGCTTCCAGGGCCGGCAGCAAACGTTCGAGCCAGGGCAGGGCAAAACCGCGCAAAACAAACGATTGCTCACCGATCTGTTCGGTCAGGCTGGGTGTCGTCGGCGTCTCGTCGGCGAACAGATCCAGCGTGATAGGGGTGTCATCATTGCGCATCATGAAAAATGATTCCAAGTGTATGCCGGCTGCCGCTGTGCACGCGGCTGACGCCATGGCGCATGTTCACTCGATAATAACCGCGAACGCCTTTGACCGGCCGCTGATGCACCGCGAACACCAGCGCATCGCCCTGTTTCAGATCGATGACCTGCGCTCGTGACTGCATGCGCGGGCGCTGTTCGGTCAGCACGAACTCACCACCGCTGAAGTCCCGCCCCGGTTCCGACAACAGAATCGCCACCTGCAACGGGAACACGTGCTCGCCGTACAGATCCTGATGCAGGCAGTTGTAATCCTGTGGGCCGTATTGCAGCAACAACGGCGTAGGACGCCGCTGCCCGGCGGCGTGACAACGCTGAATAAAATCGGCGTGCTGGTCGGGGTAGCGCACTTCAAGGCCCATGCATTCATTCCAGCGGTTCGCCAATGGCACCAGCGCCGGGTACAACGCCTGTCGCAATTGCTCGACGACTTCGGGCAGCGGATAGCGAAAATACTGATACTCCCCGCGCCCGAATCCGTGGCGGGCCATGATCACCTTCGAGCGGAAAAGATCGCCCTCAGCGTATAGGCCGCTGAGCATTTTGCATTGCCTGGCCGTGACCAGGTTGCGGATGATTGCGCTGCCATCCTGGTCGAGGTTTTGTTCAAGGGTAGGCCAATCAAGGCCGTCTATGTGTTGTGTCAGCGAGGGGGCTTGCAGGATAGCGGACATGCGCACAAACCTTGGTGGGAAAGGTTGGCCAGTCTGGGGCGTATCCTGGTTGTTGACACTCCGGAGCTTGCGATCAATGTCTGCCGAAGGGGCTAGCGGTGATCCGTGCTAGCCGGGCACAGCCCTGTGGCGAGGGAGCTTGCTCCCGCTC
>NZ_JABWQV010000338.1 GCF_014268615.1 Pseudomonas tehranensis | reverse complement strand
CCTTCGCGAGCAAGCCCGCTCCCACAGGTTCGGTGATCTACCTGAGACCTCAGACCTCGACCTCAGAAACTTGGCACGACCGCAACGGCCTGCGGTCAATGATTTCACAGACCAACGGATTCGTGGCCAAGGACCTTTTTCATGCCCGACACCCCGCCGCCGGATGCGTTGCCGGCCGACCTGCATTATGTCGATGACACCGCCCCCGGCATTACCCGCAGGAAGGTGCGGGGCAAGTTCTGCTATTTCGACCCCCAGGGCCAGCGGATCACCGATGCGGCTGAAATCCAGCGCCTCAACGCCCTGGCCGTGCCGCCGGCCTACACTGACGTATGGATCTGCACCGACCCGCGCGGTCATCTCCAGGCCACCGGTCGGGACGCCCGTGGGCGTAAGCAATACCGCTACCACCCACGCTGGCGCGAAGTGCGCGATGCCGACAAATACTCCCGCATGCTGGAGTTCGGCCGCGCCTTGCCGCGCTTGCGCAAACGCCTGGAGCAAATCCTGGCCACACCCGGATTCAGCCGCGACAAGGTCATGGCCACGGTTATCACGTTGCTGGACGTCACCCTGATCCGGGTCGGCAACCCCCAGTATGCCCGGGACAACCGCTCCTACGGTCTGACCACCCTGCGCAGCAAGCACGTCGAGGTCAACGGCAGCGCCATTGCCTTCCAGTTCCGTGGCAAGAGCGGCGTCGAACACCAGATCACCGTGAAAGACCGGCGTCTGGCGCGGATCATCAAGCGCTGCCAGGAAATTCCCGGGCAGAACCTGTTCCAGTACCTGGACGATAACGGCGAACGCCACTCCATCAGCTCGTCCGACATCAACGCCTACCTCAAGAGCCTCACCGGAGCGGACTTCACCGCCAAGGACTACCGCACCTGGGCCGGCAGCGCCGCGGCGCTGGCGGGGCTGCGATTGCTGTGCTGGGAAACCGAGAGCGAGGCCAAAAAACACCTCGCCGAGATGGTCAAGCAAGTCGCTCGGCAACTGGGCAATACACCCTCCGTCTGTCGTAAATGCTACATCCATCCCGCCGTGGTGGAGGGTTTCCTGCTGGGTTCGCTGAGGGAGCTGCCCAACCCCCGGGTCCGCAAAGGCCTCAGCGAGGAGGAAGCCGCGCTGGCGATGTTCCTGCAACGCATGGCCCAGACTGCCCAAGCGTGCTGAGCCCGGCGAACGACACCTGCGCGAACGCCAACATCCGGCCACAAACGAGGAACATCCGCGCACCTGCGAACTCCCAACTGTACGGCGCCACCGCTGCGCAGACAGTTCAACAGGAAGTCGACAGGAGGTTGAAATGTCCGAACACATTGTCCATTTTCATTGCCAGATCGATCAGGGAACGACCGAGCGCTTCCGGGACAACTGCCTGGATGCTATTGAAAAAGGCGCCGACTCACTGATGCTTAACCTCTCGACGATCGGTGGCAGTACCAACTTCGGCTTTACCCTCTACACCTTCATCAAATCCCTTCCGGTGCCGGTGCGTGCCGTGAATGCCGGCAATATCGAGTCCATGGGCATCATCATGTACCTGGCCGCCAGCGACCGCACCACCACGCCTCACTCACGCTTTCTGATTCACCCGATGAACTGGTATTTCGGCCAGAAGTCGGTGGATCACTCGCGTTTACGGGAATACCTGTCCAGCCTGGACAACGACGTGGCGCGGTACGTGGAAATCTACGTCAAGGAAACCGCCGGCGCCGCCACTCAGCTGGACATTTTCAAATGCCTTTGCGCCGAAGAACGGGTCATCCCGGCCGAAAACTCTTTGGCCTTCGGCATTGCGCACCGGGTCGAGCAAGTGGTTTTCCCGGCGGATGCCAAGCATTGGAAAATCAGTGGTGGCGAGGACTAGCGACCCCGTCTGGTCCATTCGCGCCGTTCGTCACCCGACGAACCGTTTTCATTAAACTTTTGCCGGCCATTTCCTTTCCCAAATTATGCGAGGCTCGTTGCTCGCGTAACCAAAATGAGGATGCTCGAAATGGCCAGTAATAAAAACCAAGGCAACTTCGCAAATGATCGGGAAAAAGCATCGGAAGCCGGCAAGAAAGGCGGCCATGCATCGGGCGGCAACGTTGCAAATGATCGTCAGAAAGGCTCTGAAGCGGGCCGCAAAGGAACTGACCGCAACCAAGGCGCGGGCAGAAAATCGTAACCTTGAAAATCGCCGGGGCGCACGCCTTCTGCGCCCCGGCGCTTAACCTGTCATTGCCCTGGGGCGTCGATCAGCGCCCGCTATAAGCCTTTTTCACCGTGTCGATCCAGATCGGGTCCAGCCGAGCTTGCTCGCTGTCGAGATTGAGCGCCTGCATCCTTGCCAGATGCTCATCAGCCTCGCGGGCGAGTGAGCCCTGGGCGCTGGAGTTGGCGTCCAGCTGATGCATCTGCGTCAATCCCAGATGATAAAACCGTAGCAGCTTCATGGCGGCCACGTCCTGGGCCTGCACCCCGGCCTGCACCTGGTGCATCACATTGGTGATGCTCATCAAGCTGCGCTTGAGCTGCCAGCCGTACACCGCTGCGGCCATCCACGGCTGCGACCAGAAATACAGGCGCATCAAGGCGACCATCACCAACACCGCGGCAATCACCCCGCCGAGATTGAAGCGGAAATTATCCCCCCCGGGCGTGCCGAACAGCATCACCGAAAGGCTGGACAACAGCATCGCCAGTGCCAGGAACGTCACGGCGACGATGAGGGTACTGCGTCGGGTCTGGCGTCGGTAGACTTCGGCGTCCCACGGCTTGAGCTCGAACATCGCGGTGCAATTTCCTTGTGCGGCGTAAAAAAAGTCCCGCATTATCGCCTGCCCGGTGGATTTAGCTATGCTGGGGCTCATTTTGTGTTGCAACCGACCCGAAGGATCCGGATCAAAGTCCATGGCGATACCGCAAGGATCGTGCGATCTTTCTGTGTGGACGTTTTTTTCAAGATGCCGTCGTTGTGAGTACGGCATCGTTTTCAAGGAAAGCTGAATGAATCAAAGACATGTAATCAACGCCTCGGTCAGCCCGAAGGGCAGCCTGGAGACTTTGTCCCAGCGCGAAGTCCAGCAACTGAGTGAAGCCGGTTCCGGCAGTATCTATACCCTCTTCCGCCAGTGCGCCCTGGCCATTCTCAACACCGGCGCCCATGTCGATAACGCCAAGACCATCCTGGAAGCCTACAAGGACTTCGAGATCCGTATTCACCAGCAAGACCGGGGCGTACGCCTGGAACTGCTGAACGCCCCGGCCGACGCCTTCGTCGATGGCGAAATGATCGCCAGCACCCGTGAGATGCTGTTCAGCGCCCTGCGCGACATCGTCTACACCGAGAACGAACTGGACAGCCAGCGCATCGACCTCAGTTCCTCCCAAGGCATCAGCGACTACGTCTTCCACCTGCTGCGCAACGCCCGCACATTGCGCCCTGGGGTGGAGCCAAAAATCGTTGTGTGCTGGGGCGGCCACTCGATCAACACCGAAGAATACAAATACACCAAGAAAGTCGGCCACGAACTGGGCCTGCGCAGCCTGGACATCTGCACCGGCTGCGGCCCGGGCGTGATGAAAGGCCCGATGAAAGGCGCCACCATCGCCCACGCCAAACAGCGCATCCACGGCGGCCGTTACCTGGGCCTGACGGAGCCAGGCATCATCGCCGCCGAAGCGCCGAACCCGATCGTCAATGAGCTGGTGATCCTGCCGGACATCGAGAAGCGCCTGGAAGCTTTCGTGCGTGTGGGTCACGGCATCATCATCTTCCCGGGCGGCGCCGGCACGGCGGAAGAGTTCCTCTACCTGCTGGGCATTCTCATGCACCCGGCCAACCAGGACCTGCCCTTCCCGGTCGTTCTTACCGGGCCCAAGAGCGCCGCGCCGTACCTTGATCAACTGCATGCCTTTGTCGGTGCGACCCTGGGCGAGGCTGCACAGAAGCATTATCAGATCATCATCGACGATCCGGCCGAAGTGGCGCGGCAGATGACCCAAGGGCTCAAAGCGGTCAAACAGTTCCGCCGCGAACGCAACGACGCCTTCCACTTCAACTGGTTGCTGAAAATCGACGAAGGCTTCCAGCGTCCGTTCGACCCGACCCACGCCAACATGGCCAGCCTAGGCCTGAGGCGTGACCTGCCCGCCCACGAACTGGCCGCCAACTTGCGCCGAGCGTTCTCGGGGATCGTGGCCGGTAACGTCAAGGACAAGGGCATTCGACTGATCGAAGAACACGGCCCCTACGAGATCCACGGCGACGCCGCCATCATGGAACCCCTCGACCGGCTGCTCCAGGCCTTCGTCGCCCAGCACCGCATGAAACTGCCGGGCGGCGCCGCGTATGAACCGTGCTATCGCGTGGTGACCTGACCGATTCTGAAGGTTGTCACCCCCCTGTGGGAGCGGGCTTGCTCGCGAA
>NZ_JABWQV010000337.1 GCF_014268615.1 Pseudomonas tehranensis | reverse complement strand
AGCGGGAGCAAGCTCCCTCGCCACAGTTTCTCATCAAGACCCGATTCATCCGTTATCCAAGACCCAAGAAGAACAATTTTTCAGGAGAATCATCATGGGCGAAGTCGTCCTGGCTGCGAAAATCTGCCACGTTCCCTCGATGTACCTGTCGGAGCTGCCGGGCAAACACCACGGCTGCCGCGCGGCGGCCATTGCCGGCCATAAGGAAATCGGCCGCCGCGCCCGTGAACTGGGCGCCGACACCGCCGTGGTGTTTGACGTGCATTGGCTGGTCAACAGCGCCTACCACGTCAACAGTGGCGCGCATTTCAAAGGCATCTACACCAGCAACGAGCTGCCGCACTTCATCAAGAACATGGAGTACGAATACTCCGGAGCCCCGGAGCTAGGCGAATTGATCGCCGCCGAGGCCAACGCCGCCGACGTGCGCACCCTGGCCCACAACATCCCGAGCCTGGAGCTGGAATACGGCACGCTGGTGCCCATGCGCTACATGCACATGGATGTCCCGCCAGAACAGAAACTCAATGTCGTGTCGATTGCCGCCTGGTGCGCCTGGCACCGTCTGCAAGACAGCTTCACCTTCGGCGCCGCCGTGCGCCGGGCCATCGAAAAAAGTGATCGCAAGGTGCTGGTGCTGGCTTCCGGCTCGCTGTCGCACCGTTTCTCCGATGATCGCAATGCCGAAGCCAACATCCACAGCTGGACGCGTGAGTTCGACAAACAGGTCGACCTGCATGTCGTGGAGCTGTGGCGCCAGGGTCGCTGGAAAGAGTTCTGCGCCATGCTGCCCGATTACGCCGAGCACTGTTTCGGTGAAGGCAAGATGCATGACACCGCGATGTTGCTGGGACTGCTCGGCGGGCCGGACTACGACAAGCCTGCCGAAATCATCACCGAGCCTTTTGGCAGTTCCGGCACCGGCCAGATCAACGCCATTTTTCCGGTTTAAGTAACGGTCACAAGCTACAAGCTACAAGCCGAGCACCCTCGACTTGCCGCTTGCAGCTTGCAACTCAAAGCTGCCGACGCAGGAGCCCCCCATGCCTCACTTCATCGCTGAATACACTGACAACATCGAACAACAGGCCGATCTGCCCGGCCTGTTTGAAAAGGTCCACACCTTGCTGGGTGACAGCGGCGTGTTTCCCCTTGGTGGTATCCGCAGCCGTGGTGTGCGCCTGGATACCTGGCGCATGGCCGACGGCAAGCACGACTATGCCTTCGTGCACATGACCTTGAAGGCCGGCCATGGCCGTGACCTGGCTACCCGCCAGAAAGTGGCGCAAACGCTCTTTGAAGTGATCACCACGCACTTCGCCGAACTCCAGGCCCAGCGCCTGCTGGCGCTGTCGTTCGAGATGATCGAGCTGCACGAACAGCTCAACTTCAAGGCGAATAACGTTCACGCCTTCCTCAACGCCCAGGCACGTTAAACCCGCCTGCCCGTTCGCCCTTCGGCCTCTCTGACAAAAAGTACAAGATCATGAGCACAGCCAATACCGCCGACACTGTCGGCACAATCGCCCACGACCGCACCCATGCCACCGTCACCTGGCGACTGATGCCATTGCTGTTGGTCTGCTACCTTTTCGCCCACCTGGACCGCATCAACATTGGCTTTGCCAAGATGCAGATGAGCGCCGACCTGCAGTTCAGCGACACGGTCTACGGCTTCGGCGCTGGCCTGTTCTTCATCGCCTACGCGCTGTTCGGCGTACCGAGCAACATCGCTCTGGACCGGATCGGCCCGCGCCGCTGGATCGCCACGCTGATGGTGGTCTGGGGGGCTTTGTCCACCGGCATGTTCCTGATCGAAAGCGCCGCCGGGTTCTACGTGTTGCGCTTTCTGCTGGGGGTGGCCGAAGCCGGTTTCTTCCCGGGCATTCTGGTCTTTCTCAACCGTTGGTATCCGGCACGGCGCCGCGCCCAGGTGACCGCGCTGTTTGCCATTGCCGTGCCGATGGCCGGAGTGATTGGCGGGCCATTGTCGGGCGGCATCCTTGAACACTTCCATGACTTCGGTGGCCTGCGTGGATGGCAGTGGATGTTCGTCATCGAAGGGCTGCCGGTGATTCTGCTCGGCCTGGTAGTGCTCAAGTGCCTGCCGGACAGTTTCGAGACGGTCAACTGGCTTACGCCCAGTGCCAAGCAGCAACTGCGCGAACAACTGAGCGTTGAAGAGCAGCGCAAATCCATCACCTCGTTCTCGGCGATTCTCAACAACCCTCAGGTCTGGTTGCTGGTAGCGGTGTATTTCGCCGTGATGCTGGCAGTAAACACCCTGGCTTTCTGGATGCCCACCTTGATCCATGGCGCCGGCATCGGCAGCGACGGCCAGGTCGGGCTGCTCAGCGCCGTGCCCTACCTGGCGGGCTGCTTTTTCATGATCGGCTGCGGGCGTTCGTCAGACCGCCATCGCGAACGGCGCTGGCACCTGTGCGTACCGCTGCTGATGGCGGCGGCAGGCATTGCCATCGCCGGTCTCTCACCCACCAGCCCAACCCTGGTACTGGGTGGGCTGATTGTCGCGGGTATGGGCGCCAGCGCGGCGTTGCCGATGTTCTGGCAATTGCCGCCGGCCTTCTTGTCCAACAACACCCAGGCTGCAGGCATCGCACTGATCAGTTCCTTCGGCAGCATTGCCTCATTCCTGGCGCCCTATCTGATCGGCTGGATGCGCGACACCACCCAGAGCGCCAGCCTGGCCCTTTATGTCCTGGCGCTGCTCATCGCCGTGGGTGGCCTGTTGGTGCTGCGCACCCGGGCCGCCATCGTCAACCCTCAATAGGAGATTCTCGTCATGCTCGATCACAACCTCATCCAGCAGGCCGCCGCCCGGCTCGATCATGCTGAACGTTCGCGCGAACAGGTGCGGCAGTTTTCCCTCGACCACCCGAACATCACCATTGACGACGCCTACGCCATCCAGCGCGCCTGGGTTGCGCAAAAGATCAAGGACGGCCGCAAGCTGGTCGGCCACAAGATCGGCCTGACCTCACGGGCCATGCAGGTCTCCTCGAACATCACTGAGCCGGACTACGGCGCCCTGCTCGATGACATGTTTTTCGACGAGGGCACCGACATCCCGTTCGAGCGCTTCATCGTGCCCCGGGTAGAAGTGGAACTGGCGTTCATCCTCGGCAAGCCGTTGAAAGGCCCGAACGTGACGGTATTCGACGTGCTGGACGCCACCGAATGGGTAATCCCGGCACTGGAAATCATTGATGCCCGCATTCAGCAGATCGATCCACAAAGCAAGACCACCCGCAAAGTCTTCGACACCATCTCCGACAACGCCGCCAACGCCGGCGTGGTCATGGGGGGGCGCGCGGTGCGCCCCACTGAAATCGACCTGCGCAAGGTGCCTGCGGTGCTCTACCGCAACGGTGTGATCGAGGAATCCGGCGTCTCGGCGGCGGTGCTCAATCACCCGGCCAAAGGCGTGGCCTGGCTGGCGAACAAACTGGCGGCCTACGACGTCACCCTGCAACCGGGGCAAATCATTCTCGGCGGTTCCTTCACCCGTCCCGTGGCGGCCAACCCCGGGGATACCTTCCATGTCGACTACGACATGCTCGGTTCCATCGCTTGCCGTTTCGTCTGATCGGAGACTGATTCATGGACATGCCCATCAATACCTTCAAGCAACGCCTGCGCAGCGGTGAGGCTCAGATTGGCCTGTGGCTGGGCCTGGCCGACGCGTACTGTGCGGAACTGGCGGCCAACGCCGGCTTCGACTGGTTGCTGATCGACGGCGAACACGCGCCCAATGATGTGCGCGGGATGCTCGGTCAGCTCCAGGCCGTGGCCCCCTACCCCAGCCAACCGGTGATCCGCCCGGTGGTCGGCGACACCGCGTTGATCAAACAGGTGCTCGACATCGGCGTGCAAACCTTGTTGGTGCCAATGGTCGAAAGCGCCGACCAGGCCCGCGAACTGGTGCGCGCCATTCATTACCCGCCTCAAGGCGTCCGAGGCGTCGGCAGTGCACTGGCCCGTGCATCACGCTGGAACAGTATTGCCAGCTACCTCGATGAGGCCGACGAACAGATGTGCCTGCTGGTGCAGATCGAAAGCCGCGAGGGCCTGGCCAACCTGGATGCCATCGCAGCGGTGGAAGGTGTCGACGGGGTCTTCATTGGTCCGGCGGACCTGAGCGCGTCCATGGGTTTTCGTGGCAATCCCGGGCATCCGAACGTGCAAGCCGCCATCGAGGACGCCATCGCCCGCATCCGCCAGGCCGGCAAGGCCGCCGGGATTCTCAGCGCGGATGAAAACCTGGCCCGCCGCTATATCGAACTCGGCGCTGCGTTTGTCGCGGTGGGGGTGGATACGACGGTGTTGATGCGGGGTTTGCAGACACTCGCGGCGAGGTTCAAAGACACACCAAAACCTGCGGCGAGCGGCGTGTACTGAAAGCACCACAACCCCCGTGG
>NZ_JABWQV010000336.1 GCF_014268615.1 Pseudomonas tehranensis | reverse complement strand
TCGCAGCCTGCGGCAGCTCCTACATGTTTTGATCTTCAGCCGGTTTTTTGCCAACCTCATACTCACGCAACTTATTGGCGATGGTGGTATGGGAAACTCCCAACCGCTTGCCCAGTTGCCGACTACTAGGATGTTCGGAGTACAGGCGCTCAAGCACCGCTTTCTCGAATCGCCCGACGATATCGTCCAGTCCGCCCTCCAGGGAGAAATCACCCAAGGGCTGACGCACGCCGTAGTCCGGCAGGCGGATATGCTCGGCTTTCACCGTTGCGCCATCACATAGGGAAACGGCCTGGAACAGCACATTTTCCAGCTGCCGAACGTTGCCTGGCCAGTGGTAATGACTGAGACGGTCCATCGCCGCCGGGGCCAGTTTCGGTAGCGCACAACCAATCTGCCGACTGGCCTGGTCAAGAAAATGTTCCACCAGCGGCATCAAGCCATCGAGGCATTCGCGCAGGGGCGGGATGTGCAGCGAAAGGACGTTCAAACGGTGGTACAGATCCTGACGAAACTCCCCTCGGGCGCAGAGCTCGGACAAATCCACCTGCGTCGCACAGATCACCCTGACATCCAGGTACACCTCTTCATCGCTGCCGACACGACGGAAGCAACCGTCCTGCAAAAAGCGTAGCAATTTCACTTGCAGGCGCGGGCTCATTTCCCCCACCCCATCGAGGAATAACGTGCCTCCGGCGGTCAGCTCGAGCAAACCGAGCTTGCCTTCGGCCCGGGCGCCCTCGAAAGCACCGGGGCCATAGCCGAACAGTTCGGTCTCGGCCATGGACTCGGGCAACCCCGCGCAATTGAGCGCCATCAACGGAGACTGCCCGCGCGGACTCGCCAGGTGACAGGCGCGAGCCAGCAACTCCTTGCCAGTGCCGGTTTCGCCCTCTATCAACAGCGGCGCATCCAGTGGCGCCATGCGCCGGGCTTCGCGGACCACCGCAGCCATCACCTTCGAGCTCTGGAAAATGCTGTCAAAGCCGCGCAGCTCCTGTTTACGCACGTTATAAATGCGCTCGCCGACCCGATCCGCCCGATGCAGCGTCAGCACCGCACCGGCCATGGCCTCGCTGTCGTCGTGCTCCGATTGCAGTGGCGCGATGTCCGCCAGGAACACATCGCCCCTGACCTTGACCCGCAAGCCGTTGATGCGTGACTGATTGGCCCGCACCAGCTCCGGCAGATCAAAATCCTCGGCGTACCGGGACAGGGGGATTCCTGGCACTTCGTCCACCCGCACCCCGAGCAACTGCGCCGCTGCCCGGTTGGCGGCGACGATGGAGCCTGCCATGTCGATGGACAGCACCGGAAATTCCAGGGCGCCGAGCAGCGCGTTGAGCTCCATGTGCCGGCGCTCACTGGGCATCAACCCGACGCGCTTGACGCCGAACACCCCGGCAATACCTTCGAACTTCGGACGTAGCGCCTGAAACTGGATGTTGATCAGATTCGGGCAGTGCAGATAAATCGCATTGCCGTGCTCACCGCCCACTTCCCCGCGGGCGACGTTGATTCCGTACTCCACCAGCAAGTTGAGAATGTCCCGCAGGATGCCGATGCGGTTCTGGCAATGGACTTTGATGCGCATAAAAAGACCCGATGTGTATTAGGAATTCGTGGCGAGGGCAGCAAACTCCCTCGCCCCAAAGAATTTCTGCAGTGGCGCGCAAATAGTCGTCAAGATTATGTGACAGTTGTAGGCCGATTCCCACTCGAAAATCTCCAGCACATCGCCCCGCCAGCCAAAATGTAACGAAAACTTTACGTTATTGACCTTAATCAGAGACTGATCTCTGCGTCTCGCCGCTGCGCCAACGCCTGCTTCGGGTTATCTCTAATGCATCGCTGGACATAACAACAAACAAGCCGTCCCCCAGAGGGAAATCAGCAGGAGAGCAGCATGAAGCAGACGCAATACGTGGCCCGCGAGCCCGATGCGCAAGGTTTTATCCGCTACACCGCCGAAGAACACGCGGTGTGGAACACGCTGATCACCCGCCAGCTCAAAGTCATCGAAGGCCGTGCGTGCCAGGAGTACCTGGACGGTATCGACAAGCTGGGCCTGCCACACGACCGTATCCCGCAATTGGGTGAAATCAACAAGGTGTTGGGCGAAACCACCGGTTGGCAAGTGGCGCGGGTACCGGCGCTGATCCCCTTCCAGACCTTTTTTGAATTGCTCGCCAGCAAGCAGTTTCCAGTCGCGACGTTTATTCGTACCCGCGAAGAACTGGATTACCTGCAAGAGCCGGACATTTTCCACGAGATATTTGGCCACTGCCCGCTGCTGACCAACCCCTGGTTTGCCGAATTTACCCACACCTACGGCAAACTCGGCCTACAGGCTTCCAAGGAAGAACGCGTCTACCTGGCGCGCCTGTACTGGATGACCATTGAGTTCGGCCTGGTGCAAACCCCGCAAGGCCGGCGCATCTACGGTGGCGGCATCCTGTCTTCGCCCAAAGAAACCGTTTACTGCCTGTCGGACGAGCCGGAGCATCAAGCCTTCGATCCGCTGGAAGCCATGCGCACGCCCTATCGCATCGACATCCTGCAGCCGGTGTATTTCGTGCTGCCCGAGCTCAAGCGACTGTTCGACCTGGCCCACGAAGACATCATGGGCATGGTCAAGCGCGGTCGCGAACTGGGCCTGCACGCTCCGAAATTTCCGCCAAAAGCTGCGTGAACCGCGTCTTTTAATCTCAATTGAGTCTGTTGCACAACGCGGCTTTGCTTTAGCGTGAGTGCATCGACGTTTTTCAAATATTCGATCCGGGAACACACCATGAACACTCTGAACCAAGCCCATTGCGAAGCCTGCCGCGCCGACGCTCCACAAGTCAGCGACGAAGAACTGCCGGTACTGATCAAGCAGATCCCGGACTGGAACATCGAAGTGCGCGACGGCGTGATGCAGCTGGAAAAAGTCTTCCTGTTCAAGAATTTCAAGCACGCCCTGGCCTTCACCAACGCCGTCGGGGAAATCTCCGAGGCCGAAGGGCATCACCCGGGCCTGCTCACCGAATGGGGCAAAGTCACCGTGACCTGGTGGAGCCACTCCATCAAAGGTTTGCACCGCAATGACTTCATCATGGCCGCCCGCACCGATGACGTGGCCAAGACCGCCGAGGGCCGCAAGTAATGCATTTCGATGCCATCGGCCGGGTGCCCGGCGATCCGATCCTCGGCCTGATGGAGGCTTACGCGGCGGACAGCAATCCGGGCAAGTTCGACCTGGGCGTGGGCGTCTATAAAGACGCCCAAGGCCTGACGCCGATTCTTGCGGCAGTCAAACAGGCCGAGCAGCGCCTGGTGGACCGCCAGAGCACCAAGACCTACATCGGCGGTCATGGCGACGCCGCGTTCGGCCAGTTGATCAATGAACTGGTGCTGGGCGCCGACTCGACGCTGATCAAGGACAAACGCGCCGGAGCTACCCAGACGCCGGGCGGCACCGGCGCCCTGCGCCTGAGTGCCGACTTTATTGCCCAATGCCTGCCGGGCCGCGGCGTATGGTTGAGCAACCCGACCTGGCCGATTCACGAAACCATCTTCGCCACTGCCGGGGTCAAGACCAGTCATTACCCCTACGTGGGCACAGACAATCGCCTGGATTTCGACGCGATGCTGGCGACCCTCAGCCAGGCACCCAAGGGCGATGTGGTGTTGCTGCATGCCTGCTGCCATAACCCCACCGGCTTCGACCTGACCCAGGAACAATGGCGCCAGGTACTGGAGGTGATGCGCAGCCGCAACCTGCTGCCGTTGATCGACTTCGCTTATCAAGGTTTCGGCGATGGGCTGGAGCAGGATGCCTGGGCCGTGCGGCTGTTTGCTCAAGGCTTGCCTGAAGTCCTGATCACCAGTTCCTGTTCGAAGAACTTCGGCCTGTACCGCGACCGCACTGGCGCGCTGATCGTCTGCGCCGGCGATGCCGACAAACTGGTGGACATCCGCAGCCAACTGGCGAACATCGCCCGCAACCTGTGGTCGACGCCGCCGGATCATGGCGCGGCGGTTGTGGCGACGATCCTGGGCAACCCGGACCTTAAAAGCCTGTGGGCCGACGAAGTGCAGACCATGCGCCTGCGCATTGCGCAGTTGCGCAGTGGCCTGCTGGAAGCGCTCGAACCCCACGGTTTGCGTGAGCGCTTCGCCCATATCGGCGTACAACGCGGGATGTTTTCCTACACCGGCCTGACGCCGGAACAGGTCAGGCACCTGCGCGAACGTCACAGCGTGTACATGGTCGGCACAGGCCGGGCCAACGTGGCCGGCATTGATGCCACGCGCCTGGATTTGCTGGCGGAGGCGATTGCTGACGTGTGCAAGTAACATGTAGGAGCTGCCGAGCGAAGCGAGGCTGCGATGTTTCCCCTACCTACCCCTTGAGTCCCGAGCGAAAGGTCAGGATCAAAAGATCGCAGCCTCGCTTCGCTCG
>NZ_JABWQV010000335.1 GCF_014268615.1 Pseudomonas tehranensis | reverse complement strand
ATCGCGAGCAGGCTCGCTCCCACAAGGGAACTGTGTTTCGATCCAATCATTTGAGTAGCTGCATGACCGCACTAACCCTCTCCCACCTCGCCTGGACACCCCTGGGCCATGGCCACTGCCATCACCAGTTCCAGCTGCGTGACGCCACGTTGCAGGTGGGTGCCGGGGAGTTTGTCGGGTTGATCGGTCCCAATGGCAGCGGCAAGACCAGTCTGTTGCGCTGCGCCTATCGGTTCAGTCAGCCGGAGGCGGGCGAGGTGAAACTCGACCATCACAACGTTTGGAAACAGTCCTCGCGTTGGTGCGCCCAACGCATCGCCGTGGTACTGCAAGAGTTTCCCGACGCCTTCGGCCTGACGGTCCAGGAAGTGGTCGCGATGGGGCGCACGCCGCACAAAGGCCTGTTCGATGGCGACAGTCACGAAGACCGCCGTCTGGTCATCGAGGCCCTTGAAGCGGTCGGATTACAAGGCTTCGGCGACCATGCTTTCGCCACACTCTCGGGCGGGGAAAAGCAGCGGGTGATCCTGGCCCGCGCCCTGGCCCAGCAGCCGCAGCTGCTGATCCTCGATGAGCCGACCAATCACCTCGACCCGCGTTATCAACTCCAGCTGCTGCAACTGATCAAACGCCTGAGAATCGGCACTCTCGCCAGCATCCACGACCTGAACCTGGCCGCCGCGTTCTGCGATCGGCTCTACGTCATCGACCACGGACACATCGTCGCCAGCGGCACACCCAAGGAAGTGCTGACGGTCACGCTATTGCGCGACGTATTTGGCGTGCAGGCGCTGATTGACGAACATCCCTTGGCCGCCCACCCCCGAATCACCTGGATAACCCAACCATGATCTTGCGTTCCCTGCTGCTTCTGCCGCTGCTGCTCGGCAGTGCACATGCTTTGGCCGAGGCCAGCCACTACCCGCTGACGATCCACAGTTGCAACCGCGAGGTCACCTTCAACCAGGCCCCGAAACACGCCGTCAGCCATGACATCAACATGACCCAGATGATGCTCGCCCTGGGGCTCAAGCCGCGCATGGTGGGCTACAGCGGCATCAGTGGCTGGAAGTCAGTGACGCCCGACATGGAAAAAATCCTCGATGGCCTGCCGGAGCTGGCAGCCAAATACCCGTCGGTGGAAACCCTGCTCAATGCCAACGTGGACTTCTTCTTTGCCGGCTGGGACTACGGCATGCGGGTGGGCGGCGACTTGACGCCGCAAACCCTGCAACCGCTGGGCATCAACGTGTACGAGCTGACCGAATCCTGCGCGTTCGTGATGAAACGCCCGCCGGCCACCCTGGAAGACACCTACAACGACCTGCGCAACCTGGGGAAGATTTTCGACGTACAGGACCGCGCCAATGCCTTGATCGCCTCAATGCAGGCCCAAGTGGCCGAAGTGCGCGAGCATTTACCGCCCGACCAGCCCCGGGTGTTCCTGTATGACAGCGGCGAAGACCGCGCCATGACCTCCGGCCGTCTCGGCATGCCTCAAGCGCTGATCGATGCTGCGGGTGGACGCAACATTCTCGATGACGTTGAGACCAGTTGGACCCGGGTGAGCTGGGAGAACGTGGTCGAGCGCAATCCCGAAGTGATCGTGATTGTCGATTACGGCGAAGTCAGCGCCGAGCAGAAGCAGCAGTTCTTGCTGAACAACCCGGCCCTGCAATCGGTGGATGCGATCAAGCACCGTCGCTTCATCGTGATCCCCTACGTCCAGGCCACGCCGGGCATCGATAACGTATTGGCGGTGCAAACCCTGGCAAAGGGTTTTCACCGCCCATGAGCAATCGTCGCTATGGCGCGCTGCTGGTGTGCCTCGGTGCACTGATGCTGGTGTCGTGCGTGGTGTCCCTGGGGTTCGGGCCGGCGCGGGTGCCGGTGGCTGTGGTCTGGGACATCCTGCTGAACAAGGCTTTCGGTGTGGGTGACGTGTACTGGTCGCCCGGCCAGGAACATATCGTTTGGCTGATCCGCGTACCGCGCCTGCTGCTCGGTGCCCTGGTGGGCGCGGGTCTGGCGCTGATCGGTGCGGTCCTGCAAGCGGTGACGCGCAACCCCCTGGCCGACCCGCACCTGCTGGGCGTCACGTCCGGCGCGACCTTGGGTGCGGTCATTGTGGTGCTGCATGTCGGTGAGATCATCGGCCTGCTGACCCTGCCGCTGGCCGCATTTATCGGCGCGTTGTTGAGCATGCTGCTGGTACTGGCCATCGCCAGCCGCCAAGGCCGTCTGGAAAGCGATCGCCTGTTGCTGTGCGGCGTGGCGGTGTCATTCGTGATGATGGCGGCGGCCAACCTCTTGCTGTTTTTGGGTGACCATCGCGCCAGTTCCGCGGTGATGTTCTGGATGCTCGGCGGCCTGGGCCTGGCGCGTTGGGAATTGCTGGCGGTGCCGGCGGCCAGTGTGTTGCTGGGGCTGGGATTGCTGCTGGGCATGGCTCGACCGCTCAATGCACTGATGGCGGGCGAACAGACCGCCGTGACCCTGGGCCTGAACGCGGCGAAGGTGAGGTTGTGGATTTTCCTGATCGCCTCGCTGATGACCGGCGTGCTGGTGTCCGTCAGCGGCTCGATCGGTTTTGTCGGGCTGATGGTGCCGCACATCGCCAGGCGCCTGGTGGGCGCAGAGCACCGTCGGCTGCTGCCGGCCTGCGTGCTGCTGGGCAGCCTGTTCCTGGTGTGGGTGGATGTGGCAGCCCGAACCCTGATCGCCCCGGAAGACTTGCCCATTGGCGTCGCCACGGCGGCCATTGGCGGCCTGTTTTTCATCGGGCTGATGCGCCGTCGCTGAACCCTTGTGGGAGCGGGCTTGCTCGCGAAGACGGCAGCACATTTAACATCCCTGTAACTGACCCACCGCCTTCGCGAGCAAGCCCGTTCCCACATTTGATATTGGGTGACAGTGGTATCTGCGCCCCAATGTGGCGCATCTGATCGCACCAGTACCCATGCGGCGTTCGCTCGTGGTGCGCCGGCACTTTCCCCCATCGCCCCAACCCCGCATTCCCAAGCCTTTTCCCAACCGGGCACACCCCTTGCAAAAGCCCCTTCAGCGTCCGCATCTGCCATCGAAAAAAACTCATAATTGCACGGAGATCGCACAATGAAGCGTCGTAGCTTGATCAAGGCTTTTACACTCTCGGCAAGCATTGCCGCGATGGGCATGGCCTGGACCGTCCAGGCCGCCGAAACCATCAAGGTCGGCATCCTGCATTCATTGTCCGGCACCATGGCGATCTCCGAGACGTCCCTCAAGGACATGGCGCTGATGACCATCGACGAGATCAACGCCAAGGGTGGGGTCAACGGCAAGCAGCTCGAAGCGGTGGTCGTGGACCCGGCATCGAACTGGCCGTTGTTCGCGGAAAAAGGCCGCCAGTTGCTGACCCAGGACAAGGTCGCGGTGGTGTTCGGCTGCTGGACATCGGTGTCGCGCAAATCCGTGTTGCCGGTGTTCGAAGAGCTCAACGGCCTGCTGTTCTACCCGGTGCAATACGAAGGCGAAGAGATGTCGCCGAACGTGTTCTACACCGGCGCGGCGCCGAACCAGCAGGCGATTCCGGCGGTGGAATACCTGATGAGCGAAGAAGGCGGCAGTGCCAAGCGCTACTTCCTGCTGGGCACCGACTACGTCTACCCGCGCACCACCAACAAGATCCTGCGTTCGTTCCTGCATTCCAAAGGTGTGGCAGACAAGGACATCGAAGAGGTCTACACCCCGTTCGGCCACAGCGACTACCAGACCATCGTGGCCAACATCAAAAAATTCTCGGCCGGCGGCAAGACCGCGGTCATCTCCACGGTCAACGGCGACTCCAATGTGCCGTTCTACAAAGAACTGGCGAACCAGGGCCTGAAAGCCACCGACGTACCGGTGGTGGCGTTCTCGGTGGGCGAAGAGGAACTGCGCGGCATCGACACCAAGCCGCTGGTGGGCAACCTGGCGGCGTGGAACTACTTCGAGTCCGTGGATAACCCGGCGAACAAGAAATTCGTCGACTCCTGGAAGGCCTACGCCAAAGCCAAGAATCTCCCAGGCGCCGATAAAGCCGTGACCAACGACCCGATGGAAGCCACCTACGTCGGCATCCATATGTGGGCCCAAGCGGTTGAAAAAGCCAAGTCCACCGACGTCGACAAAGTCCGCGAAGCCCTGGCCGGCCAGACGTTCGACGCACCGTCGGGCTACACCCTGACCATGGACAAGACCAACCACCACCTGCACAAGCCGGTGATGATCGGCGAGATCCAGGACGACGGCCAGTTCAACGTGGTCTGGCAGACCGAAGGCCCGATCCGCGCCCAGCCGTGGAGCCCGTTCATCGAAGGCAACGACAAGAAGCCTGACTATGCGGTGAAGAGCAACTGAGCCCATGGGTGTCGGTTCTGGATCCCGGGACCGATACACAACCTTGTGGGAGCGAGCCTGCTCGCGATAG
>NZ_JABWQV010000334.1 GCF_014268615.1 Pseudomonas tehranensis | reverse complement strand
TGGGAGCAAAGCTTGCTCGCGATGGCGGTGTGTCCGTCGATGGTGCATGAACTGTCTGACCGCTATCGCGAGCAAGCTTTGCTCCCACATAGATCTAATTCTCAGCTTTGAAGCTTCGGACGACAGGCACTGCAATACGTTTGCTTCAGCTTAATAGGAAGCATTACTATTCACGCCCCGTCCCTACAGCGCAGTGCGATGACCCCCAAGCCGCCCCGCAGACCAGGCTTTTTCGAACATTACGAAGAGTTGATCGGCACCTGGACCCGTCGTCTGCGCAATCGCCAGCAGGCCGAGGACCTGGCTCACGATACCTTCGTGCGGGTGCTTGAGTCCGATTCGGCCGATGTCCAGCAGCCGCGGGCCTATTTGCACCAGACGGCACGCAACATTGCGGTGGATGGCTATCGGCGCGAAGATCGACGGGGCGCCATGGAGGAGGCGGCGCTCGATCACAGCCAGTCGCTTTCGGGCGACCCGGAGCACTACATGCACGCGATCCAGTTGGCAGACTCCATCGAAAGGGCACTGGCCGAGCTGCCCGCCAATTGCCGTACGGTGTTTGTCTGGCAGAAGATCGAAGGCTTGACCCAGGCGGAAATCGCCGAGCGCCTGGGCTTGTCAAAAAACATGGTGGAAAAGTATATGATCCGCACCCTGCGGCATCTGCGCGATCGTCTGGACGGGCCTGGCCAATGACCCGTCGTTATCTTCCACCTGAGTCACAGGACCTTCCATGATGGATAACCGTGAATGCCCGTGCGGGCAGAACCGGGTGCGCGACGAGGCGGCGCAATGGTTCGTACGCTTGCAAGCCCCCGTCATGAGTGTCGATGAGCGCCAGCGTTACAAGACCTGGCTGGACGAACATCCTAATCACCGTGATGAGATTCAACTGCTGCAGGGCATTTGGAGCGCCACGGATCTGTTGCCCAAGGAACGTCTTCAAGCGTTGTGCGAACCACCCGCCAAACGTCCCAAGCGTCGACCGCTGTTGCGCTTCGCCGTGGCCGCCGGGCTGTTGGCGATGGCGGTTGGGCTGGGGTTGTTCAGCGGCTTGGGTGCTTCCCGTGATTACAGCGCTGAATTTGCCACGGCCCTGGGCGAGCGCCGGCATATCGCTTTGCCGGACGGTTCGGTGATCGACCTCAACAGCCGCAGCCGCGTGCGTGTTCAGTTCGCCCACCATCAACGGCGCGTGGAGCTGGCCGAAGGCGAGGCGTTGTTTCGCGTCGAGTATGACGCCGGCCGGCCGTTTACGGTGGAGGCGGGCAACGGCCGGGTGACGGTGACCGGAACGCGCTTCGATGTGCGCCGCGATGCCGACTCAACCCGGGTGGCGGTGGAGCAGGGCAGTGTCAAGGTCCAGGGGCGCGACGCGTCGCAGGCCGAGTTCGTCAGCCTCACGGCCGGCCTTGGCACGCGTATCGATGCGCAGGGCAAGGTCGGCGCACCTTATGGCATCAACGCCGATGAACTCACCGCCTGGCGCCACGGCAAACTGGTGTTCAACAACGCTCCTTTGAGCGAAGTCGCCCAGGAGGTGTCCCGTTATCGCGCTAAACCCTTGCGCATCGGCAGCGCGGCAGTGGGCAACCTGCGTCTGACCAGCGTGTTTCGCGCCGATAACCCTGAGGCGCTGCTCAAGGCTTTGCCGAACATTCTGCCGGTGGCCGTGCGCACCCTGGATGACGGCAGCCAGGAAATAATTGCGCGGTAGATTCAGGTTTTTTTCGAGTTCTTCGTCTTCTTGTCCAACTGCAACTGGTTTGCATTAACAGACGCGTATTCTTGCGATTCAACAGGACAAGGTTCGACGTGAAAACCGCCCTCAAAAATAACAACCGCACCCCCGCCCGCTGGCTGCCGCTGGCCCTCACCCTGGCCGTCAGCACTGCGCTGCCCCAGGCCTTCGCCGATCAGGCCGCCACGCCCATTCACATCCAGGCGCAACCGCTGGCTCAGGCTTTGAGCCAGCTCGGCCAGCAGACCTCTTTGCAGGTGTTCTTCAGCCCGGAGCTGGTGGCCGGTAAGCAAGCCCCGGCGGTGGACGGCAACTTGTCCCCGGAAGCGGCCCTCGGCCGACTGCTGCAAGGCAGCGGCCTGCAATACCAGATCGATGAGGGTTCGGTGACCGTGCTGCCAGCACCTTCGGCGTCCACTGGTGGCCCGCTGGAACTGGGGGCCACCGCCATCCAGGTGGTCGGTGACTGGCTCGGCGATGCCAATGCCGAAGTGGTGCAGAACCATGCCGGCGCGCGTACGGTAATTCGCCGCGAAGCGATGGTGGAGCAGGGTGCGATGAACGTCGGCGATGTACTGCGGCGGGTGCCGGGTGTGCAGGTGCAAGATGCCAATGGCACCGGCGGCAGTGACATCTCGCTGAACGTCGGCGTGCGCGGTCTCACCTCGCGTCTGTCGCCCCGTTCCACGGTGCTGATCGATGGCGTGCCGGCAGCGTTCGCGCCTTACGGTCAGCCGCAACTGTCCATGGCGCCGATTTCTGCGGGCAACCTGGACAGCATCGATGTGGTGCGCGGCGCCGGGTCCGTGCGTTACGGACCGCAGAACGTCGGCGGGGTGATCAACTTCGTGACCCGCGCCATTCCGGAAAAAGCCACCGGTGAAATCGGCACCACCCTGGAAACCTCCCAGCGCGGCGGCTGGAAGCACATCGATAGCGCTTTTCTCGGCGGCACGGCCGATAACGGCATGGGCGTTGCGCTCCTGTATTCGGGGGTCAACGGCAATGGCTATCGCCGGAGCAACAACGACAATGACATCGACGACGTCATCCTCAAGGCCCATTGGGCGCCCACCGAGGTGGACGACTTCTCGCTGAATTTCCATTACTACGACGCCAAGGCTGACATGCCCGGCGGCCTGACCCAGGCGCAATACGACGCGGACCCGTATCAGTCCGACCGTGACTGGGACAACTTCGCCGGCCGGCGCAAGGACGTGTCGTTCAAGTGGATCCGCGAGATCAGCGACCGTACCCAGGCCGAAGTGCTGACCTATTATTCCGACAGCTACCGGGGCAGCACCATCGCCAACCGGGACCAGCGCAACCTGGTGTCCTACCCGCGTACTTACTACACCTTCGGCATCGAGCCGCGGGTGTCCCATGTGTTTGACCTGGGCTCGACCACCCAGGAAGCCAGCGTCGGTTATCGCTACCTCAAGGAAGGCATGCACGAAGAGGCCAGTCGCCTGGCGCTGCGCGATAATCAGCCGGTGGTGCGGCCGGGATCCGACGGCCATGTCTATCAGGACCGCACTGGCGGCACTGAAGCCCACGCGGTCTACATCGATGACAAGATCGACGTCGGCAAATGGACCATCACACCGGGGATCCGTTTCGAACGCATCAGCACTGAGTGGCACGACCGCCCGGTACTCGACACCGCCGGCCGCCCGGTTGAGGAGAAACGCCGCAGCATCGACAGCAACGAACCGCTGCCGGCCCTGAGCGTGATGTATCACCTGTCCGATGCCTGGAAACTGTTCGCCAACTACGAAACGTCGTTTGGCAGCCTGCAGTATTTCCAGCTCGGCCAGGGCGGTAACGGCAACGACACCGCCAACGGCCTGAGCCCGGAAAAAGCCAAGACCTACGAGATCGGTACGCGCTACAACGATGACGTGTGGGGCGGGGAAGTGACGCTGTTCTACATCGACTTCGACGACGAGTTGCAGTACATCAGCAACGACGTGGGTTGGACCAACATGGGCGCGACCAAGCACCAGGGCCTGGAAGCCTCGGTGCACTACGACATGGCTGCGCTGGATCCACGCCTGGAAGGCCTGAGCGCCAATGCCGGTTTCACCTACACCCGTGCAACTTATGAAGGTGATATTCCAAGCTTCAAGGGCCGTGACCTGCCGTTCTACTCGCGTCAGGTGGCGAACATGGGGTTGCGTTATGAGATCAATCGCTGGACGTACAACCTCGATGCCTTTGCTCAGTCCAAACAACGTTCCCCCGGCAACAGCGTGAACCCCGACGGCAGCTTCAGCGACGACTACATCACCGACGGCAGCGCCGATGGACGCTACGGTGACATGCCCGGTTACGTGCTCTGGAACGTGCGCGCCGGCTACGATTTCGGTTCGCAGCTATCGAACCTGAAGGTCGGCGCTGGGGTGAAGAACCTGTTCGACCATCAGTACTACACCCGCTCCAGCGACAACAACTCGGGCATTTATGTTGGCGCACCACGGACGTTTTTCGTGCAGGCGAGTGTAGGGTTCTGATCGGGGATCAGGCACGCTCCTGTGCCTGAAACACAATCCTGTGGCTTGGAACCCAACCCTGTGGCTTTGAGCCCAACCTTGTGGCGAGGGAGCTTGCTCCCGCTGGGGCGCGAAGCGGCCCCCAAACCTGCTGAACGCGGTGCGTCAGACACACCGCGTCCACAGGTTCACGACTGCTTCGCAGCCGAGCGGGAGCAAG
>NZ_JABWQV010000333.1 GCF_014268615.1 Pseudomonas tehranensis | reverse complement strand
AAAAACCCGGCAACACGCCGGGTTTTTTTTGTCTGGCATCACGAATCAAGCGGTGAAGGTCTTGCCTTCGAACTGCTCGGCCACGAACTTCCAGTTGACCAGGTTCCAGAACGCTTCGACGTACTTCGGACGAACGTTACGGTAGTCGATGTAGTAGGCGTGTTCCCAAACGTCGCAGGTCAGCAGCGGGGTGTCGCCGCTGGTCAGCGGGTTGCCGGCGCCGATGGTGCTGGCCAGGGCCAGGGAACCGTCAGCCTTTTTCACCAGCCAGCCCCAACCGGAGCCGAAGGTGCCAACGGAAGTCTTGGTGAACTCTTCCTTGAACTTGTCGAACGAACCGAACGCACTGTTGATGGCCTCGGCCAGCGCACCGGTAGGTTGACCGCCGGCGTTTGGCGCCAGGCAGTTCCAGTAGAAGGTGTGGTTCCAGACCTGAGCGGCGTTGTTGAAGATACCGCCCGAGGAAGTCTTGACGATTTCTTCCAGGGTCTTGCCTTCGAACTCGGTGCCAGGTACCAGGTTGTTCAGATTCACGACGTAGGTGTTGTGGTGCTTGTCGTGGTGATATTCCAGAGTCTCTTTGGAGATGTGCGGCTGCAGTGCATCGTGTGCATAAGGCAGCGGCGGCAATTCGAAAGCCATGGTGATTCTCCTAATCAGGTCAGTTGCGGTGAGCGCAAGGCCGATCACGGGCGGCCAGACTAGCGCCGGGGAGTTTGTACTCATTGCGGCGCAGGAGTCGGATCATAGCACCGGGGGAACGGCATAACCACGCAACAACTGTGTGGGATAGAGGTTCCAGAGCGGTTTGGAATAATCAGCCGGAGACGATCAACTGTATTGCCACGCTGAACATCATCGTCGCCACCAGCACGTCCAGTACCCGCCAGGTACTCGGCCGGGCCAGCCACGGTGCCAGCCATGCCGCACCGATTGCCAGTGTGAAGAACCACAGCAACGAAGCACTGGCCGCTCCCACGACATAGGCGCCGGGCACACTTTGCTGGGCCCCGAGGGAACCGATCAGTAGCACGGTGTCGAGATAGACGTGGGGGTTGAGCAGGGTCACCGCCAACGCACTGAGCAGCACCGCCCGTAACGAGCGCACCACCTGTTTTTCATCTTGTTGCAGGCTTTGTTTAGAACAGGCCCGGCGCAACGCCAGGCTGCCATACCAGAGCAGGAACGCGGCGCCGCCCCAGCGGGCTATTGAAAGCAGCAACGGGCTTTGGGCCAGCAGTGTCGCCAGGCCGAACACCCCGGCGGCCACCAACAGCGCATCGCACGTTACGCACAGGGCAGCGACCGGCAAGTGATGTTCGCGGCGCAGGCTTTGGGCCAGCACGAAGGCGTTCTGAGCGCCGATGGCCATGATCAGCCCGAGGGCCACCAGCAGTCCGTTCATGTAGCTTTGCCACATAGATTACTCCCCGAATAGGTTTGAATGCTGGCCATTCTCCGGTGCAAAGCTGTATAAGAAAAACCAATATTGCTGATTGCTCATTAGGAAAACTGATGTTCGATTACAAACTGCTTTCCGCTCTGGCCGCCGTGGTCGAACAGGCCGGATTCGAACGTGCCGCCCAAGTGTTGGGTTTGTCCCAGTCGGCGATTTCCCAGCGGATCAAACTGTTGGAGGCGCGGGTCGGCCAGCCCGTGCTGGTGCGCGTCACGCCGCCGGCACCGACCGAAATCGGTCGCCGCTTGCTCAACCATGTGCAGCAGGTGCGGCTGTTGGAGCGCGACCTGCAAAGCCTGGTGCCAGCGCTGGATGAGGAGGGGCTGCCTGAGCGCCTGCGGATCGCCTTGAATGCCGACAGCCTGGCCACTTGGTGGGCGGTGGCCGTTGGGGATTTCTGCGCCGAACATCATCTGTTGCTCGACTTGGTGGTGGAAGACCAGAACGTCGGCCTCAAACGCATGCGGGCCGGTGAGGTGGCGGCGTGCGTTTGCGCCAGTGAACGTCCGGTGGCCGGTGCTCGTAGCGTGTTGTTGGGGGCCATGCGCTACCGGGCGTTGGCCAGCCCGGCGTTCATCGCCAGGCATTTCCCCGATGGGGTGCGCGCCGATCAACTGGCACGCACGCCGGCGCTGGTGTTCGGCCCGGATGATTTCCTGCAGCATCGCTACCTTGCTTCCCTGGGGGTCGAAGGCGGTTTCCAACATCATCTCTGCCCGTCGTCCGAAGGTTTCATTCGGCTCGCCGAAGCGGGGCTTGGCTGGGGACTGGTGCCGGAGTTGCAAATGCGTGAGCAACTGGAGCGCGGCGAGTTGGTGGAATTGCTCGCAGATAAACCGATCGATGTGCCGTTGTACTGGCATCATTGGCGCAATGGCGGGCAGTTACTGGGTTTGTTGACTGAGCGGTTGATCAAGGCGGCAAGCAGCAAGCTACAAGCGGTAAGTTGAAAGCGATTGGCTTGAAGCTTGTAGCTTGAAGCTCGAATCTGATTTTAGGAGTCTTCATGAAAATTCTGGTTACCGGCGCAAGCGGCTTCATTGGCGGGCGCTTTGCGCGTTTCGCTCTGGAGCAAGGCCTGGATGTGCGGGTCAACGGTCGCCGGGCCGAGAGCGTTGAGCACCTGGTGCGTCGCGGGGCGCAGTTCATCCCGGGGGATCTGAGTGACCCGTTGCTGGCTCGGGACCTGTGCCTGGGTGTTGACAGTGTCGTGCATTGCGCCGGTTCCGTGGGGCTTTGGGGCCGCTATCAGGATTTTCACCAGGGTAACGTCCAGGTCACGGAAAATATTGTCGAGGCCTGCCTCAAGCAGAAGGTCCGGCGCCTGGTTCATCTGTCATCGCCGTCTATTTACTTCGACGGCCGGGACCATCTGGACCTGACCGAAGAACAAGTGCCCAAGCGCTTCAAACATCCCTACGCGGCCACCAAATACCTGGCTGAACAGAAAGTCTTCGGGGCGCAGGAGTTCGGACTCGAAGTCCTGGCTCTGCGCCCGCGCTTTGTCACCGGCGCCGGCGACATGAGCATTTTCCCCCGGCTGTTGAAAATGCAACGCAAAGGCCGCTTGGCCATTGTCGGTAACGGGTTGAACAAGGTGGACTTCACCAGCGTGCAGAATCTCAACGAAGCGCTGCTCAGTAGTCTTTTGGCCGGCGAATCGGCCCTTGGCAAGGCTTACAACATTAGTAACGGCACGCCGGTGCCGTTGTGGGATGTGGTCAATTATGTGATGCGACAGATGGAAGTCCCACAGGTCCGGCGTTATCGTTCCTACGGGCTGGCCTACAGCATCGCCGCCCTGAATGAAGGTTTTTGCACCTTATGGCCGGGCCGTCCCGAACCGACGTTGTCGCGCCTGGGCATGCAGGTCATGAACAAGAATTTCACCCTGGACATCAGCCGGGCTCGGCATTATCTGGATTACGATCCACAGGTCAGCCTGTGGACCGCTCTTGATGAGTTCTGCGCCTGGTGGAAAGCCCAGGATGCCCGCTGATCGCTCCGTCATGAACCGAGTGCCAGGTTCGGGGTCAATCGGTGCGGCGGGCGAGGGGGTTATACTCGCTGCATCGAGCCAACACCGGTTTCCCAAAGGTTGAACCCAATGCCCATGCGTAACGATTCCAACGACGACTTCGATGATATTCCGAGCTTGCGGATGCGGGCCGACATTCCCGATGACGATGACTTTCTGCCTGGGCGCGAACGCCCGCCCCACGTGCAAGCGCGCCCGGCACCTGTTGCGGCGGCCAAGGTCAAGGGGGCCAGTACCGGGCCACTGTGGGCACTGGTCGGTGCGCTGTTGTGTGCGCTTGCCTTCCTGGCGTGGTGGAGCTTCCAGCAGATTTCCTTGATGGAACAGCAACTGGTGGCCACCCAGGAAAGTTTCGCCCGTATCAGTGAAGATGCGGCGGGGCGCCTGCAGGACATTTCCGGCAAGGTTGTAGCCGGTCAGTCCAATGTCATGAGCGACAGTGAAGCCTTGAAGTTGCAGATCAAACAGCTGGAAAGCAAGCTTCAGGAGCAGGGCAAGCAATTCGATAAGAAGCTGCAGGATCAGTACAAACAACAGCTGGTCGCGTTCGGGCCGTCCGCCGACCTGGACAAGGAACTGGCCCAGATCATGGCCCAGACCACTGAACAGCAGAACGCCAACACTCAGCTGCAAGCTTCCAACAAGGAGCTCCAAGCCCAGGTCCAGGCGCTGGCGGCTGAAGTTTCCGCCCTGAAAAACCAGGGCGAAGACGGTGCCCTCGATGCCCGGCTCAAGAGCATCGGTGCCGACATCACCGCTTTGAAAAGAGCCACTTCCAACTCTGCCATCGAACGCCTGGAACAGGACGTGATCGTGCTCAAGAGCCAGCAGGACAACGGGGGCAGCAACACCGCCGAGTTCGACGCCTTCCGCGGCCAGGTCACTCGTAATATCAACACGCTGCAATCGCAGATCCGCAACCTGCAACAGCAACTCGGCAGCCGGGCTCAGTAACAAAGCCGTAGTCGCGAGCGATGGACCAGTTTGCGTGTGCCACTGCCATCGCGAGCAGGCTCGCTCCCAC
>NZ_JABWQV010000332.1 GCF_014268615.1 Pseudomonas tehranensis | reverse complement strand
GTGGGAGCGGGCTTGCTCGCGAAGGGGCCTTCAGGTGCAGCATCATTGTCGACAGGCCCAACGCCGGCTCGCTCTGGTTTTACAGCGGCGCAGGCTGGATGATTTCGACCCAGTAGCCATCCGGGTCTTTGATGAACGCCAGGCTTTTCATGCGGCCGTCGCTCAGGCGTTTCTGGAAGTCGCAGCCCAGCGTCTCGAAGCGCTCGCAAGCGGCCACGATGTCCGGGACCGAGATGCAGATGTGGCCGAACCCGCGCGGGTCAGTGTTGCCGTTGTGGTAGGCGAACGCCGGGTCGCTTTCGGTGCCGTGGTTGTGGGTCAGTTCCAGGATGCCGGGGATGGATTTCATCCATTCGGTGCGCTGTGCAGCGTCGGCCGGAATCTGGCTCTTGTCCACCAGGGCGAGGAAGTACAGGCTGAATTCGGCTTCCGGGAAGTCGCGCTTTTCCACCAGGGAAAAACCCAACACCCGGGTGTAGAAGTCCAGGGACCGGGTGATGTCCTTGACCCGCAGCATGGTGTGGTTGAAGACGAATTTGGCTGTGGCGGTATCGGGTTGGGCGGTGACGCCAGGGAAAGTGTTGAGTTCGTGCAGGCTCATGGGCCCTCCGGAAAATAAGTGGGGCAAACGGCATCGCAACCTGGCTGCGACGGTCCTGGCTTGCGCTAAACGGCTTCCTTGCAGGTGCACCCATGATACGCAAGGGGCGCGGCATCGCCAAACGCCTCTGGCTATTGCTTGCCGGGGCGGCGGGCTTCAGACTTTACGAATCGTCCTTGAGTGCAATGCAATGATTCGACCGTTTCTTTCGCTGTTTGTCCTGTGGCTGGTCGCGATGGCAAGTGTCGCTGTCCAGGCGGCCGAACCGCAGGTCGCCTGGCCTCCAGGCTGGGTCATCGAACCCTTGCCCTCAGATGCGGGCACCTCGTCGGCAGCGCCGGGAACGACCCGGCAACGGGCGACAAAGAATGATTCAGCGGGCACGGCGGTGATGGTCATGGAACTGACCACGACGCCCATCGAGCCAGGTCATCAAGTCAACTTGCAAGGCGTGTTACTGGAAATGCGCAAGTCAATTCAAAAGGACTTTTATCAAAGCGGTTATCAAAGTGTCTGTAATAAAATTCATGCTTCGATGTTGGGCGACGTTGCCGCACTGGAGACCACTTGCACGATCACGCAAAATGGCCGGCACGTGTTATCTCAGACACTCGTCGCTGCACTAAAGGAGGGCAGGGCTAATGTGCTGTCCTATGCGGGACAGGCTCAGGAGTTTGTAGAAAACCAGGATGAAATACAGTCGGTACGAAATAGCCTGAAACTATAAAGCCTGCGGTATTAGAACCACTTAATCCAGAAATCCTGCCCCATAAAAAACCCTGAGCAGACTCAGGGTTTTTTATTCGGCCAGCTTTCTCAGCTGCGCAACCAGGCGTCAACGGTTTTTGCACCGTACTGTTCTTTCCAGGCTTTCAGGCCCCGATGGTTGCCGCCTTTGGTTTCGATCAGTTCACCTGTGTGCGGGTTCTGGTACACCTTGACCACTCGCGCACGGCGGGTTTTGACAGGCTTGGTCGAAGGCAGGCCCCCCTTGGCCGGGTTCGGGTCGAGAATCGCGATGACGTCGCGCAGGCTCTTGCCGTAGGTTTTCATCAGTCCCTGGAGCTTCTCTTCGAATTCGATTTCTTTCTTGAGCCCGGCATCATTCTTCAGCTTTTCCAGCTGCTTGAGCCGCTCTTGAAGGTCCTGTTCTGCTTTACGAAATTCAGCGAGTCTGGACAATATCGTTACTCCAATCAGAATATTTGGCTGATACCAACCGCAAACAAAGCTATAAGCCAAGTGCCTTGAAGCGACTCAGTGATAATGACGCTCCTGCTATTAGCCACAGGTAAAAAAATTGTAGTAGTGAAACCCACGGGTGTAAATCGTAACTTTTTCGTTATGTAACACGGGATGCGAATTTTATCAGTCCGACTGTGGTTGCCCGTAGAGGGGCGCAGCATCAGGGGTTTCAATGGCAGACAGCGCCGTAATGAAATCCGCGCCACTCATCGGGCGACCAAATAGATACCCCTGTAAAAAGTTCACCCCGTGAGCGGCCAGATAGTTGCTTTGTTCAACGGTTTCGACCCCCTCGGCAACGATACCCAAGTCCAGCTTGCCCGACAGTTCGATGATGCTGTCAAGGATGTGCCGCGACAGGGCATCGACGCCGATCATGGCAACAAAGCTCTGGTCGATTTTCAGGAAGTCCACGTTGAACTGGCGCAAGTAGCCCAGGCTGGAATGACCGGTGCCGAAGTCGTCGATTGCGATCTTGACCCCCAGTTCACGCAGGTGCTGGAACAGCTGGTGAGTGGTGGGTGTCGGTTCGATCAGCTCGCGCTCGGTCAGTTCCAGCACCAAGGTAATGACCCCCGGTGGGAAGGCTTCCAGGAACTCGCGGCAATCTTGCACCAGTTCCAGATTCTGACAATGGCGCGCGGTGATGTTGATGCCGACGTGAAAGGGACTTTCCAGTTGCGGGACCAAGGGCGCCAGCAAATGCATGGTTTGCTGCATCAATGCCCGGGTCATCGGCACGATCAAGCCGCTGTGTTCAGCAAAGGGAATGAACAGGTCCGGCCGCACCAGGCCTTCCTTGGGATGGTTCCAGCGCATCAGCACTTCGACCCCGGCCCAGCGCTTGCTGTCGCCCTGCACGACCGGTTGCAGATACGGCACGAACTCCCCGGCCTCAAGCGCGCGTTGCAGCTCATGGCTGGGGGACGTGGTGCGTTTTTGCAGCCAGTGGCCGAGCGTTCCAGCGATGACACCAAAGAAGATCAGCAGGCTGAACAGCGGCGGATACTCACGGGCCATGTAGCGCCAGATTTCACCCTCATCGAAGCCGGCTGCAACATTGAAGGCATAGCGCGATGAGGTCAGGTTGCTGCGGGCGACCGGCAGGGCAGGCAGGGGCGCTGGTCGGACCTTCCCGTCCGCGGTCAGCCAGTTTGGCCCGACTTGCAGCAACAACCGGGTTTCGCCGCCGATCAGACGCAAGACATTGGCCAGGTGATAACCGTCCAGCGTTGCCAATGCCCCTTGTTGCCCTTCATTGAGCCGGTAGATCAGCAGCGCGGTGTCGGGGGTGATCGGGTTGCCGTTCATCAGCCATAACGTGCCCTGATGGTAGGCAATCGGATCAACCGTCTCTTCGAAGGCGCCAAACAGCGAACTGCAATAGAGGGTGTTGTCCCACACCAGGTTGGTCGAACGGACGAATGGGCGACGCGTTACCTGTTCGCGCAAGGCCAGTTTCACCGCTTCGCAGGGCTGGCCGGCCAGAGGCAGCAGTTCGCGGGCCGCCAGCGCGGTGTTATCGAGCATCAGTTCGATCTGCCCGACCAGCTCTTCGCTGGTCTGTTGGCTCTGTTGTTCCAGTGTCCGTTCAGCTTGCAGGTACAGAATGCCCAGCCCTGACAGTATCGGCAGCACGCCGCAGAGCAGCGTGATCAGGTTGCGACGGGGCCGCTTGCGCAAACGAGTGGCGGTCAATGGCATCTGCATAACCTGTGAGGGCTGGAGGAACAGCTTCGATAGTGTATCCGGTTGCGGGTGATCAGACTGACTGCCGCGCCAGTTCGATAAACGCCAGCGTAGCGGGCGAGGCCTGGCGGCTGTCCAATACCGCCAGGCCTATCTGACGCGGAACCTGCGGCGACAATGGCCGCGTGACGAACCGTGGGTTGTCGCCGCCCGGTAGCGAACCTTCGGACACCAGGGTCACGGCCTCGCCGCGGCTGACGACATCCAGGGTGCTGAGCAGCTGCGAACAACGATAGCGCACGTTCGGTGTGAGCCGGGCTGCGTTGAACAGGCGCGAAACCAGTTCAGAAGAGCCGGCCTCGGTGAGCACGAACGGGTCGTTGCACAGGTCCTTGAGGCTCAGGCTGGCTTGGGCGGCGAGGGGGTGAGCGCTGGGCAGCACGGCGACCATCTGGTCTTGCATCAGCGCGAACGTGTCGAAACGGTCTTCGGGCAGCACCACGAAACCGACGTCGATCCGCCGTTCATCCAGCCACTGGATGACTTGCCGGTCCGGTCCTTCGTCGATGTGCACTTCGATCCCCGGATGCAAAGCCCGGTAACGTTGCAGGATGGCGGGCAATAACTTCATCGACGAAGTCGGGCCGAACGAGCCGATACGCAGGGTGCCACGGCGCATACCCCGCGCATCCGCGGCTTCCTGGCGCAGGGTGTTGGCCAGCCCGAGCATGGCCCGGGCCCGCAGCAGCAACTGCCGGCCAATGTCGCTGGGCTCGATGAGGCTCTGATGACGTCTGAACAACTCCACGCCCAGCTCCTGCTCCAGGGATTTGATGGCGTGGGACACCGCCGACTGACTGATGCCCAACCGCGTCGCCGCGGCGGTGAAACCGCGCAGCTCGGCGACCTGGGAGAAGATTTCGAGTTGGGTGAGGGTCATGAGGGAATGCTCATTTTACGATGATTAGGCATGAGGCGAACAATAGAGTATCTCAAGCGCGCTTTCCTGTGGCGAGGGAGCTTGCTCCCG
>NZ_JABWQV010000331.1 GCF_014268615.1 Pseudomonas tehranensis | reverse complement strand
TGCCCCGGTTTTTGGCGGGGTCTTTTTTTGCCGATTTTTCGGCTTATGGCTTCAGGCTAATGAAGTCTTTTGGGTGTCGCTCATTCAATGGCGGCGATGATAGCAAATGAATATCCCTTTTCAAGCACTCCACGCCATACCGGCGAAAACTATCGACAGGCAGCACTTGAGAATCAATCGCGGACTCACTAAGCTCCAATAGCGTCCAGGGAGGACGCCCCCTCTTTTCTGTCACGCAAATCGTCCCCGACATCCTCCTCCTTGCGTGTAAAGTAACGGTCATAAAATCCATCACAGGAACCGTGACCGTGGCTAAATCTTCCTTTGATATCAGCGCCAATTTCGACAGCGGCAACATCGAGATCGTCGACATCAGCAATCCTTTGCAATCACTGCTGAAGATCAGACCCGACACCCGTAGCGCCCACTTCCAGTGGTTCCACTTCAAGGCCAGTGGCTTGCATGTCGGCCAGGAGTATTCCTTTCGTTTGCTCAATGCCAGTCAATCGTCCTACAACAAGGCATGGACGGGTTACCAGGCCGTCGCCTCTTATGATCACGTCAACTGGTTCCGTATTCCCACACAGTTCGAAGGCGACGCCCTGCGCTTTCACTTGGAAGCCGAACAGTCTCATGCCTGGTTTGCCTACTTCGAACCCTACAGCCGTGGTCGCCACGACTGGTTGATCGAGCAGGCACTGCACAAGGCCGGGACCGAACTGCTGGCCATTGGCAAAAGCGTGGAAGGCCGCGACATTCAACTACTGCGCAAGGGCAGTGGTGCCGAAGGTCGACGCAAGGTCTGGATCATCGCCCAGCAGCATCCCGGCGAGCACATGGCCGAGTGGTTCATGGAGGGCGTGATCGAACGCCTGCAACATCAGGACGACACGCGCTTGAACCGACTGCTTGCCAAGGCCGATCTGTATCTGGTGCCCAACATGAATCCTGACGGTGCCTTCCACGGCCATCTGCGTACCAATGCCATGGGTCAGGATCTCAACCGCGCGTGGCAGAACGCCAGTCCGGAAATCAGTCCTGAGGTATTTTTCGTCCAGCAGCAAATGGAAAAATACGGCGTAGATTTGTTCCTGGACGTTCACGGCGACGAAGAAATCCCTCACGTCTTCACCGCCGGTTGCGAAGGCAACCCCGGCTACACGCCACGCATTGCCGAACTTGAAGAGCGCTTTCGCAGCGATCTCAAGCACCAGACCAAAGACTTTCAGACCGCTCACGGCTATACCCGCGACGCACCGGGCCTGGCCAACATGACCCTGGCCTGTAACGCAGTCGGCCAAAAATACGATTGCCTGTCCCTGACCCTAGAGATGCCGTTCAAGGATCATGACGACCACCCGGATCCGCGCACCGGCTGGTCCGGCAAGCGTTCGATGCAACTGGGCAAAGATGTATTGAGCACCATTGAGACCATGGTTGACGAATTGCGTTAATCCAACGACCTGATCAACCCTTGTCCAAGGTGGATATCCTGGGTGGGAGCTTTGCTCCCACAATCATCAGCCTTTGCCACGCAACATACTGTCCAACACCTCATCCCGACGCACCCAACCATGAAACAGTGCCGCCGCCAGATGCACCAGCACGGTCAGGAACAATAGATAAGCCAGATAGCCGTGAGCCTTGCGCAACAGTGCGAAAGCCTGGGCATCCGCCGGTACGATGGAAGGCAATTGCAGGGAGCTGCTGAGCATCACCGGGTCTCCCGCCGCTGAAATCATGCCCCAGCCCAACAATGGCAAAATCAACATCAAGGCATACAACAGCGCATGGGAGGCCTTGGCCGCCAACGCCTGCCAGCCTGGCAGATCGACCGGCAATGGCGGTTGGCGCGTCGTAAAGCGCACCACCAGGCGCACGATCACCAGCAGCAAAATCGCGATGCCCAAGGGTTTGTGCAACTGAAGCAGCCATTCATGGCGCTCGGACACCGAGGCCACCATGCCCGCGCCGATAAAGAGCATGGCAATGACCATCAATGCCATCAACCAGTGCAGCAGTCGCGCCAGCGGTGCGAAGTGTCGAGGGGTGCTCATGGGCGGGACTCCTGGTTGGCGGGCAATTGACTGACTTCGCTGGTGCGCCGCAAGTACGAGCTGGCATACGCGGCAGAGCGCGCCGCCAAAAGCGGGTCTTCTGAACCTTCGATGCCGTTGGGCAGAATCAGCGGGTCATAGTTGATGTCGCGGCATTCGCCGTCGTCCTGCGACTGGGTGCGCTCCAGCACCAGCGTACCGGCGTTGAGCACCTTTCGATCTTCGGGCCAGGCTTTGCTGGCGTCATTCACCGGATCGCCCGGATTGGCCAAAGTGATATTCAGCTGCCAGCGCAACGGCCCCGCAGCCAGGCGCTGCACCAGATCCTGTTCCAGAAAGTCGGCGCCCTGGGGTGGCGTCACTTGCGTGCCATCCACGGCCACTGGCACCACGCCCCACCGCACCGCCTGGCGTTGTCCCGCAGGATTGACCAGATAGAACGCATTGATGCCGTTGTAGGTTTCGGTGGCATAGCTGGCCGATGGCTTCGCGGTCTTGATCCATTGCAGGAACGGTTTGGCTTCCGGGTGCGCGGCAAAGAAGGCGGGTACGGCCGCAGGGTTGGGTTTACCCGTGGCCGGATCCGGCGATTGGGCCTGTTGCAACTGATAGAACGCTTCGGGCGTGCCCACCGGAAACACCGGCATGCTGTTCATGCCGGTACGCCACTGCTGCCCGTTGGCCTGGGTGAAGCGCAGCGCCAGACTGCGGATCGGCACGCTGTTGTCCGGCGCGTAGGGGTTGCCGCTGGGCAAGGCAAAGCGCCCGACGACCGGCGTGCGCGGCTCCATGAAGACTTGGGCACTGGAATAGGGGCGAGCTTCACCGCTGCTTTGGAAATAGCCCACAACGCAAACCCCTTTGGAGTGATTGCGACGAAAGCCGGGGTGCACGCCGTTGTTCTTTTCCAGCACATTGACCAACGCATTCGGCGTCAGGCGTTGTGGGTCAAGGGTTCCATTGACGTAGGCAAATGTCCCGGCCAACGCGGCGACAATCACGGCGATGCCGCTCAGGCGCAGCGCCAGGCTGCTGGCACCCAACGGCGGCCGGCTCGGTTCAGAGGAAGGGTCAACCATGACGAAGCTCCAAGGCCCAAGGCCATTTCTACAAAGGACCCGTCAGACGAAAGCCTGAGGGTTTTATTCCCACGCTTCGTATTTATTTTTTCCAGGCTGGAATAATCTCCTTCGCGAGTCGTCTTTCCACTCCCGGCGCAGTGACTGCCAAAGAAGCACAGCCATGAACGAACTCGACGAACAGTTGCGCACGCTCATTCCCCGACTACGGCGGTTTGCCGTGTCGTTGACGCGCAACCCCAGCAACGCTGACGACCTGGTGCAAGCATGTCTGGAGCGGGCCTTGTCAAAATGGAACGACAAGCGGGCCGACGGCGATCTTCGGGCCTGGCTGTTTTCGATTCTTTATCGACAGTTTCTCGATAGCCATCGTCGTTCCCGGCGCTATGCCCGCATGCTGGAATTTTTTACCGGCCGCGACGACGCTCACCCTTCGGCCGAGCGCAGCGTGATCGCCCAAACGTCCCTCGAGGCGTTCGATCAACTGACCACCGAACAACGCGCGCTATTGCTGTGGGTGTCAGTGGAAGGCTTGAGCTACCAGCAAGTGGCCGACATCCTCGACGTACCGACCGGCACCGTAATGTCACGCATATCCCGCGCCCGCCAGGCCCTGCGCCAACTCAGCGACGGCGAAATCACCCGCCCTGCCCTGCGGATACTCAAATGATCAGCATGCCCCCCAGCGACAACGACCTGCACGCCTTCGTCGATCGTCAACTGAGCGAAGCCGACCAGCGTCTGATGGAAAACTACCTGGCCCATCACCCGGAAGTCGCCGCCCGAGTCCAGGCCTGGCAACAGGACGCACAACACTTGCGCGCGGCCCTGAACGCAGACCTGCAACACGCGCCCAATCCGGACCTCGACCCGACAGCGATCCGCCAACGCCTGAAACATCGGTTCCATCGTCATCTGGCCAGCGCGGCAGTGTTGCTGCTGGCCGTCAGTGTCGGCGGTTTGAGCGGCTGGAAGGCCCGGGAGATGACGCTCGTCAGCGCTATGCTGCCCATGACCGACGCCTTGCAGGCGTATCGACTGTTTGCCCAACAAGGCATCCTGCCGGCCGATTATCAAGGCGGCGACGAGAGCACCATGCAAGGCTGGCTCGACCGTTACTTCACCCGGGCCGACCGCCTGCCAGATCTGTCAGGGGCAGGATTCAAGCCGGTCAGCGGGCGATTGCTGAGCACCGAGCAAGGGGCGGCGGCGATGGTGGTTTATCAGGACCCGAGCGGCCAGAAGATCAGCTTCTATGTGCGTCCACCGGGCCCGAAAAATTTCTTGCTACCGCGCGGCAGCCGTCGTGACGGCGAGTTGCAGGCCGAGTATTGGTCCGGGCCGGGATACAACTATGCGATGGTCATACCCAGTGATACGCCAGCGGCGCAAAAGCTCAAGCAGACCCTGAATTTCTGAGCACCGCAGATCCCCTGTGGGAGCGGGCTTGCTCG
>NZ_JABWQV010000330.1 GCF_014268615.1 Pseudomonas tehranensis | reverse complement strand
AGCCCGGCGGGAGCAAGCTCCCTCGCCACACGTGCTCATCGATAGGCGAACGTGACGCTTGCACGGTCTATCAGGTACAATTCCCGGCTATTTTTCGGCGGGCCATGCCTGCAGCCTTTTTGAGTGTTGATCCGTGAGTGATTTGAGTCATATCCGCAATTTCTCCATCATCGCCCACATTGACCATGGCAAGTCGACGCTGGCTGATCGCTTCATCCAGATGTGCGGCGGCCTGGCCGAGCGTGAAATGGAAGCCCAGGTCCTGGATTCCATGGATCTGGAGCGTGAGCGCGGGATCACCATCAAGGCCCACAGCGTTACGCTCTACTACAAGGCCCGCGACGGCATTACCTATCAGCTGAACTTCATCGATACCCCGGGCCACGTCGACTTCACCTATGAAGTCAGCCGGTCGCTGGCGGCCTGTGAAGGTGCATTGCTGGTGGTCGATGCCGGCCAGGGCGTCGAGGCACAGTCGGTTGCCAACTGCTACACGGCCATCGAGCAGGGTCTGGAAGTCATGCCGGTGCTGAACAAGATCGACCTGCCCCAGGCCGATCCGGACCGCGTGAAGGAAGAAATCGAGAAAATCATCGGCATCGATGCCACCGACGCGGTCACTTGCAGCGCCAAGACCGGCCTGGGCGTGGACGAAGTGCTCGAGCGCCTGGTGACTACCATTCCTGCGCCGACCGGCAACATCGAAGATCCGCTGCAAGCGTTGATCATCGATTCCTGGTTCGACAACTACCTGGGCGTTGTCTCCCTGGTTCGCGTGCGCCACGGCCGCGTCAAGAAGGGTGACAAGATCCTGGTCAAATCCACCGGCAAGATCCACCTGGTGGACAGCGTCGGTGTCTTCAACCCGAAACATACCGCCACCGTCGATCTGAAGGCCGGTGAAGTGGGTTTCATCATCGCCGGCATCAAGGACATTCACGGTGCGCCGGTCGGTGACACCCTGACCTTGAGCTCCACCCCCGACGTCGATGTGCTGCCCGGCTTCAAGCGTATCCAGCCCCAGGTCTACGCCGGCCTGTTCCCGGTCAGCTCCGACGACTTCGAGGATTTCCGCGAAGCCCTGCAAAAGCTGACCCTGAACGACTCATCCCTGCAATACACGCCGGAAAGCTCCGATGCGCTGGGCTTCGGCTTCCGTTGCGGATTCCTCGGCATGCTGCACATGGAGATCATCCAGGAGCGCCTGGAGCGCGAGTACGACCTGGACCTGATCACCACGGCGCCGACGGTGATTTTCGAGCTGCTGCTCAAGAACGGCGAAACCATCTACGTAGACAACCCGTCCAAGTTGCCGGACCTGTCGGCCATCGAGGATATGCGCGAGCCGATCGTGCGGGCCAACATCCTTGTGCCGCAGGAGCATCTTGGCAACGTCATTACCCTGTGCATCGAAAAGCGTGGCGTGCAGCACGACATGCTGTTCCTCGGTACCCAGGTCCAGGTGACCTACGATCTGCCGATGAACGAAGTGGTGCTGGACTTCTTCGATCGCCTGAAATCCACCAGTCGCGGCTATGCTTCGCTGGACTATCATTTCGATCGTTACCAATCGGCTAATCTGGTGAAGCTGGATGTGCTGATCAACGGTGAGAAAGTCGATGCCCTGGCATTGATCGTGCACCGTGACAACGCGCACTACAAAGGTCGTGCATTGACCGAGAAGATGAAGGAACTGATTCCGCGGCAGATGTTCGATGTGGCAATCCAGGCCGCCATTGGTGGGCAGATTGTGGCGCGTACAACCGTCAAGGCGCTCAGAAAGAACGTATTGGCCAAATGCTATGGCGGCGACGTCAGCCGTAAGCGCAAGCTGTTGGAAAAGCAGAAGGCCGGTAAAAAACGCATGAAGCAGGTCGGTAACGTGGAAATTCCACAGGAAGCCTTCCTTGCGGTGCTCAGGTTGGATAGTTAGGTCCTATGTCGCTAAATTTCCCGCTGTTGCTGGTTATCGCCGTGTTCGTCTGCGGCCTGTTGGCGTTGCTTGATCTGTTGTTCCTGGCGCCGCGGCGCCGGGCTGCCATCGCCTCCTATCAGGGCAGCGTCAGCCAGCCTGATGGGGTGGTGGTCGAAAAACTCAACAAGGAACCGCTGCTGGTCGAATACGGCAAGTCGTTCTTTCCGGTGTTGTTCATCGTACTGGTGCTGCGCTCGTTCCTGGTGGAACCGTTCCAGATCCCGTCCGGCTCGATGAAACCGACCCTGGATGTGGGCGATTTCATCCTGGTGAACAAGTTCTCCTACGGGATCCGCTTGCCGGTGATCGACAAGAAGGTCATCGAAATCGGTGACCCGCAACGCGGCGATGTCATGGTGTTCCGCTTTCCAAGCGATCCGAGCGTCAACTACATCAAGCGTGTGGTCGGCTTGCCGGGAGACAAGATTCGCTACAGCGCCGACAAGCGCCTGTTCGTCAACGGCGAGCCGGTGGCCGAGCAATTGATCGGCTCCGAGCCGGGCACGCTGGGCAGCGCTGAGCTCTACCAGGAAAAACTCGGCGAGGCCGAACACCTGATCCGCAAGGAAATGAGCCGCTACCGCGCCGCGCCGGACCGTTCGTGGACGGTGCCGGCCGGGCACTATTTCATGATGGGCGACAACCGCGACAACTCCAACGACAGCCGGTACTGGGATGATCCGAACATTCCCAAGGACATGTTGGGCATGGTCCCCGACCGTAATATCGTCGGCAAGGCCTTTGCGGTCTGGATGAGCTGGCCGGAACCCAAACTCAGTCACCTGCCGAATTTCTCGCGGGTTGGCCTGATCAAGTAATCACACACGGCGCTGTTGAACACAGCGCCGAATGCATTTCTGGAGCCTGTACAAGGTTGCCCGAAGGCATGAAGCCAACGATAGTCAGGACGTCATTTTTGAACACAGCGTTAATTGTCCCAAGCCAACGGCGCTTCGCGGCCGTGGTGGTGGAATCCAGCCACGAACTCAGCGTGGGTAAACCGTGAGCGTTTCTCTAAGCCGTCTCGAGCGTCAGCTCGGCTACACTTTCAAGGATCAGGAGCTGATGCTTCTGGCTCTCACTCACCGCAGTTTTGCTGGGCGCAACAACGAACGCCTGGAATTCCTGGGTGATGCCATCCTCAACTTCGTGGCGGGCGAGGCGTTGTTCGAACGCTTCCCGCTGGCTCGGGAAGGCCAGTTGTCGCGTTTGCGCGCGCGCCTGGTCAAAGGTGAGACCCTGGCCGTGCTGGCCCGCGGTTTCGACCTGGGTGAGTACCTGCGCCTGGGCTCCGGTGAATTGAAGAGCGGCGGTTTCCGTCGTGAGTCGATTCTGGCCGATGCCCTGGAAGCGTTGATTGGCGCGATCTACCTGGACGCCGGCATGGAAATGGCGCGCGAGCGCGTGCTGGCCTGGCTGACCTCCGAGATCGACAGCCTGACGCTGGTGGACACCAACAAGGACCCGAAAACCCGTTTGCAGGAATTCCTGCAATCGCGCAGTTGCGAGCTGCCGCGTTACGAAGTAGTGGATATCCAGGGCGAGCCGCATTGCCGAACCTTCTTCGTCGAATGCGAAGTGGTCTTATTGAATGAAAAAAGCCGGGGTCAGGGTGTGAGTCGTCGTATTGCCGAACAGGTAGCGGCCGCCGCAGCACTGATAGCCCTGGGCGTGGAGAATGGCAATGACTGATACAACCGTCACCCGCTGCGGCTATGTCGCCATTGTCGGTCGGCCGAACGTGGGCAAGTCCACGCTGCTCAATCACATCCTGGGCCAGAAGCTGGCGATCACTTCGCGCAAGCCCCAGACCACCCGCCACAACATGCTGGGTATCAAGACCGAAGGCGCCGTCCAGGCGATCTACGTCGATACTCCCGGCATGCACAAGGGCGGCGAAAAGGCCCTGAACCGCTACATGAACAAGACCGCTTCGGCGGCGTTGAAAGACGTCGACGTGGTGATCTTCGTGGTCGATCGCACCAAGTGGACCGAAGAAGACCAGATGGTTCTCGAACGTGTCCAGTACGTGACCGGTCCGCTGATCGTGGCACTGAACAAGACCGACCGCATCGAAGACAAGGCTGAGCTGATGCCGCACCTGAGCTGGTTGCAGGAGCAGTTGCCGAACGCTCAGATCATGCCCATCTCGGCCCAGCACGGTCACAATCTCGATGCGCTGGAGCGGGTGATCGCCGAGCACCTGCCGGAAAACGATCACTTCTTCCCCGAAGACCAGATCACCGACCGCAGCAGTCGCTTCCTGGCCGCCGAACTGGTGCGCGAGAAAATCATGCGCCAACTGGGCGCTGAGCTGCCGTACCAGATCACCGTGGAAATCGAAGAGTTCAAGCAACAGGGCAAGACCTTGCACATCCATGCGCTGATCCTCGTCGAACGCGACGGCCAGAAGAAAATCATCATTGGCGACAAGGGCGAGCGTATCAAGCGCATCGGCACCGAGGCGCGCAAAGACATGGAACTGCTGTTCGACTCCAAGATCATGCTCAACCTGTGGGTCAAGGTGAAGGGCGGTTGGTCCGACGATGAGCGGGCGCTGCGGTCGTTGGGTTACGGCGACCTGTAACCCTTTACTTGAGTACATGAATTCCATTGTGGGAGCGAGCCTGCTCGCGATA
>NZ_JABWQV010000033.1 GCF_014268615.1 Pseudomonas tehranensis | reverse complement strand
GCTGGCGTCGTAGCCAAAGTCATCGAGTAAGTCTCTTGTAGAGTCAGCTCGATGAGTTGAAGAGCCCCCGCCTAGCGGGGGCTTTTTTATTGGGTTGACACCTATCAGGGGCGTCTATAGAATTGCGCCTCCTTTTAACGGGCGTATTGCGCTCGGTGGGAATAGCAGCCGGAGTCTGAAATCCAATGCAAAATCAGCAAATCCGTATCAGGTTGAAGGCTTTTGACCATCGCCTGATCGACCAATCCACCCAGGAAATCGTGGAAACCGCGAAACGTACTGGTGCTCAAGTGCGTGGTCCAATTCCACTGCCTACCCGTAAAGAGCGGTTCACCGTTCTGGTCTCCCCGCACGTCAACAAAGACGCGCGTGACCAGTACGAGATCCGTACTCATAAGCGCGTTCTGGACATCGTCCAGCCAACGGATAAAACCGTTGATGCACTTATGAAGCTTGATCTTGCGGCCGGTGTGGAAGTGCAGATCAGCCTCGGCTAAGACTCGGTCTTGGTCGTGTAACGCTCTGAAATGGGCGGCCATAGCGGGTGAAAGCCCCGTACACTCATGAGGTTTACAACATGACTATTGGTGTAGTCGGTCGTAAATGCGGTATGACCCGTATTTTCACCGAAGAAGGTGTCTCCATTCCGGTCACGGTCATTGAGATCGAGCCGAATCGCGTCACCCAGTTCAAAACTGAAGAGACCGATGGCTATCGTGCAGTGCAAGTCACTGTCGGCGAGCGTCGTGCTTCGCGTGTAACAGCTGCTCAAGCTGGCCACTTCGCCAAGGCGAACGTTGCCGCTGGTCGTACCGTAATGGAATTCCGCCTTGAAGAAGGCGAGTACCAGGCCGGCGATCTGATCAACGCTGAAATCTTCGCTGCTGGTCAACTGGTTGATGTAACCGGTCAGTCCAAGGGTAAAGGCTTCCAGGGTACGATCAAGCGTTGGAACTTCCGCGGGCAAGATAACACCCACGGTAACTCCGTATCCCACCGCGTTCCAGGCTCTATCGGCCAGTGCCAGACTCCTGGTCGTGTATTCAAGGGCAAAAAAATGTCCGGTCATATGGGCGCTGAGCGCGTGACCGTGCAGTCCCTCGAAGTAGTGCGCGTGGACGCTGAACGCAATCTGTTGTTGGTCAAGGGCGCTGTTCCTGGCGCTACTGGCGGCAACTTGGTTGTACGTCCAGCAGCCAAGGCTCGCGGTTAAGGGGAAGCTGACATGCAATTAAATGTAAATGACGCTCAAGCGATCGAAGTTTCCGAACTGACATTTGGCGGCGAATTCAACGAGACGCTGGTTCACCAAGCAGTCGTGGCCTACATGGCTGGCGGCCGTCAAGGTAGCAAGCAGCAAAAGACCCGTTCCGACGTTTCTGGTGGCGGTAAGCGCCCATGGCGTCAGAAAGGTACTGGCCGTGCTCGTGCCGGTACTATCCGTAGCCCAATCTGGCGTGGCGGCGGTACCACTTTTGCGGCTCGTCCTCAGGATCACTCCCAGAAGCTGAACAAGAAGATGTATCGCGCAGCAATGCGTTCCATCCTTGCTGAGCTGGTGCGTACTGATCGTCTGGTCGTGGTTCAGGACTTCGCTGTTGAAGCACCGAAAACCAAAGATCTGCTGAACAAGCTGAATGGCATGGGCCTGACTGACGTCCTGATCGTGTCTGACGCTGTTGATCAGAACCTGTACCTGGCTGCTCGCAACCTGCCACACGTTGATGTTCGTGACGTGCAAGGTTCCGATCCGGTCAGTCTGATCGCATACGACAAGGTGTTGATCACCGTGTCGGCCGTGAAGAAATTCGAGGAGCTGCTGGGATGAACCAGGAACGCGTATTTAAAGTTCTGCTTGGCCCGCACGTTTCCGAGAAGGCTACGGTTCTGGCAGACAAGAAAGGCCAGTTCGTTTTCAAGGTTGCTACCGATGCAACCAAGCTGGAAATCAAGAAGGCCGTCGAAAGCCTGTTCAGCGTGAAAGTAGAGCGCGTTACTACCCTGAACGTTCTGGGTAAGAGCAAGCGCACTGCTCGCGGTCTGGGCAAGCGTAATGACTGGAAGAAGGCAGTTATCTCCCTTCAGCCAGGCCAAGATCTCGATTTCAGCAGCAGTGCTGAGTAAGGAAGGGGTGCATCATGGCAATCGTTAAATGCAAACCGACTTCCCCTGGCCGCCGTTTTGTGGTCAAGGTGGTCAACCAGGAGCTGCATAAAGGCGCTCCTCACGCACCGCTGCTCGAGAAAAAATCGAAGTCTGGTGGTCGTAACAACAATGGCCGTATTACCACTCGTCACATCGGTGGTGGTCATAAGCAGCATTATCGTCTGGTCGACTTCCGTCGCAACGACAAGGATGGCATCGCTGCCACCGTCGAGCGTATCGAATACGATCCAAACCGTACTGCTCACATCGCTCTGCTGCTGTACGCAGATGGCGAGCGTCGCTACATCATCGCCCCTAAAGGCGTGAGTGCTGGCGACCAGCTGATCGCAGGTGCCTTGGCGCCGATCAAGCCGGGCAACGCTCTGCAACTGCGTAACATTCCAGTTGGTAGCACCGTACACGGCATCGAATTGAAGCCAGGTAAAGGCGCACAGATCGCTCGTTCCGCTGGTGCTTCGGCTCAGTTGATCGCTCGTGAAGGTGTCTACGTGACCCTGCGTCTGCGTTCTGGTGAGATGCGTAAAGTACTGGCTGAGTGCCGTGCGACCCTGGGCGAAGTCTCGAACTCCGAGCACAGCCTGCGTTCGTTGGGTAAAGCTGGTGCCAAGCGCTGGCGTGGCGTTCGCCCAACCGTTCGTGGTGTTGCCATGAACCCGGTTGACCACCCACATGGTGGTGGTGAAGGTCGTACCTCTGGTGGTCGTCATCCGGTATCGCCATGGGGCTTCCCGACTAAGGGCGCGAAGACTCGTGGTAATAAGCGTACCGACAAAATGATCGTCCGTCGTCGCAAGTAAATAGAGGGATACGACAGTGCCACGTTCTCTGAAAAAAGGTCCTTTTATTGATCTTCACCTACTGAAGAAGATCGAAGTGGCGGCGGAAAAGAACGATCGCAAACCAGTTAAAACCTGGTCGCGCCGTTCGATGATCCTGCCACAAATGGTCGGTCTGACCATCGCAGTACACAACGGTCGCCAACACGTCCCAGTTCTCGTTAACGAAGACATGGTCGGCCACAAACTGGGCGAGTTTGCCGGTACCCGCACATACCGTGGGCACGTGGCTGACAAGAAAGCCAAGCGTTAAGGGGTAAGGAAATGGAAGTAGCCGCTAAGTTGTCGGGCGCTCGAATCTCCGCCCAGAAAGCCCGCTTGGTCGCCGACCAGATCCGCGGGAAGAAGGTGGGCGAAGCGCTCAACCTGTTGGCTTTCAGCAGTAAGAAAGCCGCCGAGATCATGAAGAAAGTGCTGGAGTCGGCCGTAGCCAACGCCGAGCATAACGAAGGCGCAGACGTTGATGACCTGAAGGTCAGCACCGTTTTCGTCAACGAAGGGCGTTCGCTGAAGCGCATCATGCCACGTGCCAAAGGCCGTGCTGATCGCATCGTCAAGCGGTCTTGCCATATCACTGTCAAGGTTGCTGACAAGTAACGGAGTCGAAGAGATGGGTCAGAAAGTACATCCCATTGGCATTCGCCTGGGAATCGTCAAGGAGCACACCTCCGTCTGGTACGCAGACGGTCGGACTTATGCGGACTACTTGTTCGCTGATCTGAAGGTGCGTGAGTATCTCCAAGACAAACTAAAAAGCGCGTCCGTAAGCCGTATCGATATCCATCGTCCGGCGCAGACTGCACGCATCACCATCCACACTGCTCGTCCAGGTATCGTTATCGGGAAGAAAGGTGAAGATGTTGAGAAGCTGCGTCAGGACCTGACCAAGCAAATGGGTGTGCCTGTGCACATCAATATCGAAGAGATCCGCAAGCCGGAGCTCGACGGTATGCTGGTTGCGCAGAGCGTAGCTCAGCAGCTGGAGCGTCGTGTAATGTTCCGTCGCGCTATGAAGCGCGCTGTACAGAACGCAATGCGCATTGGTGCCAAAGGCATCAAAATCCAAGTGAGCGGTCGTCTCGGCGGTGCTGAAATCGCACGTACTGAATGGTATCGCGAAGGTCGTGTGCCACTGCACACCCTGCGTGCCGACATCGACTATGCCAACTACGAAGCTCACACCACCTACGGTGTGATCGGTGTAAAGGTTTGGATCTTCAAAGGCGAAGTAATTGGTGGTCGCCAAGAAGAGCTGAAGCCACAAGCACCAGCGCCTCGTAAAAAAGCTGCTAAGTAAGGGGTACGCCAAATGTTGCAACCAAAGCGTACGAAGTTCCGCAAGCAGATGACCGGTCACAACCGTGGCCTGGCATTGCGCGGTAGCAAAGTCAGCTTCGGCGAGTTCGCGCTGAAGTCTGTTGCTCGTGGTCGTCTCACCGCTCGTCAGATCGAGTCAGCGCGTCGTGCTCTGACCCGTCACGTAAAACGTGGCGGCAAGATCTGGATCCGTGTATTCCCGGACAAGCCTGTCACCAAGAAGCCACTCGAAGTTCGGATGGGTAAAGGTAAGGGTAACGTGGAGTACTGGGTTGCCCAGATTCAGCCAGGCAAAGTCCTGTATGAAATCGAGGGTGTTTCTGAAGAGCTGGCGCGTGAGGCTTTCGCCCTGGCTGCTGCAAAGCTGCCGCTCGCCACCTCCTTTGTTAAACGGACGGTGATGTGATGAAAGCGAATGAACTTCGTGAAAAATCAGCACAGCAGCTGAACGAGCAACTGCTCGGCCTGCTGCGCGACCAGTTCAATCTGCGTATGCAGAAAGCAACTGGCCAGTTGGGGCAGTCTCATCTGCTCTCGCAAGTTAAGCGTGACATCGCTCGCGTGAAAACTGTGCTCAACCAGCAGGCAGGTAAGTAATCATGGCTGAAGCCGAAAAAACTGTCCGTACGCTGACTGGCCGTGTTGTCAGCGACAAGATGGACAAAACCATCACCGTTCTGATCGAGCGTCGCGTTAAGCACCCGATCTACGGTAAATACGTTAAGCGTTCGACTAAGCTGCACGCGCACGACGAAACCAATCAGTGCCACATCGGCGACAAAGTCACTATTCGTGAAACTCGTCCGATGGCCAAGACCAAGTCTTGGGCGCTGGTTGATGTTCTCGAACGCGCTGTGGAAGTCTAAGGGCTAGGGGTCGGAGAAATTATATGATTCAGACTCAATCCATGCTCGATGTGGCCGATAACAGCGGCGCTCGCCGTGTTATGTGCATCAAGGTGCTGGGTGGCTCCCATCGTCGTTACGCTGGTATTGGTGACATCATCAAAGTTACCGTCAAGGAAGCAATTCCTCGCGGTAAGGTGAAAAAAGGCCAAGTGATGACTGCTGTTGTAGTCCGCACTCGCCACGGTGTTCGTCGCGCTGACGGCTCCATCATCCGCTTTGATGGCAACGCTGCTGTTCTGTTGAACAACAAGCAAGAGCCAATCGGCACCCGTATCTTTGGGCCAGTGACCCGTGAGCTTCGTACTGAGAAGTTCATGAAGATCGTCTCGCTCGCCCCAGAAGTGCTGTAAGGAGATCCGACATGCAAAAGATTCGTCGTGACGACGAGATCATCGTGATCGCCGGCAAGGACAAGGGTAAGCGCGGTAAGGTGCTGAAGGTTCTCGCTGACAACCGTCTGGTTGTTGGTGGCCTGAACCTGGTCAAGCGCCATACCAAGCCTAACCCGATGTCGGGCGTACAGGGCGGTATCGTCGAGAAAGAAGCGCCACTGCACGCTTCCAACGTCGCCATTTTCAACGGCGAAACCAACAAGGCTGACCGCGTTGGTTTCAAAGTAGAAGACGGTAAGAAAATTCGTGTCTTCAAGTCGACCCAAAAAGCGGTTGATGCTTGAACACTGCTAGGTAGAAGACCATGGCACGACTAAAAGAGATTTACCGGAAGGAAATCGCACCGAAGCTTAAGGAAGAACTTAAGCTTTCGAACGTGATGGAAGTTCCGCGCGTTACCAAAATCACCCTGAACATGGGTCTGGGCGAAGCGATCGGCGACAAAAAAGTCATCGAGCACGCTGTTGCTGACCTGGAAAAGATCACCGGTCAGAAAGTCGTTGTGACTTACGCTCGGAAATCCATCGCTGGCTTTAAAGTCCGTGAAGGTTGGCCGATCGGCGTCAAAGTGACCCTGCGCCGTGAGCGTATGTACGAGTTCCTGGATCGTCTGCTGTCGATCTCCCTGCCTCGGGTTCGCGACTTCCGCGGCCTGAATGCCAAGTCCTTCGATGGTCGTGGTAACTACAGCATGGGCGTTAAAGAGCAGATCATTTTCCCGGAAATCGATTACGACAAGATCGACGCTCTCCGCGGTCTGGACATTACCCTGACCACCACTGCTCGGACGGATGACGAAGGTCGCGCACTGCTGCGCGCTTTCAAATTCCCGTTCCGCAACTGATTGGAGTAGGAAAATGGCCAAGAAGAGCATGAAAAACCGTGAGCTGAAGCGTCAGCTCACCGTTGCCAAGTACGCCACCAAGCGTGCAGCGCTGAAAGCTATCATCGTTGATCTGAACGCAAGTCCAGAAGCACGTTGGGAAGCTACCGTAGCACTGCAGAAGCAGCCACGTGACGCAAGCGCTTCGCGCATGCGTAACCGCTGCCGCCTGACTGGTCGTCCGCACGGCGTGTACCGCAAGTTCGGCCTCGGCCGTAACATGCTGCGTCAAGCTGCAATGCGTGGTGACGTTCCAGGTCTGGTTAAAGCCAGCTGGTAAGCACTGTCAATGTCTCGGTGTTCGGGGTCGCAAGATCCTGACCGCCGGTGACCTTGAACTTGAATCAAGCCCCTTTTGGGGCTTGATTCATTTGTGGGGTGTGTCTAGAATACCCGGCTCGCCTGAGCCCGTGCTTTTATCGCGCGGATGTACTCGGCGACACGTAGTAGCCGAAAGGCTAATTTTTTGTGTATTAGGAGCGTCTAGCCCATGAGTATGCAGGACCCGTTAGCGGACATGCTAACTCGTATCCGTAATGCCCAGATGGCTGAAAAGTCCGTCGTAAGCATGCCATCTTCTACTTTGAAGGTAGCTGTTGCCAAAGTCCTGAAGGACGAAGGTTACATTGCGGGTTATCAGATCAGCAGCGAAATCAAGCCACTGCTGTCCATCGAGCTGAAGTACTTCGAAGGCCGTCCGGTCATCGAGGAAGTGAAGCGCGTTAGCCGTCCAGGCCTGCGTCAGTACAAGTCCGTCGAGGATCTGCCAAAAGTTCGTGGCGGTCTCGGTGTGTCTATCGTCTCCACCAACAAGGGTGTGATGACGGATCGTGCTGCGCGCGCTGCCGGTGTCGGCGGCGAAGTTCTTTGCACTGTGTTCTAAGGGGGGATAAGCATGTCACGCGTCGCTAAGAACCCCGTTAAGCTGCCAGCCGGTGTCGAAGTCAAATTCGCAGGCCAACAGCTTTCGGTGAAGGGTGCCAAGGGCACTCTGCAACTGAACATCCATTCGTCCGTTGAGATCGTTGAAGAAGCTGGTGAGCTGCGTTTCGCTGCTCGCAATGGCGATCAACAGACTCGCGCAATGGCTGGTACCACTCGTGCGTTGGTAAACAACATGGTCCAAGGCGTAAGCCAAGGCTTCGAGCGCAAGCTCCAGCTGGTCGGTGTTGGTTACAAGGCGCAAGCAAAAGGCACAGTGCTGAACCTGGCTCTTGGCTTCTCGCACCCAGTGGATTATGAACTGCCGGAAGGCATCACCGCTGAGACTCCTAGCCAGACCGATATCCTGATCAAGGGCATCGACAAGCAGCTGGTAGGTCAAGTGGCCGCCGAGATCCGCGACTTCCGTCCACCAGAGCCGTACAAAGGCAAAGGTGTGCGCTACGCGGACGAAGTCGTCCGTCGTAAAGAAGCCAAGAAGAAGTAGGGCATAGCAAATGACCGACAAAAAAGTTACTCGACTGCGTCGCGCTCGCAAAGCACGCCTGAAAATGCACGAACTCGAAGTCGTGCGTCTCTGCGTGTTCCGCTCGTCGCAGCACATCTACGCCCAGGTCATTTCGGCCGACGGCAACAAAGTCCTGGCAAGTGCCTCGACTTTGGATAAAGAACTGCGTGATGGCGCCACTGGCAACATCGACGCGGCCACTAAGGTTGGCCAGCTGGTCGCTACGCGTGCTAAAGCCGCTGGCGTCTCGCAGGTGGCTTTCGACCGCTCTGGCTTCAAGTACCACGGCCGCGTCAAGGCGCTGGCTGATGCTGCTCGTGAAGCTGGGCTGGAGTTCTAAGTTATGTCAAATAACGACCAAAAGCGCGACGAAGGCTACATCGAGAAGCTGGTTCAAGTTAACCGCGTAGCCAAAACCGTTAAAGGCGGCCGTATCTTCACTTTCACCGCGTTGACCGTGGTAGGTGATGGTAAAGGGCGTGTTGGCTTCGGCCGTGGCAAGTCGCGTGAAGTGCCTGCTGCGATCCAGAAGGCAATGGAAGCTGCTCGCCGCAACATGATCCAGGTTGATCTGAACGGCACCACTCTGCAGTACGCAATGAAGTCTGCCCATGGCGCTTCGAAGGTGTACATGCAGCCTGCTTCTGAAGGTACCGGTATCATCGCTGGCGGCGCTATGCGTGCTGTCCTCGAAGTTGCTGGCGTTCAGAACGTTCTGGCCAAGTGCTACGGCTCGACTAACCCGGTAAACGTGGTTCACGCCACTTTCAAGGGTTTGAAAGCAATGCAGTCTCCTGAATCCATTGCCGCCAAGCGTGGCAAAAGCGTCAAGGAGATCTTCTGATCATGGCTACCGTAAAAGTTACGCTGATCAAAAGCATGACCGGCCGCATCCCTAACCACAAACTGTGCGTTAAGGGTCTGGGTCTGCGTCGCATCGGTCACACTGTAGAGGTCCTGGATACTCCCGAGAATCGCGGGATGATCAACAAGGCCTACTACATGCTGCGTGTAGAGGGTTAATCGATGAAACTCAATGATCTGAGTCCAGCGCCGGGTTCCCGTCGCGAAAAGCATCGTCCGGGCCGTGGTATCGGTAGTGGTTTGGGCAAGACCGGTGGCCGTGGCCACAAAGGTCAGACCTCCCGCTCCGGTGGCACCATTGCTCCAGGCTTTGAAGGCGGTCAACAGCCGCTGCATCGTCGCCTGCCGAAGTTCGGTTTCGTTTCCCTGAAGGCCATGGATCGCGCAGAAGTGCGTCTGTCCGAGCTGGCTAAAGTGGATGGCGACATCGTCACCGTGCAGTCCCTGAAGGATGCCAACGTGATCAACCAGAACGTACAGCGTGTGAAAATCATGCTGTCGGGCGAAGTTGCTCGCGCTGTCACCATCGGAAAGGGAATCGGCGCCACCAAAGGTGCGCGTGCGGCTATCGAAGCAGCTGGCGGCAAGTTCGAGGAATAAATGGCTAAGCAAGGTGCTCTCTCTGCGCTCGGCAAAGGCGGTATGTCTGAACTCTGGGCTCGTCTGCGTTTTCTGTTCCTGGCGATTATCGTCTACCGAATAGGCGCACACATCCCGGTTCCAGGTATCAACCCGGACCGACTCGCGGACCTGTTTCGACAGAATGAGGGGACCATTCTTAGCTTGTTCAACATGTTTTCCGGCGGTGCGCTGGAACGGATGAGTATCTTTGCTCTGGGGATCATGCCGTACATCTCGGCATCGATCATCATGCAACTGATGACCGCCGTCAGCCCACAGCTGGAACAGTTGAAGAAGGAAGGTGAAGCTGGCCGTCGCAAGATCAGCCAGTACACCCGCTACCTCACCGTCGTCCTTGCTCTTGTCCAGGCTGTTGGCATGTCCATCGGTCTGGCAGGGCAAGGCGTAGCGTTCACTGGTGACTTTGGCTTCCATTTCGTCGCGGTAACCACGTTTGTGGCGGGTGCGATGTTCATGATGTGGCTGGGTGAGCAGATTACTGAGCGTGGTGTTGGCAACGGTATCTCGATGTTGATTTTCGCAGGTATCGTCGCCGGTCTTCCGAGAGCGATCGGGCAGTCTTTCGAGTCTGCGCGTCAGGGTGACATCAACATTTTTGCCCTGGTTGCGATCGGTTTGCTGGCAGTAGCGATTATCGGTTTCGTGGTGTTCATTGAGCGTGGTCAGCGTCGTATAGCTGTTCACTACGCCAAGCGTCAGCAGGGCCGCAAGGTATTTGCTGCGCAGACTAGCCACTTGCCGCTGAAGGTGAATATGGCCGGTGTTATCCCGGCTATTTTTGCGAGCAGCATTTTGCTGTTCCCGGCTTCGCTGGGTGCCTGGTTTGGTCAGTCTGAAGGTATGGGCTGGCTGCAGGACATCTCGCAGTCGATCGCTCCTGGTCAGCCGTTGAATATTCTGCTGTTTAGTGCAGGGATTATTTTCTTCTGCTTCTTCTATACGGCGTTGATGTTCAATCCGAAAGACGTAGCGGAAAACCTGAAGAAGTCCGGTGCCTTTATTCCGGGTATCCGTCCAGGCGAGCAGTCGGCGCGCTACATTGATGGCGTTTTGACTCGTTTGACCTTGTTCGGTGCTCTCTATATGACGGCCGTTTGCTTGCTTCCCCAGTTCCTGGTGGTTGCAGCAAATGTTCCGTTCTACCTTGGCGGGACCTCGTTGCTGATCGTGGTCGTGGTTGTGATGGACTTCATGTCCCAAGTACAATCGCACCTCGTTTCGCACCAGTACGAATCCCTGATGAAGAAAGCCAACCTGAAGGGCTACGGCAGCGGCATGTTGCGCTGAGTAGCGTCCATAAGGTTCGAGGAGTTGGTGATGAAAGTTCGTGCATCGGTGAAAAAGCTGTGCCGTAACTGCAAGATTATTCGCCGCGAAGGCGTTGTTCGGGTAATTTGCAGCGCGGAACCGCGTCACAAACAGCGCCAAGGCTGAGTGTGATTGTGCTTTAAGCCCGGCAGCTAGTGCGCTGCCGGGTTGATTATTTGTTATTACAGCGATATTATCTCGCGCCCTATTTCTTGGCTTCCGGGGCGTAGGTAGCTGTCAATTGGAGTCCCACTGAATGGCCCGTATTGCAGGCGTTAACATTCCAGATAACAAGCATACTGTTATCTCGCTGACCTACATCTATGGTGTTGGTCGCACTACTGCACAGAAAATTTGTGCAGTGTCTGGGGTCAACCCAGCGGCAAAGATCAAAGATCTGAGCGACGAGCAGATTGAACAGCTGCGTGGCGAAGTGGCGAAGTTCACCACTGAAGGTGACCTGCGTCGCGAAATCAACATGAAAATCAAGCGCTTGATGGACCTCGGTTGCTATCGCGGTCTGCGTCATCGTCGTGGTCTTCCAGTACGCGGTCAGCGTACCAAGACCAACGCGCGTACCCGTAAAGGTCCGCGTAAGCCGATCCGCAAGTAATCGCCCCAGCGAATCGACAGGAATTTAATCATGGCAAAACCTGCTGCTCGTCCTCGTAAAAAAGTTAAAAAGACAGTGGTTGATGGCATCGCCCACATCCATGCTTCTTTTAACAACACCATCGTGACCATTACCGACCGTCAAGGTAACGCTCTTTCCTGGGCAACCTCCGGTGGTTCGGGTTTCCGCGGTTCCCGCAAGTCCACCCCGTTCGCTGCTCAAGTAGCTGCTGAGCGTGCTGGTCAAGCTGCGCTGGAATACGGCCTGAAAAACCTCGACGTCAACGTCAAGGGTCCAGGTCCGGGTCGTGAATCCGCAGTCCGCGCTTTGAACGGCTGTGGCTACAAGATCGCCAGCATCACCGACGTGACGCCAATCCCGCACAACGGGTGCCGTCCGCCGAAGAAGCGCCGCGTGTAATCCAGGAGATTGTAAAGAATGGCTCGTTACATTGGTCCAAAATGCAAACTCGCTCGTCGCGAAGGCACCGATCTCTTTCTGAAGAGCGGCGTGCGCGCGATCGAATCGAAGTGCAACATTGAAGCAGCACCTGGTATCCACGGCCAACGCCGCGGTCGCCAGTCCGATTACGGCACCCAACTGCGTGAAAAGCAGAAGGTCCGTCGTATCTACGGCGTTCTCGAGCGTCAATTCAGCGGCTACTACAAAGAAGCAGCTGGCAAGAAGGGCGCAACCGGCGAAAACCTGTTGCAACTGCTCGAATGCCGTCTGGACAACGTTGTATACCGTATGGGTTTCGGTTCTACTCGTGCCGAATCCCGTCAGCTGGTATCGCACAAGTCGATCAGCGTTAACGGTCAGACCGTAAACGTTCCGTCCTACCAGGTTCGTGCTGGTGACGTGGTTGCTGTTCGCGAGAAAGCAAAGAACCAACTTCGCATTGTCCAAGCTCTCGATCTGTGTGCCCAACGTGGCCGCGTAGAATGGGTAGAAGTAGACACTGAGAAGAAGTCGGGCGTTTTCAAGAACGTTCCTGCTCGCAGTGATCTGTCCGCCGACATCAACGAAAGCCTGATTGTCGAGCTCTACTCCAAGTAAGGGCTAGAAAATAGGTGCATCCATGCAGATTTCGGTAAATGAGTTCCTGACACCCCGCCATATTGATGTGCAGGTTGTCAGTCCAACCCGCGCCAAGATCACACTCGAGCCTCTCGAGCGTGGTTTTGGCCACACCCTGGGCAACGCGCTGCGCCGCATCCTGTTGTCCTCAATGCCCGGCTGTGCAGTAGTCGAGGCCGAGATTGACGGTGTGCTCCATGAGTACAGCGCCATCGAAGGTGTACAGGAAGATGTAATTGAAATCCTGTTGAACCTTAAAGGTCTGGCTATCAAGCTGCACGGTCGTGACGAAGTTACGCTGACCTTGTCGAAGAAGGGTTCGGGGGTGGTTACCGCTGCCGATATTCAGCTGGATCATGATGTCGAGATCGTTAACCCCGATCACGTAATCGCTAACCTGGCGTCTAACGGCGCCCTGAACATGAAGCTCACCGTAGCTCGTGGTCGTGGTTATGAGCCGGCAGACTCGCGTCAGAGCGATGAAGACGAAAGCCGCAGCATCGGTCGCTTGCAGCTTGACTCTTCGTTCAGCCCGGTTCGCCGTATCGCATACGTGGTGGAAAACGCCCGTGTCGAACAGCGTACCAACCTGGACAAGCTGGTTATTGATCTGGAAACCAACGGTACCCTGGATCCTGAAGAGGCCATTCGCCGCGCTGCAACCATTCTGCAACAGCAGTTGGCTGCGTTCGTCGACCTCAAGGGTGACAGTGAGCCAGTGGTTGTCGAGCAGGAAGACGAGATTGATCCGATCCTGCTTCGCCCGGTTGACGATCTGGAACTGACTGTACGTTCGGCTAACTGCCTTAAGGCGGAAAACATCTACTACATCGGCGACCTGATTCAGCGCACCGAAGTAGAGCTGTTGAAGACTCCGAACCTTGGCAAGAAATCCTTGACTGAAATCAAGGACGTTCTGGCCTCCCGCGGTCTGTCCCTCGGCATGCGCCTCGACAACTGGCCGCCTGCAAGTCTTAAGAAGGACGACAAGGCGACTGCCTGATCGTCGTAATCACCGAACGTTGTGTTTGGTAAGGAATGAACCATGCGTCATCGTAAAAGTGGTCGTCACCTGAGCCGCACCAGCTCGCACCGCAAGGCCATGTTCCAAAACATGGCGGTGTCGCTGTTCGAGCACGAGCTGATCAAAACTACACTGCCGAAAGCCAAAGAACTGCGCCGCGTTGCTGAGCCGCTGATCACTTTGGCCAAGACAGATAGTCTGGCTAACCGCCGTCTGGCTTTCGACCGTACTCGTTCGAAAGCTATCGTTGGTAAGCTCTTCAACGACCTGGGTAAGCGTTATGCTACCCGTGAGGGTGGCTACCTGCGCATCCTCAAGTGCGGTTTCCGCGCTGGCGACAACGCGCCTATGGCGTACGTCGAGTTGGTTGATCGTGCTACCAGCGGTGAAGCTGTATCCGCTGAGTAAGTCGGCAACATACAAAAAACCGGGCCTTGTGCCCGGTTTTTTGTGCCCGGTCAAAAAGTATCAGTCACCTCTTTGTCTGGGGTCGCGCAGGCAATAAGGCATCGTTAGATAATGACTATCGATGTCCATGATTTAATGAATTTGGATACTGTCATTAACATGATCAATACTCCTTTCCAGCCGATTAGCCGGCAGTTTGAAGACCGACCTAGGAAGATTGAGCATGAGCCAGACCAAAACGCTTACGACCGCCAGTGGCGCTCCTGTCGCCGATAACCAGAACTCTCGCTCCGCTGGCCCGCGTGGCCCGCTGTTGCTCGACGACTTCCACCTTATCGAGAAGCTCGCTCACTTCAATCGCGAGAACATTCCCGAGCGCCGTGTACACGCCAAGGGATCAGGCGCTTACGGCACATTTACCGTAACCCGGGATATCACCCAGTACACCAGCGCCAAGCTGTTTGAGTCGGTCGGCAAGCAGACCCCAACGTTCCTGCGTTTTTCCACCGTGGGTGGCGAGCGTGGCTCTGCGGATACTGAGCGCGACCCACGCGGTTTCGCCCTGAAGTTCTACACCGAGGACGGTAACTGGGACATCGTGGGTAACAACACCCCTGTGTTCTTTATCCGCGATCCGCTGAAATTCCCCGACTTCATCCATACACAGAAGCGCCTGCCCCAGAGCAATCTGAAAAGTGCCCAAATGATGTGGGATTTCTGGTCGCATTCGCCGGAGGCTTTGCACCAGGTCACCATTCTGTTCTCTGATCGTGGCATTCCCGATGGCTACCGTCACATGCACGGCTTTGGCAGCCACACCTATAGTCTGATCAGCGCCCAGGGTGAGCGTCACTGGGTGAAATGGCACTACAAGACCAAGCAAGGGATCAAGAACCTGACGCCGGCTGAAGCTGCGCGCCTGGCGGGCACCGACCCGGATTACGCTCAGCGTGATCTGTTCAATGCGATCGAGCGTGGTGATTTCCCGAAGTGGAGCGTCTGCATCCAGATCATGACCGAGGCCCAAGCGGCGGCCCATTACGAGAATCCGTTCGACGTGACCAAGACCTGGTCGCAAAAAGAGTTTCCGTTGATCGAGGTCGGCGAGCTGGAACTCAACCGTAACCCGCTGAACTACTTCGCTGAGGTTGAGCAGGCTACGTTCGGCCCGAGCAATATGGTTCCAGGGGTTGGCCTTTCACCAGATCGCATGCTGCAAGGTCGTGTATTCGCCTACGCTGATGCGCACCGCTACCGTGTGGGCACCAATCACCAGCAATTGCCAGTCAACGCCCCGCGCAGCCCGGTCAACACTTACCAGCGCGACGGAGCCATGGCGTTCGGCAGCAATGGCGGTGCGGCACCGAACTACGAGCCTAACAGCTACGTCGAGGCGCCCAAGCAGGCTCCGCGTTATGCTGAACCGGCCCTGGCGCTCGGTGGTTCGGCAGACCGTTACGATCACCGCGAAGATACCGACTACTACAGTCACGCCGGTGCGCTGTTCCGCTTGATGAATGATGCCCAGAAAGCGCTGCTGATCAGCAACATCGCGGGTGCGATGGCCGGTGTATCGGCGGATGTTGTCGATCGTCAGCTGCAGCACTTCTTCAAAGCGGATGTCGCTTATGGTGAAGGCATCGCCAAAGCGTTGGGCGTACAGCTTAACTAAGTCTAAACGAGAAGCAGAACCGCCCTCAATTGGGCGGTTTTTGCGTTATTTAACCGGCTTTTCTCAGATTTTCTTCGCTTTTATTGCGATAGGCGAGTGACCTTGCGGTCAGCTTGGTTCAAACTAGAGCCTTCAAAGCTTGTGGAGATGTAGGGCGATGCAAGGTCACCCAGACGTAATCGATTACCTCAACACGCTGCTGACAGGCGAACTGGCAGCCCGTGATCAATATTTCATCCACTCGCGGATGTACGAGGACTGGGGTTTTACCGAGCTCTACGAACGTATCAATCATGAGATGGAAGAAGAGGCACAGCACGCCGATGCGTTGATGCGCCGGATCCTGATGCTCGAAGGTACGCCACGCATGCGCCCGGATGATCTGGACATCGGCACCACGGTGCCAGACATGCTCGCTGCCGACCTGCGCCTGGAATACAAAGTCCGTGCCGCGCTGTGCAAGGGCATTGAGCTCTGCGAACAGCACAACGATTACGTGACCCGCGAGATCCTGCGCATCCAGCTCAACGACACCGAAGAAGACCATACCTACTGGCTCGAGAAGCAGCTGGGCTTGATCAAGTTGATCGGGTTGGAGAATTACCTGCAGTCGCAGTTCTAATCGCGATAATTGTGGGAGCGAGCTTGCTCGCTCCCACAGAAGAAAAGCAAAAGCCCCTGCCATCGATGAGATGACAGGGGCTTTTTCGTGTCCGGGCAGGAATCAGTCCCGGTCACGCTCCAGCAACGGCTTGAGGTAGTAGCCAGTGTGCGATTGCTTCATCTCGGCCACTTCCTCGGGCGTACCCACCGCGATGATCTGACCACCCTTGGAGCCGCCTTCCGGGCCCAGGTCCACCAGCCAGTCCGCGGTCTTGATCACATCCAGGTTGTGCTCGATCACCACCACGGTGTTGCCATGGTCGCGAAGGCGATGTAGGACGTCGAGCAATTGCTGGATATCCGCGAAGTGCAAACCCGTGGTCGGCTCGTCGAGGATGTACAGGGTCTTGCCGGTATCGCGCTTGGACAGCTCGCGAGACAGCTTGACCCGCTGGGCCTCGCCGCCGGACAACGTCGTCGCCGATTGGCCAAGCTTGATGTACGACAGCCCCACATCCATCAGCGTCTGGAGCTTGCGCGCCAGTGCCGGCACCGCGTCGAAGAACACCCGGGCCTCTTCGATGGTCATCTCGAGGGTTTCGTGGATATTCTTGCCCTTGTACTTGATCTCCAGGGTTTCGCGGTTGTAGCGCTTGCTCTTGCACACATCGCACGGCACATAGATGTCCGGCAAGAAGTGCATTTCGACCTTGATCAGGCCGTCGCCCTGGCAGGCTTCGCAGCGCCCGCCCTTGACGTTGAACGAGAAACGCCCCGGGCCATAGCCGCGCGAACGGGACTCCGGCACGCCGGCGAACAGTTCGCGGATGGGCGTGAACAGCCCGGTATAAGTCGCCGGGTTGGAGCGCGGTGTGCGGCCGATGGGGCTCTGGTCGATGTCGACAACCTTGTCCAGATGCTCCAGGCCCTTGATGCTGTCGTGGGCGGCGGCTTCCAGGGTCGTAGCGCCGTTCAGGGCGGTGGCGCTGAGGGGGAACAGGGTGTTGTTGATCAGCGTCGATTTGCCGGAACCGGACACGCCGGTCACGCACGTCAGCAGGCCAATCGGGATGTCCAGGTCGACGTTGCGCAAGTTGTTGCCACGGGCGCCCTTGAGGCTCAGCGACAGCTTCTTGTTGCGCGGCGTACGCTTGGCCGGCACCTTGATCTTTACCCGGCCCGACAGGTATTTACCAGTCAGGGAGTCAGGATGCGCCATGACTTCGGCGGCCGTGCCTTGGGCGACGATATGCCCGCCATGCACGCCCGCACCCGGGCCGATGTCCACCACGTAATCGGCCAGGCGGATCGCGTCTTCGTCATGCTCGACCACGATCACCGTGTTGCCGATGTCCCGCAGGTGCTTCAAGGTTCCCAGCAACCGATCATTGTCCCGCTGGTGCAGGCCAATGGACGGTTCGTCGAGGATGTACATCACCCCCACCAGGCCGGCACCGATCTGGCTGGCCAGGCGGATACGCTGGGCTTCGCCGCCAGACAGGGTATCTGCGCTGCGATCGAGGGTCAGGTAGTCCAGGCCGACGTTCACCAGAAATTGCAAGCGCTCGCGAATTTCCTTGAGGATCTTGTCGGCAATTTCGCCCCGGCGGCCAGTGAGCTTCAAGCCGCCGAAGTAGTCGGTGGCGTCGCCAATCGGCAGATTGGTGACTGCTGGCAGGGTTTTCTCACCGACCCACACATGCCGCGCCTCCCGACGCAAACGGGTACCGCGGCAATCGGGGCAAGGCTGGGTGCTGAGGAACTTGGCCAGTTCTTCGCGCACGCTGGCCGATTCGGTCTCACGATAACGCCGCTCCAGGTTCGGCACGATGCCTTCGAACGGGTGGGAGCGTTTGACGATATCGCCACGGTCGTTCAGGTATTTGAAGTCGACACTTTGTGAACCGCTGCCGTGCAGGATGAATTTCTGCTGGTCGGCGGGCAGTTCGTTGAAGGGTTTGTCCAGGCTGAACTTGTAATGGGCCGCCAGCGACCCGAGCATCTGGAAGTAGTAGACGTTACGCCGGTCCCAGCCGCGAATTGCACCCTCGGCCAGGGTCAGTTCGCCATTGACCAGGCGCTTGGTGTCGAAGAACTGCTTGACCCCCAGGCCATCGCAGGTCGGGCACGCGCCGGCCGGGTTGTTGAAGGAGAACAGCTTGGGTTCCAGCTCGCTGATGGCGTGGCCGCAGATCGGGCAGGCGAAGCGCGCCGAGAAGATGATTTCCTCGCCGGGCTCGTCGTCCATCGGCGCTACCAGGGCGATGCCGTCGGCCAGTTTCAGCGCCGTCTCGAAGGATTCGGCCAGGCGCTGCTGCAGGTCGGCCCGGACCTTGAAGCGGTCAACCACCACATCGATCGAATGCTTTTTCTGTTTATCCAGCTTCGGCAGTTCGTCCAGCTCACACAGCTTGCCGTTGACCCGTGCCCGAACGAAGCCTTGGGCGCGCAGTTCTTCGAAGACCATCAGGTGCTCGCCCTTGCGCTCGCGGATGACCGGCGCCAGCAGCATCAACTTGCTGCCTTCGGGCTGCGCCAGCACCAGGTCGACCATCTGGCTGACGGTCTGGGCTTCCAGCGGGATGTCGTGGTCGGGACACCGGGGAATACCGACCCGCGCATACAGCAGACGCAGGTAGTCGTAGATCTCGGTGATGGTGCCGACGGTGGATCGCGGGTTGTGGGAAGTCGACTTCTGTTCGATGGAAATCGCCGGCGACAGGCCTTCGATGGTGTCGACGTCGGGTTTTTCCATCATCGACAGGAACTGCCGGGCGTAGGCCGACAGCGATTCGACATAGCGGCGCTGGCCTTCAGCGTACAGGGTGTCGAAGGCCAGGGATGATTTGCCGGATCCGGACAGGCCGGTGATGACGATCAGCTTGTCCCGTGGCAGGGTCAGGTCGATGTTCTTCAGGTTGTGGGTACGGGCCCCACGAATCAGGATCTTGTCCAAAGTGGCCTCGCTCGGCGGGCGTCGAAAACGTAGGAGTATACGGGCAAATACTGGATGGATGCACACTATTGAAAGTGCGTTTGCAGTCATACATGAAGACTGCGCGGCAAACGGTCGCCATATACCCCCTCAATCGATGGGACTGGTAGAATCGCCGCCGGTTCACACGAGGTTTTTCCATGCACGATCCCCACAGCGAACGCATGAGCAGCGGCGAGACCCGCGCGGCAAGCGGTCTGGCCCTTGTGTTCGCCTTCCGTATGCTGGGCATGTTCATGGTGTTGCCGGTGCTGGCGACCTATGGCATGGATCTGGCTGGCGCGACCCCGGCCCTCATCGGGTTGGCGATTGGCGCGTACGGCCTGACCCAGGCGATTTTCCAGATCCCGTTCGGGGTCATTTCCGACCGCATCGGCCGGCGTCCGGTCATCTACCTGGGCTTGATTATCTTTGCCCTGGGCAGTGTGCTGGCGGCCAATGCCGATTCGATCTGGGGCGTGATCGCCGGACGCATCCTGCAAGGTGCCGGGGCAATTTCCGCGGCCGTCATGGCTTTGCTCTCGGACCTGACCCGCGAACAGCATCGGACCAAGGCCATGGCCATGATCGGCATGACGATCGGGCTGTCGTTCGCCGTCGCCATGGTGGTTGGGCCGTTGCTGACCCGCGCCTTTGGCTTGTCGGGCCTGTTCCTGGTCACGGGAGGCATGGCGCTGGTGGGCATCCTGATCGTGGCGTTCATGGTGCCGCGCTCGACCGGGCCGTTGCAGCACCGCGAATCCGGGGTGGCTCGCCAAGCGCTGATTCCGACGCTCAAGCACCCGGATCTGCTGCGCCTGGACCTGGGCATCTTCGTGCTTCACGCCATGTTGATGTCCAGCTTCGTGGCCTTGCCGCTGGCGCTGGTGGAGAAGGCCGGCTTGCCCAAGGAGCAGCATTGGTGGGTTTACCTGACTGCGCTGCTGATTTCGTTTTTCGCCATGATCCCGTTCATCATCTACGGCGAGAAACGACGCAAAATGAAACGAGTTTTGCTCGGCGCCGTCGTGACGCTGATGCTCACTGAGCTATTCTTCTGGCGGTTCGGCGACAGCCTGCGGGCCCTGGTGATCGGAACAGTGGTGTTCTTCACCGCGTTCAATCTGCTGGAGGCGTCGCTGCCGTCGCTGATCAGCAAGGTTTCACCGGCGGGCGGCAAAGGCACGGCGATGGGGGTGTACTCCACCAGCCAGTTCCTCGGTTCGGCGTTGGGCGGGATCCTCGGCGGCTGGCTGTTCCAGCATGGCGGTTTGTCGGTTGTGTTCCTGGGATGCGCCGCGCTGGCTGCACTTTGGCTGGCCTTTGCTGTTACCATGCGCGAACCTCCGTATGTGACGAGCCTGCGCTTGCCGTTGTCGCCCGAAGCCATCCGCGAAGCAGGCCTGACCGAGCGCCTTAAGGCCGTCGTTGGAGTAACCGATGCAGTGGTGGTCGCCGACGAAGCGGCCGTTTATATCAAACTGGACACCGAATTATTGGATCGCGCGACGCTCGAGCGCCTGGTGAACAACCCGGCCCCGACCACGTGCGAAGCCTAGGAGAACGTTATGGCCCGTGGGGTTAACAAAGTCATATTGGTCGGTACTTGCGGCCAGGATCCCGAAGTTCGCTACCTGCCCAATGGCAACGCTGTGACCAACCTGAGTCTGGCGACCAGCGAACAGTGGACCGACAAGCAGACTGGCCAGAAGGTCGAGAAGACCGAATGGCACCGCGTGTCGATGTTCGGCAAGGTGGCCGAAATCGCCGGCGAATACCTGCGCAAGGGTTCGCAGGTGTACATCGAAGGCAAGCTACAGACCCGCGAGTGGGAAAAAGACGGCATCAAGCGCTACACCACCGAAATCGTGGTCGACATGCAAGGCACCATGCAACTGCTGGGCGGTCGTCCACAGGGTGACCAGCAGCAAGGTGGCAACAACTACCAGCAGGCTGCTCCGCGCCAGCAGGCGCCTCGCCCGCAGTCGGCGCCTCAGCCACAGCGTGAGCGCCCAGCGGCCCCACAACAGGCCGCGCCGCAACCGGCTCCGGATTTCGACAGCTTTGATGACGATATTCCGTTCTAAAGCAGCCGGAAGCTTCAAGCCGCGAGCTTCAAGCTAAAGACAAAACCGCGCTTCGGTTTACGAGGCGCGGTTTTTTTTAGCCTTGAATTTGCCGCTTGAGGCATGACTCAGTGGCGGGCAGCCAAAAACTGTTCGGTGCTCACCACCTCCGCATAGGCAAACCCCAGCGCCGACATGAAGGCCGCATGGACTTGAGCCGCCGGGACGACGAGCCCATTGAATTCCAGATCGCGGCTGGCACAGGCATCGTGAATCACCGTGACCTCATAGCCCATGTCCGCCGCCGCCCGGGCGACTCCGTCGATGCACATGTGGCTCATGCTGCCGACGATCACCAGATGCTTAATGTCGTGACGGTCAAGGATGGCTTGCAATTGGGTTTCGCGAAACGAGTTGACGAAGTGCTTGAGCACCACCGGTTCGTCGGCGCGGTTGAGCACTTTGGGATGCAACTGAGCACCTTCAGAGCCTGGGGTGAAGAACGGCGCGGAATCAGAGGTGAATTCGTGACGAATGTGCACTACCTGATCCGCGGCCTGGCGAAAGGCTTCGATCAGTCTGGCGGCGTTATCGGCGGCCGCTTCGGCATCGACCAATGGCCATTTTCCCTGGGGGAAGTAGTCGTTCTGGATATCGACTACGATGAGCGCTTGCTTGGACATGAGGCTTCCTCGATCAGTGGGGTCTGAAGCCAGTATTGGCTCATGCCAGCGGTTTCAGAATTGGCCGTAACGACAATAAGCGAGGGAAAACTGACAATGGCGCAGCAAAGGGCAGTCGCTGAACTCGGGGTGCTCATCTACCCCGGCGCGCAACTGGCGGCGGTACATGGCTTGACCGATCTGTTCGCCGTGGCGGAGCGTATTGCCGACGAGCAAGCCAGCGCTCAGTTGCCGCGCCTGCGAGTCAGTCATTGGCAAGCGCAGGAGGGTGAAGTGCCGACCCGGGTGTTCGACAGTGTCGCCGGTCCCCAGGGCAGACTGGTTGCGCTGCTGATTCCACCGTCCATCGCCGGTTTCGATGACGGGCTGGTTTCGCCGGCGCTGATGACCTGGTTGCGAGCGCGGCATGCCGACGGCACCGTGCTGGGTGGTGTGTGTGTCGGTTCGATTCTGTTGGCCGAAAGCGGTCTGCTCGATGGGCGCAGTGCCACGACCCACTGGACCTCGGCCAAGACCTTTGCCGCACGTTATCCAAAGATCAAGCTCGACGCTGACAAGCCCATCGTCGACGATGGCGACCTGATTACCACGGCCGGGCTGATGGCCTGGTCAGAGCTGGGGCTACGACTGGTGGACCGCCTGCTCGGACCCAGCATCGCCACGCGCACGGCGCAGTTTCTGGTGATCGAACACAGCGACAGCGCTAGCCAATGCGGCAGTAACTTTGCGCCCATCCTCGGACACGGTGACGCGGCCATACTCAAGGTCCAGCACTGGTTGCAAGGCAGCGGCGCAGTGGACGTTTCCCTCGGCGCCATGGCCGAACGGGCCGGGCTGGAGGAACGCACCTTCCTGCGCAGGTTTCGCGCCGCCACTGGGCTCAAACCCACCGAGTACTGCCAGCACCTGCGCGTCGGCAAGGCCCGGGAAATGCTGGAGTTCACCAATGGCACCATCGACCACATTGCCTGGACGGTGGGTTATCAGGATCCGGGGGCTTTTCGCGCGACGTTCAAGAAAATTACCGGGTTGGCGCCCAGTGATTATCGGGCGAGGTTTGGGGTGAGTCCGATGAATGCTCAAAAGTAGTCATTGATCCTCGCCATCGTCGCAGCCGTCGTGCAATTTGCCGGATGACATCAGGGTGTCGTGCAGAATGAAACAGGCCCGGTGCTATCAATTCCCCCTCAGGCGCCCGTTTCGTTGCTCGTCCTGGCTTGTAACACCGTTGGCCTGATCTCTGCACCCCTTTACCTAAAGCCATCGAGCGCAGTTAAAAGGGCACCGCATGACGACGGTCAATCGCAACAAACGGGTAGTGGACCATTCGATCAACCCCCACGCGCCGCTTCATGAAGTCGAAACCAATCGGGCGCTGGCCCGCTGGTTGGCGCAGATTCTCGGGCTTGAATACGGCGGCAGTTATGACCAACAGCTTCATGCTGGCCATGATCTGTACTTGCTGCCCACGCAAACCGTCATAGGTGCAGAGACCGCGTTGCGCTTGGGCGTCAAAGGGCCAGAGGATCTCTGGGGCGGTTACGTCGAGCATGATTTTATCTGCACCAAGGCCATTACCCACGGTCTGCTGAACCGGCATGCGGTCGCGCCTTTGGGCTGGTCGCCGTTGTTTGCCAAGTTGACCCGGGGGGCGGTGCTCGATGGTGTGACGGTGTTTGCGCTCAAGGATGCGCGCCAGGCGGCCGAGCATCTGCTGTACACCGGAGCGATCCGCTTCAAGCCTATCCATGCCTGTGCCGGCCGCGATCAGCGGGTGATCAAGAGTCTGGCGCAATTCGATGAAATCGCCGCCGACCCCGAGGCCCAGACGCTGTTTCGCGACGGTGTGGTGCTTGAGCAGAACCTCGAACAGGTCAAGACCCAGAGCGTCGGCCAGAGCTTCATCAACGGCCAGGTCTTGAGCTACTGCGGTGTGCAACATCTGACGCGCGACAGTGAAGGGCTGGAGGTTTACGGCGGCTCGGACCTGTTGGCGGTGCGGGGCGGCTATATTGAGTTGCTCAAACTTGAGCTGCCCGACGATGTGCGTGAGGCGGTGCGGTTGGCGCAGGTGTTTGACGATGCTGCCAATCAGGCCTTTCCAAGTTTCTTTGCCTCGCGGCGCAATTACGACATCGCCCAAGGTATTGATGTCAGCGGTCAGCCTCGCGGTGGTGTGCTGGAACAGTCATGGCGTATGGGTGGGGCCAGCAGTGCTGAGCTTGCGGCGTTGCAGGCGTTCATTGAGGACCCTTCGTCCAGCGCGGTTCGTGTGTCCTCGGTGGAGACCTACACTGACCAGCCTCTGCCCCCTGGGGCCAGGGAGGTCTATCGCGGCCCGGCGCACAATGGTGACTTTCTTCTTAAATACGTAACGGTTCATTCCTATGACGGCTAGAAGCGAAACTATTCAGATCGAGATCGACGACGAATACATGAACGGCACCTTTCTGAGCCCTAAATCGAAGGTTCCGGGAGTGTTGTTCGTCCACGGTTGGGGCGGTAGCCAGGAGCGTGACCTGGAGCGAGCCAAAGGCATCGCCGGCTTGGGCTGCGTCTGCCTGACCTTCGACTTGCGCGGGCATACCGGCGGGGCGGGCATTCCGTTGTCCCGGGTGACCCGGGAAGACAACCTGCGGGATTTGCTCACCGCCTACGACCGGCTGCTCGCTCATCCAGCCCTGGACACTTCGGCGATCGCCGTGGTCGGTACTAGCTACGGCGGTTACCTGGCGGCGATCCTGACGTTGCTGCGGCCGGTGCGCTGGCTGGCATTGCGGGTGCCGGCGTTGTACCGCGACGAGCAATGGCACACGCCCAAGCGTGACCTGGACAAGACTGACCTGCTGGATTACCGCAGTACCCTGGTGCACGCCGACACCAACCGCGCCTTGCACGCGTGCTCGCAGTTCACGGGTGATGTGTTGCTGGTGGAGTCGGAGACCGACGACCATGTGCCCCACGCGACGATCATGAGCTACCGAGCAGCGTGCCAGCAGACCCATTCGCTGACGCACCGGATCATCGACGGCGCCGACCATGCCTTGAGCGACCCGGTGTCACAACAGGCCTACACCTCAATCCTGGTGGACTGGATCACCGAGATGGTGGTGGGCGAGCGGTTGAGCATCATTCAGTCGCGGTGATGGCGCGGGGGGCAGGCGGGCCCCATCGCGAGCAGGCTCGCTCCCACAATTGATCTCGTGTGACCATAAAATCTCATGATCACCACAAATCCTCTGTGGGAGCGAGCCTGCTCGCGATGAGGCCCGCTCAGACAACCCATAACTCAGAACCCCGTCACTTAGGCCCCGGCTTGACCCGCAACGCCTTGGCCTTCGCCTCGATCACCAGATACATCACCACCGTGATCAACAACGGCAAGATGAAGTAAATCGCCCGATAGGCAATCAACCCCGCCAGCAGGCTGCCGCGAGAAACCTCGTGCTGCAGCAGGGCAATGAACACCGCCTCCAACACCCCCAATCCCGCCGGAATGTGCGTGATGACCCCGGCAATGCTGCTGATCATCAGCACCCCGAGCACCACCGGATAATCCAGTTTGCCCGGTAGCAGGGTAAAGATCACCGCCGCCATCAGCGACCAGTTCAATGCGCCCAGCGCCAGTTGCAGCCCTGCCATGCGCAGCGACGGCAGGTTGATTTCCATGCCACGGATCGTCCAGGCCCGGCGTTTGGAAAACCGGCAGGCCACCAGATAACCGGCACTGATACACAGCAACAGCACGCCCACACCTTGCAGCGCAGTGCTGCTCAGTTTCCAGCCCGGCGGCATTGTGACCAGGCCACTGCTGAACACCACCCCGGCCAGCGTCATATAGCCGAACCAGTTCGTGGCCAGGCTCAGGCCGAGGATCTTGGCGATGTTCCCGTTGCTCACTCCCAGCCGTGAGTACAGCCGGTAGCGCATGGCGATGCCGCCGACCCAGGCGCTGAGGTTCAGATTGAAGGCGTAGCTGATCACGCCCACCGGGAGGATCTGCCGCCAGCCCAGTTTCTGCCGTATGTAGGTGCGGCCGATCAGGTCGAAGCAAGCGTAAGTGATGAAACTGGTCACGGTCAGCGCACCGGCAATGAGCAATGTGCGAAGTTTGAAGTCCGCCAGAGTGGCGAACACTTCCGCCCAGTCGATGCGCCGGGCCAGGGCCGTGAACAACACGATCAGCAGCAGGAAGAAGGCCAGGGTCAGTGGGCGTTTCCAGCGGCTCCAGCGTGATTTGGCTTTGCTTTGTTCGCCCGCGTGGGCATCACTTGGCGCCGTGTGCGCGTCAGAGTGGTTCATGGGGTTCGCTCCGAACCGCGGTGGGCGGCGAAAAAGGTTTCAGACGCGGCTTATGGGCCGGCAGCCAGCCGGCCCAGGCCGGAAAGTGACGCAGGAAGTGAAACACCATGAAGCCGATGGTCATGCGCCACAGCAGGCCTCGCGGGGCGGGGTTGGCCGGCATGGCAGTGCAATGGTTGCGGCTCAGATGATCGAGACGCTCGAACAATTCACGGTTGAAGGCCCGGTCACGGATCAGCACATTGGCTTCCAGATTCAGGGACAGGCTCAGAGGGTCGAGGTTGCTTGAGCCCACCGTGCTCCAGTCCTCATCCACCAGTGCGACTTTGCCGTGCAACGGCCGTTCGCAATATTCGTAGATCACCACGCCGGCCTTGAGCAGATAGTTGTAAAGCATCCGCGCTGCGAGCTTGGCGATCATCATGTCCGGCTGGCCCTGCAGGATCAGCCGTACTTGCACGCCACGCCGCGCGGCATTGCGGATCTCGCGCAGCAGCCGGTAACCGGGGAAGAAATAGGCATTGGCAATGACCACGCGCCGCTGGGCACTGCGCAATACTTGCAGGTACACCTCTTCGATGTCGGTCTGATGCTCATGGTTGTCGCGATAGACCAGCCGCACCTGACCGTCATGATCGTTGAAGGCCAACTCGTTGCGCCGGCTTCGGCGGCGTTGCCACCAATATTTGGCCCGGCTGGGCCGACCGCTCTGCAACAGCGCGAAGTGATGGATATCCACCACCGCCGGTCCTTTGACCTCCACGGAATAATCCTGCTTGGCCTCGGGGCCGAAGTCGCCGAGATGGTCGGCGGAAAAATTGATCCCGCCGATAAACGCGATCACACCGTCCACCACGACGATTTTGCGATGCAGGCGTCGGAACCAGTTGGTGCGGATCCCCAGGTGCCGTGGGGCGGGGTCGAACATCTGCAAACGCACCCCGGCATCGCTCAATGTAGCGAGAAATTCCGGGGTCAGCTCGCCGCAACCAAAACCGTCCAGGCTCACGGTGATGCGTACGCCGCGTCCGGCCGCGTCCACCAACAGGTCCCGTAGCTCGATACCGACTTTGTCCTCGAACAGAATGAAGGTCTCAAGGAGTATTTCCTTTTCGGCCCGGCGTATAGCTTCGAAGACCCTGGGGAAATATTCCTCGCCGTTCTCCAAAAGCGTGACCCGGTTATTGCCGTGCCAGCCGTACTCGATGTCCACCAGCGCCGGGTTGCGCTCGGTCGGCGGAACCTCCACCTGTTCCACCGTCGCCTTGTTCATAGTCGCGCTCATAGTTCGATCTCCACCGAAAGCGGTGCATGGTCGGAAAGGTGCGACCAGGGGCGTACGTGCAATACCTTGGGATGACGGGCCTTGAGGTTGCGCACGTAGATGCGGTCCAGACGCAGGACCGGCAGGCGCGCCGGAAAACTGCGGGCCGGCTTGCCCCATTGTTCGGCGAACACCTCCCGCAGCCCGCTGGGTTCGAGCAGCTCGCTGGCTTTGCCGCGCCAGTCATTGAAGTCGCCGGCGACGATGACCGGCGCCTCGGGCGGCAGTTCGCTCAAACGCTGGCAAAGCAGTTTCAATTGCTCGACACGATGCCCCTCGCGCAACCCCAGGTGCACGCAGATGGCGTGGACTTCGCGCTCATCGCCGCCCGGCAGGCGCAACACGCTGTGGAGCATGCCGCGGCTTTCATGGCCGCTGATGGAGACGTCCAGGTTTTCGTGGCGAATGATCTGGAATTTGGACAGCAATGCGTTGCCATGGTCGCCCGCCGGGTACACCGCGTTGCGTCCGTAGGCGAACTGTGGCCAGAGACTATCGGCGAGGAATTCGTATTGCGGCATGCTTGGCCAGTTGGAATAGCGCTGCGGGTGGTGCTCGTGGGTGCCGTGCACTTCCTGCAAGAACACCACGTCGGCGGACACACTGCGCACCGCCTCGCGCAGTTCCGGCAGGATGAAGCGCCGATTCAGGGCGGTGAAACCTTTATGGGTGTTGACCGTCAGGACGGTGAAGCGATTGATCCGGTCGAGGTCTTGCGTCCGTTCCTGGGTTGGATCGCGGGTCGTTTCGGTGAACTCCGGGATGCTCATGGCAATACCCCCTCGGCCGGGCGCTCGCCGGGCGTGGTGGCCAGGTCCTTGTCCAGGTCGAAGTGCTCCAGCAAATGACGCGCGTCATAGGGCGCACGGACTTTGATGTCATTGTCGAAATAGCAGAACACCTCCCGGCTCTTGCGGGCGCGGGGTTTCTTTTTCGGGTCGATCAAATGGGCATCGCGCGGTTGTGTGCCGTGGCTCCAGGCCTTTATCCGCTCGCCCCAGCGTTTCAAGGCCGCGTCGGTGTAGCCGCTGGCGTACAACTCTTCGGCTCCGTGCAGGCGCAAGTACACGAAGTCGCTGGTCACGTCTTCGCGATAGGGCCATTTGCCCGCAGTGTCAGCGATCACCAGTGCCACGTCATAGCGTTTGAGCAAGGTGATGAAGTGTGGATCGATAAAACTTTCATGACGGATCTCCACGGCGTGGCGCAGCGGCCGTTTTTTATCGGTGTGGGTGCTGGCGTGACCGTTAAGGCGCGGTTCGTGCTCCCGGGCCAGGGCGGCGGCATCTTCGGTGTTGTGGGGCAGTTGCTTAAGGAAATCTTCGAAAAGCTCGGCATCGAATTTGAAACTGGGAGGAAACTGCCAGAGGATTGCGCCGAGTTTTTCCTTGAGCTCCAGCACGCCGGAGGCGAAGAAATTGGCCAACGGCTTGTGAATGTCCCGAAGACGTCTGATGTGGGTGATGAAACGCGGTGCCTTGACGCTGAAGACGAAGCCGGGCGGTGTCTCGGCGTACCACTGGGCATACCGTTCGGGGCGTTGCAGGGCGTAGAACGATCCATTGATTTCGATGCTGTTGACCGCTCGCGAGGCGAATTGCAGTTCCCGTTTCTGGGTCAACCCTTTGGGGTAGAAATCCCCCCGCCAAGGCGTGTAACGCCAGCCGGAAATGCCAATGTGGATCGCCGTCATGTGTCCCTCCCGTGCCAATGACCTCGTACCGCCTGTGTCTTTTGATGACTGTCGCGCGGGGTAGAAAGTTTCGATGGGCTTACCGGCGGTGGGTGGCGGGGGGCGGTTCCTTGTGGCGTTGCCTGCCAGCCTTTATGGTCGATAAAGTGTGCTGTGATGCTGATGGCCTCATCGCGAGCAGGCTCGCTCCCACATGTGAGCCGCGGTGAGCACTGGTCTTCTATGCACTGAAGATCCACTGTGGGAGCGAGCCTGCTCGCGATGAGGTCCAGACACGTTCAACCTCGCTGGATCAGCTTATTCCTCACCTCAGCCATCTCCTGCGCATCCAGCTCCAGCCACAGATGTTGCTTGCCGGCGATCTGCGCCGCCGCCGGCAAACCATCGCGATACACCAACCGATTGTTCGCCAGGGCCGGCACTTTTGCGCCCGGCAACAAGGTCCCGGCCAGGTTCAGCGGGTCGACGCCGCACACCGCCACCAGGCTGCCATCCGTGGGGCGGCGACGCACTTCACGCAGCAGCGGGATGGCTTCGGGCAGGGCGAATTGCTCGCCCGCCAGGCCGCTGACAAAACGTCCGCCGCGAATCTCGCCCCGCGCCTCCAGGCGATGAAAAGTGCGCAGTAACTCGCGCCAGCTCGGCAACCAATCCGCCTCCCGCTCCAGCAGGCGCCAGAACACCACGCCATAACGGCGCAGCAAGGTCAAGGCGATGTGTTCCAGGGTATCGGGCAGCAGGGTCGCTGGCCGGTTTCCTTCCTCGGGCACTGGGGCGCTACGGCGTAACAAGGCCCAGCGCCCGGCATCGTCCATGCCGCCCACGAACGCTCCGCGCCCGCGCCGACTGCTGCGGGCCTGGCGCTTACTGGCAGGGGTGATCAGCGCGCGTAACCCGGCGAAGCTGTCGGCATTCACCAGCCCGGCGCCGACCAGTTCCTGTAGCGCGATCTCCAGTTCGCTGCGCAGCAAGTGCGCCTCGTGCAACAACTCATCGAAAAACAGCGCGCCGTGTTCGCTGAGGGCCTTATGGACTTTTTGCGTCTTGGGTGACAGCTCGCTGGGTGGGGTCTGTTCAGTCAGGCTGCTCCAGAGGGCGACCTGATTGCGCGCCAGTAACACAATCGGCGTGCTGCGCAAGGCGCTGGAGGATTGCTTCTGGCGCGCGCTCAGGCGAGTCCACACCAGCTTGCCACTGCGGCACAGTTCATCGAGCCAGCTCGGGGAATAGTCCTTGATCCGTGCCGGCAACAGGTCGCTGTCCCACGCCGAAGCGGCAGCCGGGTAGCCTTCGAACTGACTGATGATCGATGGCAGCACCGCGCTGCCCCGGCCCTGAGTGGCCGGCGACAGATGCTGCCAGTCGAACAGGAACCGCATGAAGTCCTGCAACATCACCGGCTCGATTTCCCGGCGCAGGCGCTTGACGGTGTAGCGGTGGATGCGCGCCAGCAAATGCCGTTCGCACCATTCTTCCTGTCCGCTGCCGGGGGTGAATCGGCCGCGCAGCACATAGCCTTGCTGTTCCAGCTGCGCCAGGGCCTGACTGATTGACGGGGACGATAAACCGAGGGGATAGGCGATGGCCTCCAACGGCAGTGGACCAAAGGCGCTGAGCCGCGCGCGCAGTACCTCCACCATGGCTTCATCGCGGTCCCAGGGTTCATCGAAACCCGCCAGCGGCGTCAGCGGCGGTCGCCATTGAGCCTGTGGATAAATGGCTTGCAGACACGTCAGCCGTTCCAGCGCCACCCACAGACCGTGTTCGGCGCTGATCTGTACATGACTGGCGCGACCGCGCTCGGCCAGGGCCTGCAGCCAGTCCAGCCACGACGGCTGAGCACTTGCCTCGCTATCGGCGATGCAGGCCAGGCTCATCAGGGCTTCGTGCATTTCATCGAGGTGGGTGGGGGCTGGCCAGGCTTCGTCCCGTACCGCCTGGATGGCGTCGGCGTCCAGTGCGCCGAGGTCGTCGGTGGACTGCGGGTCGCTCCAGCGCCGGTTGATCACCGCTTGAGTGCGGCGTTCTTCCAGCGGTGCGTCGTCGAGAAAGGTGTAGGGCCGGGCACTGAGAATCTCCGCCGCCAGGGGCGAGGGCGCCGGCAGATCGCGGCTGATCAGGCGAACTTCACCCGCTTCCATGCGCCGCAACAGCGTCAGCCAGCCTTCGCTGTCCATGGCTTCGTGCAGGCAGTCGTCGAGGGTCTGTTCCACCAGTGGGTGATTGGGGATTTCCCGCTCGCCGGCGAGGTTTTCCAGGCAGGCGATCTGGTCCGGGAATACGCTGGCGATCAGGTCTTCGCTTTTCATGCGCTGGATCTGCGGAGCGACTTTGCGTCCGCCCGTGTAGCGCGGCAAGGCCAGGGCGACACTGGCATTCCAGCGCCAGCGCACGCCGAACAGCGGCGCGTCCAACACCGCCTGGATCAATATCTGTTCGGCACTCTGGCTATTGAGATAGCGCCAGACCTCGTCCAGCTCGAAGCTGTGGCTGGTGGACAGCGACAGCACGATAGCGTCTTCGCTGGCGGCGGCCTGCAACTCGAAATTGAAGGTGCGGCAGAAACGCTTGCGCAGGGCCAGGCCCCAAGCGCGGTTGATGCGGCTGCCGAAGGGCGTGTGGATGATCAACTGCGTGCCGCCGGACTCGTCGAAAAACCGCTCCATCACCAGCGTGTCCTGGGACGGCAACGCGCCGAAGGCCAGGCGTGCCGGGGCCAGGTAATCCACCAGTTGCTCGGCACTGGCCAGGTTCAGTTGCAAAGTGCCGGTCAGCCAGTCGAGGGCCGGTTGCAAGTTGCCCGGCGTGGCACCGAGCAGTTGGTCCAGTTGGGCTTGCAGACGGGCTACCGCCAGGGACAACTCGGCGCTGCGCCCAGGGGCTTCGCCAAGCCAGAACGGAATGGTCGGCGGCTGGCCCTGGGCATCCTCGACCCGCACCCGACCGGTTTCCACGCGAATGATGCGGTAAGAGGTATTGCCCAACTGGAACACGTCGCCGGCGATGCTTTCTACGGCGAAGTCTTCGTTGACGCTGCCGATGTTCAATCCCTGGGGTTCGAGCAGCACGCTGTAGTCGGCGTTGTCCGGGATGGTGCCGCCGCTGGTCACGGCGGTCAGCTTGCTGCCCCGACGCCCGCGCAGGGTGCGGGTGACAGCGTCGCGATGCAGGTACGCACTGCGCATGCCCTGACGACCATTGAGGCCCTCGGCGAGCATTTGCAGCAATGCCTGATAGTGTTCGTCATCCAGCTCGGCATAGGGCGCGGCGCGGCGAAAGGTTTCCAGCAGCGCCTGTTCCTGCCATTCCTGGCAACTGACCTCGGCGACGATCTGCTGGGCCAGCACATCCAGTGGCGCCTTGGGAATATGCAGAATGTCCAGCTCGCCACGGCGCACGCAATCGAGCAGGGCGACGCATTCGATCAAGTCGTCGCGGGTGGTGGCGAACACGCGCCCCTTGGGCGTGCCGCCAACCTGATGGCCCGAGCGGCCGACCCGTTGCAAAAACGCCGAGATCGACCGCGGCGAGGCGATCTGACACACCAGATCGACGTCGCCGATATCGATGCCCAGCTCCAGGGACGCGGTGGCGATCAGCACCTGCAACTCGCCGCGTTTGAGCCGTTGTTCGGCGTCAAGGCGAAACTCCTTGGCGAGGCTGCCGTGGTGGGCAGCCACGGCGTGCTTACCCAGGCGTTCGCTCAAATGACGGCTCAGGCGTTCGGCCAGCCGTCGGGTGTTGACGAAAATCAGGGTGGTGCGGTGTTCCCGGGCCAGGTCGGCGAGGCGGTTGTAGACCAGTTCCCAGACGTCATTGGCCATCACCGCCGAGAGCGGCACTGGAGGCACCTCGATATCGAGGTCCCGGGGGCGGGCGTGGCCGATATCGACGATTTCACAGCTGCGCCCCTGGCCGACGAGAAAGCGCGACACCGCTTCGATGGGTTTTTGCGTGGCGGACAGACCGATGCGCATCAGCGGTTCGGCGCACAGCGCTTGCAGACGCTCCAGGCTCAAGGCCAGGTGACTGCCGCGCTTGCTGGCAGCAATGGCGTGGATCTCGTCGACAATGACGGTGCGGGTGCTGGCGAGCATTTGCCGGCCGGAATCGGAGCCGAGCAGCACGTAAAGCGATTCGGGGGTGGTCACCAGAATGTGCGGCGCACTCTTGCGCATCGCTGTGCGGTCTTTTTGTGGCGTGTCGCCGGTGCGCACGGCGGTGGTGATGTGCAAGGGCGGCAAGCCCATCTGCCGCAATTGTTCGGTAATGCCGGCCAGTGGGTTTTGCAGGTTGATCTGGATGTCGTTGCTCAGTGCCTTGAGCGGCGAGACGTAGACCACCAGGGTCTGGTCCGGCAGCCCTCCCTGTTCCAGGCCTCGGTGTACGAGGTCATCCAGTACGGCAAGAAATGCTGTGAGGGTCTTGCCCGATCCCGTGGGCGCGGCCACCAGGGTCGAACGGCGCTGCCCGATCAACGGCCACGCCCGGGCCTGAGCGGCCGTGACCGCCGGGAATGTCTGGCTGAACCAGGCGCGAACGGCGGGATGAAAGCCTGCCATGGCGTGGTCGGCTGGGAAGGGCAGATTCATGTGGGCAGTTATGCGGGTGGGATGGGGAAGATGCAAGTACCTCTGAGCGATGCCTGGCCTGGGAGGGCCTCATCGCGAGCAGGCTCGCTCCCA
>NZ_JABWQV010000329.1 GCF_014268615.1 Pseudomonas tehranensis | reverse complement strand
CTTCGCGAGCAAGCCCGCTCCCACAGGGGACCGCGATCCAAATGTGGGAGCGGGCTTGCCCGCGAAGACGGCCGAACAGGCAACAGAAATGTTGAGGTGAAATATGTACAACTGGATCAGCGCCCTCGCCGACCTGCAAGATCGCGGTGAACCCTGCGTGCTGGTGACGATCATCGAAGAACTCGGCTCGACTCCGCGCAATGCCGGTTCGAAGATGGTGATCAGCGCCAGCCAGACATTCGACACCATCGGCGGTGGGCATCTGGAATACAAAGCCATGGAGCTCGCCCGGCAGATGCTCGCCAGCGGCCAGCAAAACACCCATCTGGAGCGCTTCAGCCTCGGCGCCAGCCTGGGCCAGTGCTGCGGCGGCGTGACCGTGCTGCTGTTCGAACCCATGGGCCAGGTCCAGGCGCAGATTGCCGTATTCGGCGCCGGCCATGTCGGCCGCGCCCTGGTGCCGCTGCTGGCGAGTCTGCCCTGCAAGGTGCGCTGGATCGACTCACGGGCAGCGGAGTTTCCCGAACACCTGCCCCACGGTGTGCGCAAGATCGTCAGTGAAGAGCCGCTGGATGAAATCGACGAACTGCCCGCCGGCAGCTACTGCATCGTCATGACCCATAACCATCAGCTCGACCTGGAACTGAGTGCCGCGATCCTCAAGCGCAACGACTTCGCCTACTTCGGCCTGATCGGTTCGAAAACCAAACGGGTCAAGTTCGAACATCGTCTGCGTGATCGCGGCTTCGACAGCAGCACCTTGCAACGCATGCGCTGCCCGATGGGCATCGGCGAGGTCAAAGGCAAATTGCCTGTGGAGATCGCCATTTCCATCGCCGGTGAAATCATCGCCACCTATAACGCGGATTTCGGCCAGCACACCACGCGCGCCGAACCGATTGCCAAGCTGCTGCCGGCCTCGCGCCGCAGCCAGGCGAACCGTTGAACAATCGTTGAGTATTCCCATGCCCCTGACACGTAAAGCCTACCGCGCCGCCCTGCTCCACAGCCTCGCCGACCCTGCCGAAGTCGGCATTGAAGCGTCCTATGAATACTTTGCAGACGGCCTGCTGGTGGTGGAAAACGGCCAGATCAGCGCCATCGGCCACGCCAGCGAGTTGCTGCCGAGCCTGGCGGCCGACATCGAGATCACGCATTACCAAGACGCGCTGATCACGCCCGGCTTCATCGACACCCACATCCACCTGCCGCAGACCGGCATGGTCGGGGCTTACGGCGAGCAATTGCTGGACTGGCTCAACACCTACACCTTCCCTTGCGAAAGTCAGTTTGCCGACAAAGCCCATGCCGATGCCGTCGCCGATATTTTCGTCAAGGAGCTGCTGCGCAACGGCACCACCACCGCGCTGGTGTTCGGCAGTGTGCATCCGCAATCGGTCAATTCGTTTTTCGAGGTGGCCGAGCAACTCGATCTGCGGATGATCGCCGGCAAAGTGATGATGGATCGCAACGCCCCGGACTACCTGACCGACACTGCCGAATCCAGCTACACCGAAAGCAAAGCGCTGATCGAGCGCTGGCATGGCAAGGGCCGCCTGCATTACGCCGTGACCCCGCGTTTTGCGCCGACCAGCACGCCGGAACAACTGGCCCTGGCAGGTCAGTTGCTGGGCGAATATCCCGACCTGTACATGCAGACGCACATCAGTGAGAACCTCCAGGAAGTGCAATGGGTCAAGGAACTGTTTCCAGAGCGTAAAGGTTATCTGGACGTCTACGACCACTACCAACTGCTGGGCGAGCGTTCGGTGTTCGCCCACGGCGTGCACCTGTGTGACGACGAATGCGCGCGCCTGGCACAGACCGGTTCGGCCATCGCGTTCTGCCCGACCTCGAACTTTTTCCTCGGCAGCGGCCTGTTCAACCTGCCAATGGCCGAGAAGCACAAAGTGAATGTGGGATTGGGTACGGATGTGGGGGGCGGTACCAGTTTTTCGTTGCTGCAAACCCTGAACGAAGCCTACAAAGTGATGCAGTTGCAGGGCGCCCGCCTGAGCCCGTTCAAGTCGCTGTACCTGGCCACTCTTGGCGGCGCCCGGGCCTTGCGCCTGGAAGACAAAATCGGGACTTTACAGCCGGGCAGCGATGCAGACTTTCTGGTGTTGGACTACAACGCCACGCCGCTGCTGAGCTATCGCCTGCAACAGGCCCGGGACATTGCCGAGCGGTTGTTTGTGTTGATGACGCTGGGGGATGACCGGACGGTGGCGCAGACTTATGCGGCTGGCCGATTGGTGCATCAGCGCTAGATTTCTAGCGCCTGTCAGACCGCCAATCGCGAGCAGGCTCGCTCCCACAGGGGTTATGTGACTGACACAAATCCACTGTGGGAGCGAGCCTGCTCGCGATGAAGGCAACTCGGAACGCCTGATTCACCCCATCAAAGCTTGGCCGTCGACCGCCCTGGCTTCTTGCTCTGCAACAAATGCGAAAACACCGCATGCAAATCATCCGACGCGCTTTCTTCGTCGAGGTTGAGCTTGCTGTCGATGTGGTCCATGTGATGCATCATCAGGTCCACCGCCAGGGTGGCATCGCGGGCCTCGATGGCGTCGATCAATTGGGTGTGTTCGTCGTAGGAACAGTGGGAGCGGTTGCCGCTTTCATACTGGGCGATGATCAGCGAGGTCTGGGACACCAGGCTGCGCTGGAAGCTGATCAGCGGGGCATTCTTCGCCGCCTCGGCCAGCTTGAGGTGGAACTCGCCTGACAGGCGGATGCCGGCGCCACGGTCACCACGGGAAAAACTGTCGCGCTCGTCGCTGACCATCTGCCGCAACTCGGCAAGCTGTTCGGCGGTGGCGTGCTGCACGGCCAGCTCGGTGATTGCCCGCTCCACCAGACGCCGGGCCATGAATACCTGGCGGGCCTCTTCGACACTCGGACTGGCCACCACGGCGCCACGATTGGGCCGCAACAGCACCACACCTTCGTGGGCCAGACGCGACAGCGCACGGCGAATGATGGTGCGGCTGACCCCGAAAATCTCCCCCAACGCCTCTTCGCTCAACTTTGTACCGGGCGCCAGGCGCTGTTCGAGGATGGCCTCGAAAATATGCGCATAGACAATATCGTCCTGGGTTCCGCTGCGACCGGCTTTGCCTGCTCGCGGTTGTTTCTTGAGGGGTTGCAACTGTTCGTTCATGGGCACTCGAGTCGGGAGAACTGCGGCGAATTGACCGTGACTGTAATACGCCTCAGCGGGTCGCTGGCAAGTATCACGTAAATAATACGGCGATTGTACACAACCTCTGATGGCAACACGACTGTACGGCTGTTTGCGGACGTGGCTGTATTGCAATCGGCAACGAGGTTGAGTTTAGGCTTAAACCCCAAATCTGTGGCCCCCCGCCCTCCTGCAATTTACAACAAGGACCACCGCCCACCATGACCGAAGTCACGACCACGCCACTTCGTCCGCTGGCCGATACATCACCATCAGCGATCGTCGCCGGTTTCATCGCCATGATGACCGGCTACACCAGTTCGCTCGTGTTGATGTTCCAGGCCGGACAGGCGGCAGGGCTGACCAGCGGGCAGATTTCTTCGTGGATCTGGGCGATTTCCATCGGCATGGCCGTGTGCTCCATTGGCCTGTCGTTGCGGTATCGCACACCGATCACCATCGCCTGGTCGACACCCGGCGCGGCGCTGCTGATCACCAGTCTGGGCGGGGTCAGTTATGGCGAGGCCATCGGTGCCTACATCACCTGCGCGGTGCTGGTGACGATCTGTGGCCTGACCGGCAGCTTCGAGCGCCTGGTCAAGCGCATTCCGGCCTCGCTGGCGGCGGCATTGCTGGCGGGGATCCTGTTCAAGATCGGCAGCGAGATTTTCGTCGCCGCCCAGCATCGAACCGGCCTGGTGCTGGGGATGTTTTTCACCTACCTGATCGTCAAGCGCCTGTCGCCGCGCTACGCGGTGCTGGCTGCGTTGCTGATCGGTACGGCACTGTCAGGCTTGATGGGGCTGCTGGACTTCAGCGGCTTTACCCTGGAAGTCGCCACGCCGGTATGGACCACGCCGCATTTCTCCCTGGCGGCCACCATCAGCATCGGCATCCCACTGTTCGTGGTGGCGATGACTTCGCAAAACATGCCGGGCATCGCGGTGCTGCGGGCAGACGGTTACAACGTGCCGGCCTCGCCGTTGATCACCAGCACCGGCATCGCCTCGCTGCTGCTGGCGCCGTTCGGCTCCCACGGCATTAACCTGGCGGCCATCAGCGCGGCCATCTGCACCGGGCCACACGCCCATGAGGATCGTCACAAACGCTACACGGCGGCGGTCTGGTGCGGGATTTTCTACGGGCTTGCCGGGGTGTTCGGCGCGACACTGGCGGCATTGTTTGCGGCGCTGCCCAAGGAACTGGTGCTGTCCATCGCGGCGTTGGCGCTGTTCGGTTCAATCATCAATGGCTTGAGCATCGCCATGAGCGAAGCCCGGGAACGGGAAGCGGCACTGATCACCTTTATGGTCACGGCATCGGGGTTGACGCTGTTTTCCATCGGTTCGGCGTTCTGGGGGATTGTGGCGGGGGTGTTGACCTTGCTGATCCTGAACTGGCGCAACGCCTAAAAAAGATCGCAGCCTTCGGCAGCTCCTA